>JAHJIX010000024.1 GCA_018823045.1 Patescibacteria group bacterium | reverse complement strand
TGTTGATGAAATGTATAGCGAGCTTAACAGTAATCATCCAATTGATTTATGTCGTTATCAAGTAGCAAATAGTTACATGGGGCGCATTGGGTTAATTAACTCTGGGGGAGCGAGTGGAAAAAATGATATTGCTGATGCTGTAAAAACTGCTGTGATTAATAAACGTGCTGGTGGATCTGGATTAATCCTAGGACGCAAAGCATTCCAAAAACCATTAAAAGAGGGGATTGAGATATTAAATGCAGTGCAGGATGTGTATTTGAGTGAGGAAGTGATGGTAGTTTAAGAATGAATATTTTATAAGTATATTGTGGTATACTATATATAAATTAAGAAGTTTTATATAGAGTTAAAGGAGATGTATATGCATAATGTATTAGAATGGACAGATGAGTTAAGTGTTGGAAATAAAAAAATTGATGAGCAGCATAAAGATATCATTCGTACTGTAAATGTACTGTTTGATTCTATGGTTACATCTGTGGGGTCTAAAAAGACTTTGAAGTGTATTCATGATCTTGATAATTATATTAAGAATCATTTTTCTTATGAAGAAGATTATTTGCATAAATATAATTATCCAAAGGCCAAAGAGCATATTAAAGGGCAGGTCATTTTTTTAAAAGAATATAAGAAGTTGCGGGAAAAATGTCCAGATGAAAAGTCTTTAAATGACCCAGATACCTTAATTGATATTACTCTTGGTTTGAATAATTTTTTGGTTCCTTGGGTACGTGATCATATTATAAAAGAAATTACAGAATTTAGTGCATTTTGGAAAGAGGTTGCTATAAAAGAGAAAAAGGCTCATAAATAATGAAAATAATAATAAAAAATAAAAAAATACCGTAATTTTACGGTATTTTTAATACTTTTCCACAGTACTGTCGAAAAAAAGTTGACAAAACTGATCAGCCTGTTACAATAGGATAACTATGGAAAAACATTTATTTACACAATTAGGATTGACAGATAAGCAAAGCCAGATTTACATGGCTTTATTGTCATTAGGACCAAGTTCTGTTCGTCATTTAGCAGAACACTGTGATTTAAACAGAGGGACGACCTATGATGCACTCAAATACTTGCAAGAGCTTGATTTGGTGTATTTTCATAATAAAGATTCAAAACAACATTTTGTTGCAGCACATCCAAATGAATTGCATCAATTAGTGCGTAAACAGCAAGATCAATTATCACATATTGATCAAGAGCTTAATAAACATATTCCAGAGTTGCAGGCATTGTATAACCGTGGGGGAGAGCGACCGGTAGCACGCTATTATGATCGCAAAAATTTGCATGTTATTTTAGAAGATGTGTTACGTGTGTGTGAAGAAGATGAACATCAAGAGTATCGTATTTATTCTGCGGCAGGTCTTCGTGAATATTTATATGAAAGTTTCCCAACATTTTCTGATGTTCGGATTAAAAAAGGCATTGGAGTAAAAGTAATTGCAATTGGAGAGGGTGGCGATTTGCGTGGACTTGATGAACGGAAATGGTTAGATCATCAAGTGTCTTCACCAACGTACATTATGATGTATCCTGGGAAAACGGCATACATCTCACTTAATGCACAGCAAGAACCAATTGGAGTTGTGATTGAAAATGACGGTGTGTATGAAACACAAAAATTATTATTTGATTCACTTTGGAAAACATTATAATAGTATGTTTATTTTTGATTTTGATGACACGTTATTTGACACCCAAGCATTTAAAAGAGATCGCATACTTGCTTTGAGAGAAGTTGGTGTGAGTCAAGTTGACTATGATGAAAGTTATGCGCGAGCATATACAGAAGGAAAGCGAACCTGCTATTCGCATGAACGGCATGTTGATGTGTTAGTGGATATAGGATATGATAGAAAGACCATTGAAAAAGCACTTGAGTCAACAATGATACAGATAAAAAAGTATTTATTTCCAGATGCAGTACATATGTTAACGGAGTGTAAATGTACGGGGAGAAAAATGGTATTGCTTAGTCTTGGTGGAGTTGATTTTCAAAAAATAAAAGTATTGGGGAGTGGTATAGAACATTTCTTTGATGAAATCTACATGACAGAGACGAGCAAACTTGAAATCGTAAAACAGATTGTTTCTGCAAAACAAGATGAAGAAATTTATTTGTTAAATGATAAAATAAAAGAAACACAAGACATTGTAGACACATTTCCACAAGTGCAAGCAGTACTCAAAATGTCTGAGTGTTTTGCACAAGAAGCCTATCATCAATCGGGCTTGCCGTGTATCAAGTCGTTAAATGATTATCTCTCTTATATCAAATAATATTTATTACAGTATGAGTAAATATCATTCAATAGGTATCGTTATTCTTGCAGCAGGAGAAGGGAAACGTATGAATAGTCATATTCCTAAAGTCATGCACCTTCTGCATGGAAAACCTTTGGTTGAGCATGTTGTAGGTACTGTTGAATTATCGGAATGTTGTACAAAACCTGTGGTTATTGTTTCTCCAAATCATACTCTTGTGCAAGATCATTTGGGAGATAGGGTACAGTATGTTATTCAACCAGAACAATTGGGTACAGGACATGCGACCGCACAGGCTGAGGAATTATTAAAAAGTCAGGTTGATGATGTTATTGTTTTGTATGGTGATATGCCATTTGTGACGGCTGATTCTATCAAACGTTTATCACAACGACATGTTGAACGAGGAAATACGGTTACGATGATGACAATTACAGTACCACATTTTGAAGGAGTATTTAAGCCCTTTTATTCATTTAGTCGTGTTATTCGTGGAGGAGAGGGAAATCATATTCAACGAATTGTAGAATGTAAGGATGCGACAGAAAATGAATTAGAGATAAAAGAAGTTAATCCATGTTATTTTTGTTTTTCATCAGATTGGCTTTGGAAAAAGTTAAAAACAGTTGATAATAATAATATACAAAAAGAATATTATCTTCCAGATGTCGTGAAAATGGCAATTGATGAGGGTGAATCTATTTCATCTATTGATGTCGACTATACAGAAGCCGTCGGGATTAATACAAAAGAGGATTTAGATATTGCTCATCAACATTTAACAAAAAAATAAAGTTACGAGTTTATGAAACGTCAATTTTTAACTGGTCATGAGGTCGCGGTACTTGCATGTATTGATGCTGGTGCAACACACATGTTTGGCTATCCTATTACACCGGGAACGGAGATTTTAACAAATTGGATTCATCATACACAAAAAAATAAAGCACTTGAATATTTACAGACAGAAGATGAAATTGCTGCTGGCTTTGCCGTGTGTGGTGCGGTTATGGCAGGAGAAAAAACATTTACGGCAACAGCAGGGCCGGGGACTGTGCTTATGCAAGATGCACTCAGTATGGCTGATGGAATGCGACTTCCTTTTGTGTGTATTGTTGCACAACGGGGTGGTCCAAGTTCAGGAACGGTAATTTATTCTCAACAAGAAGTAAACCTTGCTATTCATGGTGGAAATGGAGAAGGTATGCGTTTGGTGTATTCACCGTCAACCGTGCAAGAGCTGTATGACATGACTCGTAAAACATTTAATGGCGCATGGAAATATCGTTTTCCTTCAGTGGTATTAACCGATGGTTTTTTATTAAAAACGAGACAAGATGTTGTATTGAATACTGATTATCCAAATGTAGAGGCAGAGCCTTTGGTTCATGAAAAAGAATACAAACACATCCGAAATATTTATACGGTAGAAGAAGAGTTATACGAGGTATTGCAAGAACATAAACGAGATTTTGATGCAATGGCTAAAGAAGTGGCTGATTATGAAGCATACAAAACAGAAGATGCTGAAGTAGTTATTGTAGCGCACGGTATTGTCGGCGCTGCAACAAAAGCAGCAGTAGATATGCTTCGTGAGAGTGGAAAAAAAGTTGGATTGTTTCGTCCTAAAACGCTCAGTCCATTTCCTGCAGAGGCATTAAATAATTTAGCGGAGCATTGTCCTTCATTATGTATTGTTGAATCGAGTATGGGGCAATTACGTGATCTCGTAAAACAAGCCTTAACCGTTTCTGCAGAAATACATGGTTTATATAAACCAGCAGTAGGAATTGATGTGGAAGAAATCGTATCATTTATTCAAGAAAATTATCAATAATATGTCTCATGCAAAATCAACTTTTTGTCCTGGTTGTGGCCAACCGATGACGTTGCGCGCATTGCATCAGGCATTAAAAAAACAAGATCTTGAAAGCAAAGCAGTACTCGGATTAGATATTGGCTGTTCACTCCTTGCTTGGGATTTTTTACCTATTAATACATTTCAAACACATCATGGACGAGTTGTGGCTACCATGAATGGATTTAAACGTGCAAAAAAAGATTCAATTAGTATTGCTTATGCTGGTGATGGTGGTGCATATGCAATTGGGCTCCAAAGTTTGCTCTGGGCAGCTATGCGCGATGAACCGATTACTGTCATTGTTTCAAATAATGTGGTGTATGCTATGACTGGTGGGCAAAGTGCGCCAACAACGATGATTGGGCAAAAAACAAGTACCAATTTAGATCCAGTTAAGCAAGAGCCTATGCGTGGCCCTGAGTTAATTAAACAACTCAATCCACATGCTTATGTTGCTCGCACAAGTATGACAGATATGAAGGAATTAAATCATCATATGGAGCAAGCCATTGCAACACAGCAAGCAGGGCATTTTTCTTTAGTTGAAGTATTAAGTTTTTGCCCGACCAATTGGAAAGTCGCAGGACCTGATTTGAAAGCATATGTAGAAAACATGAAAAAGATTTTTCCTGTGGGAGTTTGTTCTTAATTATTGTCTATGAGATTTGATAGCATAATTTTTGACATTGATGGAACACTTTGGGATGCGACTCGTGCAAGTGCACGTGGGTGGAACAAGGCAACAAAATCTTTAGGGATTAAGAAAAAAGTAACGGATAAGGATGTTAAAAAAGTTGCAGGGGCTCCGTTTGAAATTTGTGTAGAGTATACCTATCCTGGTTTACAAAAAAATCATCCGACATTACTTGATACTGTAAGTGCTTGTGAATTAAATGTGATAAAAAAAGAAGGTGGAGATTGTTATGTGGGAGTAAAGACAGGAATTGAAGCACTTGCAAAAAAGTATGATATTTATTTGGTAAGTAATTGCCAAGATTGGTATTTGTCTACATTTTTAGAACATTGTGATATCGTGCAATATATTTCTGGTATGGATTGTAATGGCTTGTCAGGATTACCAAAGGATCAAATGCTTATACGTATGAAAGAAAAGTATGATTTACAACATCCTGTGTATGTGGGAGATACTGCAGGAGATGAATTATCTGCAAAAAATGCGGGCATTGATTTTATGTATGTGTCATATGGCTTTGGTGATGCCGAACAGTATGTCGCTAAGTTTAATTCTTTTGAAAAGCTAACAACATATTTTTTAAATCTATGAAAAACATATTACTTTCAGGAGATGGCGGGCAAGGAGTGCAATTAATTGCAAAGATTCTTTGTTCCGTTGCATTTGATGCAGAACAACATGTTACCTCTATTCCAAATTATGGTTTAGAACAACGTGGTGGTGTGTCACTTAATTTTATTCAAATTGATGAGGCACCTATTGTATATCCAAAATTTAAAACGGCAGATCTATTACTCATTTTGTCACCTCAAGCACGGGAGAGAACAATACAATTTGTGGGTGATAATACAATTGTCATCGATATTGCTGATTATGCTGAAGTGATCAAAGAGGCACAAGTACCAAGACGAAGTCAAAATATTTTTTTCTTAGGAGTGTTGACAACAGTATTAGAAAAAGAAAATATTGGTATCACAAAAGATGCTGTTTTGATACTGTTAGAAAACATGCTTTCTAAAAAAGCTGGATGGGAGGAAAATAAAAAATCATTTGAAGCTGGGTTACACATGAACCTGTCATAAAGATTTCATTTATAATTTATCATTCATACTTCATAATTTTCAAAATATATGTGTGGAATTATTGGCTATATTGGTTCAAAAGAAGCCGCCCCAATTTTACTTCAAGGGCTTCGACGTTTAGAATATCGTGGATATGATAGTGCGGGTCTTGCAATTCAAGATGGAGATACTCTTGCGCGTGTGCGATCAGTTGGAAAAATTGAAAATTTAGCTGCTCGGGCAGCAACAGAAGATCTTCCTGGGGGAGTTGGAATTGCGCATACCCGTTGGGCAACACATGGGGGAGTAACAGAAGAAAATGCACACCCACATACAGATCAATCACAAAAGTTAGTGTTAGTGCACAATGGAATTATTGAAAATTATCGAGAAATAAAAGAACAGTTAGGGAGTGAACACATATATAACTCAGAGACCGATTCTGAAATTTTGGCACATTTGATTGGTGAACACTTATTAGAATCAACAGCACCATACACAAAAGAACATTTGCTTAAAGCAGTAGAAGAAGCATTGAAGCAAGTTCGTGGAACCTATGGAATTGTTGTTTTACATAAAGATATCCCAAATTGTCTTATCGCGGCACGAATGGGGAGTCCGCTTGTTGTGGGTGTCGGAGATGGTGAGCACTATATTGCAAGTGATGCAACGCCAATTTTACCTTACACAAAAAAAATGATGTTTTTAGATGATGGAGAAATTGCAATTCTTACACAAGATGCCATTGAAATACAAACATTAGCACATGAGTTAATTGAAAAAGAAGTTGAAGAAATTGAGTGGAGTGCAGAAGAAGCTGAGAAACAAGGCTATGCAGATTTTATGCTGAAAGAAATTTTTGATCAACCAACCGTATTTGAGGATGCGATTCGGGGTCGCTATGATGTAGAAGAAGGTGTAGGAAAATTAGGTGGTCTTAATATGACTGATGATGAAATCAAGCAAGTTCGTCGTGTCATTTTTATTGCGTGCGGAACTGCTAGTCATGCAGGTATGGTCGGGAAATATGCATTTGAGCGTTTGGCAGGCATCCCAACAGAAGTAGATGTTGCGAGTGAATTTCGCTATCGCGATGCAGTCATTGATGAGCATACGCTAGTATTTGGTATTTCTCAATCTGGAGAAACAGCAGATACATTAGCAGCCCTTCGTGAAGCAAAAAGAAAAGGTGCGTTTGTTCGTGGTATTGTCAATAGTGTTGGCTCTACCATTGCTCGTGAAACTGATGGTGGAACATACATTCATGCAGGGCCAGAGTTGGCAGTGGCTTCTACCAAAGCATATACGAACATGGTCGCAATTATTTTACTGTATGCACTTCAATTTGGGCGTGCGCAACGTACAACGTTAGCCACTGGCCAAAGATTGTTAAACGCACTATTAGAGTTACCACAAAAAATGAATCGTATTTTAGAGCAAAGTGATGCAATTAAAGTCATAGCTGAAACATATAAAGATTACGAAGATTTCTTTGTCATTGGTCGAGGAATTAATTATCCAACTGCACTTGAAG
The DNA here is from genome assembly GCA_018823045.1 of Patescibacteria group bacterium. Lineage (GTDB taxonomy): Bacteria > Patescibacteriota > Patescibacteriia > Magasanikbacterales > UBA922 > JAHJIX01. Next base: position 64,114 of record JAHJIX010000024.1, on the reverse strand, counting down.
GATCACTCAAATTAAAAGAAATTACCTACCGCCATAGTGAAGCGTATCCTGGCGGAGAAATGAAGCATGGGTCTTTGGCACTTGTTGATGAATCATTTCCAACGATTGCTGTCATGACCAAAAATCAACTTTATGATAAAATGAGAAGTAACATCGAAGAAATTCGTGCACGAAAAGGAAAAGTGATTGTGATTGCAACAGAAGGAGATGATCGAGCACATGAATTAGCTGATGATGTTATTTTTGTGCCAGAAACTATGGAATTAGTTGAACCACTCTTAAATCATATTCCATTGCAATTGTTTTCATATCATATGGCAGTGGCTCTTGGGCGTGATGTCGATCGTCCACGAAATTTAGCAAAGAGTGTAACTGTTGAATAATATGGATAATAAAAAATTAAATGTCGTTGTATTTGGGGGAGGAAATGGAAGTGCGCTTACTCTTCGTGCACTCAAACAGCATGCAGATATATTAAATATTTCTGCAATGGTTACTATGAGTGATTCTGGTGGGTCTTCAGGAAAATTGCGAGAAGAATTTAATACGCTCCCGACAGGAGATATTATGCGTGCGGCTATTTCATTGTCTCAATATGGATATAAACAAGGGGGAATGAAAAACATATTTTATAAGAATCGTTTTCCAAAAGAAATGGGTAATTGTGCAGGACATAATTTGGGAAATTTATTTTTAGTGCTTGCAGAACAATATTGCGGAGACTTTGTTTCCGCTGTTCGTTTACTCGAACACGCTGTAGAAGCTGGAGGAAAAACATATCCTGTGTCACTTGAACCAACACATTTGGTGGCTGAATTATCTAATGGAGATGTGATAAAAGGCGAGCATCATATTGATGAGCCTGATTATGATCGACAGATAAAAATTAAACGACTTTCTCTTATGCCAGAAGTAAAAGCGTATCCAGAAATTTTACCACTTATTCGCGAAGCTGATGTTATCTTTTTTTCACCAGGGAGTTTGCATACGAGTGTGATTGCATCTCTTTTACCAAAGGGCATTTATGAGGCTATTGAAGCGTCTTCTGCACGTTTAGTGCACGTTCCTGGTAACATCCATTCTTTAATAAAAGAAACCGGTCCTACGACGCTCAGTGGCTTTGTGCATACACTTGAATCGTATCTTCCAAGAAAAATTGATACAGTTGTATTTAATAGTGCACGTCGTACAAAAAGAAGAATGGAATTATATAAAAAAAATCATTGTGCGTTAATTAAGCATGATGGAGAAAAATTAGAAGGATATACAATCATCAATAGGTCATTTGAGCACGCTGATGGTGATTTGAGTTCAAAAAAATTATCACAAATTTTATACGATGTGATTCAATCAAAATAATATGGAGATACAAATAAAAAAAGAACAACGTAATTATGCGATTAAATGTCTTGCTCACGAACAAGAGCAGGTAGTTGGGCGAATTACCGTCTATATTATGTATAATGATTTGCATGATGAACCATTTGGATATATTGAAGATTTATTTGTAGAAGAAACTTGTCGTGGAAAAGGGTATGGGGGTCAGTTACTTACACGAGCAATTCAAGAAGCAAAAGAAGCTGGTTGTTATAAATTAGTAGCAACAAGTCGCTATGAAAGAACCGCAATTCATGCATGGTATGAAAAAAGTGGTTTTGTTGATTACGGAAAAGAGTTCCGTATGAATTTTTAAAAAAAGTCTATGAATTTATACGAACACGAAGGAAAACAATTATATAAAAAACAAGGCATTGCTATTCCAAAAGCAGTGCTTATTTATCGTGGAGAGGACATCGCTTTGGCCTATGACGATTTAGTGGTCGAGCGTGTGGTCGTAAAAGCGCAAGTGCTTTCGGGTAAACGTGGAAAAAATAATGGCATTCTTTTTTGCAATAACCAAAAAGAAGTTGTTGCTGCAGTTGAGCAATTATTTACGGCACAAATTAATGGACAGTACGTTGCCAGTGTTTATGTTGAAGAAGCGCTTGATATCGCTACAGAAGCGTATCTCTCTATTACCTATGATACAAAAACCAATCAACCTGTACTGGTTTTTAGCCAACAAGGTGGAGTAGATATTGAAGATGTAGCAGATGATCATATTGAACGACATGCACTTGATATCCGTCAAAAAGATATTGATGTAGATATTCCATTTGCAAATGAACTGTGGCATTGCTTTTTAGAAGAAGATGCGCGTTTGGTAGAAATTAATCCACTTGTAAAAACAAAAGATGGACAGTGGATTGCAGCTGACGCAAAAATTGCACTTGATGATGATGCCTCATTTAGACACAAAGAAGATTGGGTACATTATGAATCACGAACCATGATGGGGCGCCCACCAACAGAGCGAGAGATTGCTGTTGAAGCTATTGATCAAGGAGAAAAATATTATCAAGGAACAGCTGGCAAATATATTGAAATGGATGGAGATATCGCTATTTTATTTTCTGGTGGGGGAGCAAGCATCGCAAATATGGATGCGCTCATTAAACAAGGTTTGAAGCCTGCAAATTATACAGAATATTCAGGCAATCCTCCAAGAGAAAAAGTGCATCAACTGGCAAAAATTGTCTTATCAAAACCAGGATTAAAAGGATTATGGATTGCAGGGGGAGTAGCAAATTTCACTAATGTCAAAGAAACCTTCCAAGGCATTGTTGACGCACTTGATGAAGTAAAACCAACATATCCAATTGTTGTGCGTCGTGCAGGCCCATTTGAAAAAGAAGGTATGCAACTCATGGAAGATTGTGCAAAAAGAAATAATTTAACTATGCAACTCTTTGGTAAAGAAATGAGTATGACAGAGAGTGCCAAAGTATTAGCAGAACAAGTAAACGCAACTGTATGACAAAATTAACTGGATGGAAAACAAAAAAATCCAAAGAGATTCTTACAAATAAATTTTTAAGCATTCGTGAAGATACAATTATTAATGAACGTGGAGAAGAACACCAATTTGTCGTCACTGATTTAGGAACTGGTTCATCGGTACTTCCAATTGATAGTGAAGGTTATGTTTATCTGGTTAAACAATATCGCCAAGGATATGGTGGATATAGTATAGAAACTCCAGGTGGAAAAATTGATGCAGGAGAAACACCAGAAGAAGCGGGGAAAAGAGAATTATTTGAAGAGTTGGGTATTAAGGCAGAGAGACTTATTCCACTATCGTTTACTTCTGGATTAACAAGTAATATTGCACATCGAGAATATTTGTTTTTGGCAGAACTACAAGAAGTCCCAGAGATTGTTCTTGATTCACCAGAAGAAGTCATGGAATGCATTCGTGTGCCATTTATCGAAGCAGTCGATATGGCATATCGAGGAGAAATTACGATGAGTATTTCAGCCGTGCTTATTTTACGCGCCCATGTGTACATTACATCTTTAATGACAGAATAATATGGGAATTTTACTGAAAGAAAACATGCGTGTCCTCGTGCAGGGGATCACTGGCAAAGAAGGACAAAAAGCAACGCAAGCCATGATTGATTATGGTACAAATGTTGTTGGGGGCGTTCGTCCTGGTAAAGGGGGAGAAGAAATATTAGGACTCCCAGTGTTTAATACGGTTGCAGAAGCAAAAGAAGCATTAGGGCAGATTGATATTACCACTATATATGTTCCTCCATTTGCAGCAAAACAAGCAATCATGGAAGCTATTGATGCGGGGATTCCAATCATTAATACAATTATTGAGCGTATTCCAATCCAAGATACGGCGTATTTTTTAGCTGCTGCAAAAGAAAAAGGCATTCAGCTCATTGGACCAAGCTCTCTTGGGTTTATCACGCCAGGTGTCGGGCGTATTGGTGTTGTCGGTGGGCAGCAAGTAGAAGATATCTTTACTCCAGGGTCTGTTGGCATCATTTCTCGTTCTGGTGGTATGACCAATGAACTCAGTTGGCAAGTACGCAAAGCAGGCTTAGGCCAAAGTACTGCCGTGCATGTTGGAGGGGACTTACTTATGGGGACAACATACGCAGATTTACTTGCATTATTTGAAAAAGACGAACAAACAAAAGCCGTGATCATATTTGGTGAACATGGGGGTAGTTATGAATTTGATATTGTCGAGATGATGAATAAAAAATTGTTCACAAAGCCTTTGGCAATTTACATCGGTGGAAAATTTGCAAATGTACTCCCCGAAGGAATGAACATTGGGCACGCTGGTGCAATTGTGAGTAGAGGACAGAGTGCAGAGGAAAAAGAAAAAGCACTCCAAGATGTTGGAGCGCTTATTGCTAATACCTATGATGAGTTAGTAGAGTTAGTTACGCCTTTTGTTTAAATTTTACTCTATTCAAGAAGGCTTTTTTAGGCCTTCTTTATGTTAGCTATATTTGTATATTCCCCCAAAGCTTGGTACACTTAAAAAACTATTAAAGCGATTATATATGAAGATAAAAACAGCAATTACAGATATAAAAGAAAATAAAGAATATATCCGTGGGGAGGCACTTTCTTCTTTAATTCAAGATAAATCATTTGTAGAAGTTATTTATTTACTTCTTCGTGGAGAATTACCAAGTTCAGCACATAAAGAGATGATGAATGCGTTGTTTGTTGCTGCAATTGACCATGGACCAGGCACTGCTTCTGCACAAACTGCTCGCATTGTTGCGAGCGCTAAAAACAGTATGCATACAGCCCTTGCAGCAGGTATTCTTGCCATGGGTGAGCGTCATGGAAGTGCTATTGAAGGAGCTGCTCAATTTTTTGTTGATCATAAAGATGAAGAAAATATTGCAGGCATTGTTGCAGACTTAAAAGCAAAAAAAGTACGTATTCCAGGATTTGGCCATCCATTTTTAAGTCATGATGAACGCAGTGATGTTCTTTTTGTAAAAGCAGAAGAGTTGGGAATTACTGGAGTACATTGTCGTGTTGCCAAAGATGTGCATACAGCGCTGAATGCAATAAGTTCAAAACCACTTGCTTTAAATATTGATGGATCTATGGCTGCGATTTTGTCTGATATGGGATTTGATAGCGCAATGATGAAAGGACTTTTTATTATTGCACGCATGCCAGGGCTTGTGGGGCAAGTATATGAAGAGCAAACAAATGATGTGGGAATTCGTCGGATGTCACAAGATCATATTGAATATGTTGGAAAATAAATTAATTTTTTATTTTTATAACGTCATTGCGAGCTGGCGATAGCACAGCGCGGCAATCCCTTTGTTTATATACTTGAATCAATCATTTATCGTTTTGAACGAAGGGATTGCCGCGCTGTCCCGATTGGCAGCTCGCAATGATGTATTTGATTGGCTGTATATTTTTTATGATCAAACAAATTTTAGATTTACATATTCATTCAAAGTACTCTCGTGCATGCTCAAAGCATTTGGAATTACCAGAGATTGCACGTGTGTGTGAGATTCGTGGTATTGATATTGTCGCCACTGGAGACTTTACGCATCCTGCATGGTTTGCGCATATGAAAGAATGTTTGGTAGAAGATACGCCAGGAATGTACAAATTAAAAAGTGGAGAGAGCAAAACGAAATTTATTATTGGAACAGAAGTTGCGAGTATTAAAAAACATAAAGAAAAAACACGGCGCGTGCATTTATGTTTATATGCACCAACTCTTGAGGTAGCTGAACAATTTAATAAACGATTAGCGGATGGAGGATTTAATCTAAAATCAGATGGGCGCCCAATTCTTGGAATGACATCAAAAGATATTTTACAAGTGATGCTTAATGTTGACCCACGTATGGTGATGATTCCAGCGCACGCTTGGACGCCATGGTTTGGTATTTTTGGATCAAAAGGAGGCTATGATTCACTTGAGGAAGCTTTTGATGAGCTGGCACCACATATTTTTGCAATTGAAACAGGGCTCTCCAGTGATCCACTTATGAATTGGCAATGGAGTCATTTAAATAATATTACACTTATCTCAAATTCAGATGCACATAGCCCAGCAAAACTTGGGCGAGAAGCAAATGTGATGCAGTTTGAAAACGATGCAGATGTGACGTATGATGAAATCATGCGCATTTTGCGTGAAGAAGATAAAGAAAAGTTTTTACATACGATTGAGTTTTATCCAGAAGAAGGAAAGTATCATGCAGATGGGCATAGGGATTGTCAGTTCTTTTGTTCTCCTAAAGAAAGTAAAAGATTAGATAATACATGTCCGCGTTGCAACAAGCCATTAATTATTGGGGTAGAAAATCGTGTCCATGAACTCGCTGACAGAACAAAAAAAGAAGGAGAGGAGTATGCACAAAAAGAAAAAGTTCCATTTAAAAATATTATTCCACTGACAGAAATTTTAGCAAATGTATTTGATTGTGGAGTGGGTACAAAAAAAGTTTCTTGTGCTTATGATGAACTAACACAAGCATTAGGAACTGAATTTCATATTTTACTCGATGCACCACTCACAGATATAAAAAAAGTGTCAGGAAAAGATATTGCACGAGCGATTAAACGCATGCGAGAGGGAAATGTGTATATCCGTCCAGGGTATGATGGAGAATTTGGGGTAGTAACAGTATGTAAAGGTAAAAAAGATTGACAGAAAAAATATAGAAAGAAAAAACCCAGAGTATTTCTCTGGATTTTTCTGTGTGCAACTGTATTAAACTATTTTTTCTTAGCAACTTTCTTTTTAGCTGCAGGTTTTTTCTTAGCAACTTTCTTTTTAGCTGCAGGTTTTTTCTTAGCAACTTTCTTTTTAGCTGCAGGTTTTTTAGCAGCAACTTTCTTTTTAGCTGCAGGTTTTTTAGCTGCAGGTTTTTTAGCTGCAGGTTTTTTAGCAGCAACTTTCTTTTTAGCTGCAGGTTTTTTCTTAGCAGGCATAATTAGGCACCTCCTTTCAGAGTGAGATAATTATATATTATTGTCTTTGATATCACCATGGTATACACCAAATGAACAACGAATATAATGAAAAATATTTTTACATGACAAGCATCGATGTAAAAAAGTATATACAAAAAATGTAATCGACCTATATGTGTATAGTATAATTCTTTTTTGTTTTTTTTCATATTTTTTTTAGAAAAAACTGTGCATAACTTTTGGAAAAATTCATATGTACGCTTAAATGTACATTCTTATTTTTTGACGAATAAAAATAGTTTGCATACAATACATGTGTTATTGGTAATAAAAATATATGCATCAATTATTAACAGCAGAAGAAGAAAAAATAATTCTTCATAAACAAATAGAAAAACCATTTTCAGGAAAATATGTTGAACATAATGAACATGGTGTGTATACGTGTAAATGTTGTGCTATTCCGTTGTTTCAATCTCAAAATAAATTTGATGCACATTGTGGTTGACCAAGTTTTGATGATGCAATTTCTGGAGCAATAACTCGTGTACTAGATGTTGATGGAGTTCGAGTTGAAAGTATATGTAGTAATTGTGGTGCTCATTTAGGGCATGTGTTTGAAGGAGAAGGCTGTACGCCTAAAAATGTCCGTTATTGTGTATATGTACTTATCTTATTCTTTATATATAGATATTTTTTTTATACCCTTCTATAGACTTGAAAAATCAGAGTAATTTTGCTATAGTAGCTATGTTATAAATATATGTATTGCTTCATAAGCGCCCATAGCTTCTGCCTATGCTAAAGTTTCGGCGGGCAAGCAGGAGTATATAATTACGCGCCTATAGCTCAGGGGTTAGAGCACAACGCTTATAACGTTGGGGTCGATGGTTCAAGACCATCTAGGCGCACATATGAATAAATTAAAAACAACATACACGGTAGATGCTGATCATGCAGGAAAGCGCCTGGATACATTTTTAGCAGAAGTGACAGAAACAAGTCGAACAGCAGTGTTGCGGCTTATTAAGGCTGATTGCGTAGAAGATGAAACAAATAAGATCTTAACAAAAGGTGGTGTTATGTTAAAAGAAGGAATGAAGCTAACCGTTCATCCTTTACCGCCAGAGCCAGAAGAGATGATTGAGAAGAGAGAAGATACATCAATATATGGTGATATTAAGATTCTTGCTGATACCGCTGATTACGTTGTGGTTCATAAACCATATGGATTGCTCGTGCATCCGTCAAATGAAATGCAAAAAGTGACATTGGTTGATTGGGCAGTACAACAGTATCCAGAGGTTGCGACTGTTGGTGAAGATGCTATGCGTCCGGGTATTGTGCATCGTCTAGATAGAGAGACAACAGGGGTCATGGTTATTGCTAAAACGCAAGCCATGTTTGACTCATTAAAAGAACAATTTGCAAAACGAGAAGTAAAAAAATATTATTACGCTTTAGTGCATGGGCAGGTAGAAAAAGAACACGATATTATCGATTTTTTAATTAATCGTGGTGTGAGTGGAAAAATGGTTTCTCGTCCAAATTTACAAGTAGAGCGCTTGTCTGATGTGCGTAAAATTCAAAAAGGAAAAAAAGCATTAACGGAGTTTTGGGTACAAAAGAGGTTTCATCATTATACTTTAGTAAAAGTTCAAATTCATACAGGGAGGACACATCAAATTCGCGTTCATTTTTTTGCATATAATCATCCTGTCGTTGGGGATTCCTTGTATATGCAACAACAAATGAAACGAAAAGATCATGCACCACGTATGTGTTTACAAGCGTGTGAATTATTATTTACAGATTTGTTTGGGGAGATTGTGCATATTCAGGTGGATTTAGATAAAAGTATTTCTGATTATGTAGAAACATTAACGGCATAAATTATGGAAAAGAAACAAGGAACATTGGTGCTCGTTTCAGCACCGTCAGGTGGAGGAAAGAATGCAACTATTCGTGCCTTATTAAATCGTTTTAACAATAGTACGCAATTGGTGACAACGACCACACGTCATAAGCGTCCTGGTGAAAAAGATGGTATTGATTACCATTTTATTTCGAAAGAGCTTTTTCGTGAAAAATTAGTTCATGATGAATTTGTGGAGTATAATGATTATGATGGTAACTTGTATGGGACACAATGGGTGCATTTGAAAACGGCTCAAGAGGAATATGAGTTGGTATTTTCTCAAGCAGAAGTGAATGGAAAAAAGCATTTAGATGAGCAGAAAGTTCCTCATATTGCAATATTTCTTGTTCCAGAAGATTTTGAAATTCTTAAGCAACGAATCCAAAAACGTGGGGGGACTACTGCTGATTCGATTGCTGAACGTTTAGTCATTGCTAAACAAGAAGTAGCAGCATCTGGAATCTATGATTTTCCTGTAGTGAATAAAGAAGGAGAATTAGAGGAAACTATTAATCAAATTGTTCAATTTTTAGAAGAAAAAACAGGTGTGTTATCCTCTTGACAAAAAAATATAAATAGTGTACAGTGGTTGCATTAATCATTATCGTGATGTTGGGTAGGTCCATATGGGATGGAATGACTATTTAACCTCTCCAAATTTATACATGTATGGAAAAAGATATCCGCTCTAACTTGAAACCAGGAATGATCGTTCGTGTTCACCTTAAAATTAAAGATATTAATAAAAAAGGTGAAGAAAAAGAACGTGTTCAAGTATTTGAAGGAATTATCCTTGTTGTAAAGCATGGGAATGAATCAGGAGCAACATTTACCGTTCGAAAAGTATCAAATGGTATTGGTGTAGAAAGAATATTTCCTATATACTCTCCTCTTGTGACAAAAATTGAGGTACTTCGTCAAATGAAGGTCAATCGTGCTTGTGCATATTATCTCAGATCACATAAAAATAAATTAAAAGAAATCAAAAAAACAAATAAAGTTGTAGAAGAAGCACCTGTTGAAGTGACAAAAGAAGAAAAGACTGAAGAAAAAACAACTGCGTAATATATATACCTATAATAAAAATCCTCAGAATAATTTCTGAGGATTTTTTTGTGTTAAGAAATATTATTTCATCATTTCTTTTAAAAATATTGCTGTTGGGCTGCTCTTTACTTTGATAATCTCAAGAGGTGTTCCTTCTGCAACAATTTTTCCACCTTTTGAACCGCCTTCTGGCCCAAGATCAATAATCCAATCAGCATTTTTAATAATATCTAAATTATGTTCAATGGTCAAAATAGTGTTCCCTTTATCAACTAATTTTTGTAAGACATGAAGTAGACGAGTAATATCTTCAAAATGAAGACCTGTTGTTGGTTCGTCTAAAATATAGAGTGTTTTACCAGTTGAACGGCGAGAGAGCTCAGTTGCCAGTTTAATTCGTTGGGCTTCACCACCAGAAAGCGTTGTTGCAGATTGTCCGAGATGAACATAGCCTAACCCAACTTCACGAAGAAGGCGTAGTTTTTCTGAAATATTTGGAATATCATTGAAAAATTTAAATCCTTCATCAACCGTCATATCAAGGATGTCTGCAATGTCATATCCACGATAATGTATTTCTCGTGCATCTTTGTTGTAGCGTCTTCCTTCACACTCGCTACATTCAACAAAGACATCTGGTAAGAATTGCATAGGAATGCGACGGTATCCTTCACCTGAACAGGCTTCACATCGCCCACCACCTTTTACATTAAAGCTAAACATTCCTGAATCATATCCACGCATTTTTGCCTCAGGTTGTTTAGCAAATAGATCACGAATAAGAGTGAAGAGTCCTGTGTATGTTGCAGGATTACTTCGTGGTGTTCGGCCAATTGGTGCTTGATTAATAGAAATCACTTTATCAATATGTTCAAGTCCTTTAATTTCTTTGTGTGTGGCTGGTTCAGATTTTGCTCGATAAAATTTCTTTGCCAGTGCTTTTGCGAGCGTATCAATAATCAGTGTTGATTTTCCTGATCCAGATACACCGGTGACTGAAATAAAGGTTCCGAGTGGAAACTTCACTTGTACATTTTGTAAGTTGTTTCCGGTTGCTCCAATAATTTCAATATGTTGTCCATTTCCTTTTCTATATTTTTTTGGCAGTTCAATTTGTTTTTTCCCGGCGAGGTATTGTCCTGTAATTGATTTTGTATTTTTTTGAATTTCTTCAGGGGTACCTGTTGCAATAATCTTTCCACCTTTTGATCCGGCACCAGGCCCGACATCAATCACTAAATCTGCAGCAAGCATTGTTTCTGTATCATGCTCAACAACGATAACGGTGTTACCAATATCACGAAGGTGTTTGAGGGTTTCAATCAGTTTTTTATTATCTTTTGAATGGAGGCCAATAGATGGTTCATCTAAAATGTAGATCACATCAGTGAGTCCGGTAGATAATTGTGTTGAAAGACGAATACGTTGTGCCTCCCCACCAGAGAGTGTTGTTACTGAACGATCAAGCGTTAAGTAGGGGAGGCCCACTGAATGTAGATTGTATAGTCGTGAATGAATCTCATGAATAATGGGGTCAGCAATTTTTTGTTCTTTTGTTGGAATATATGCAGAAAGTGCATGTTTTCCTTGTTTATCAATAGCAAAAAACTCACAGGCTTCTGCAATACTCATACTGACCATGTCGGCAATACTGTATTCACCAATTCGTACAAAGAGTGATTCTTTTTTCAAGCGTTTTCCTTCACAAGTGGGACAGATTTTTTCTCGCATGTATTGTTCAATTTCTTTGCGAACATATTCAGAGTCAGTCGTTGCGTGTCGGTTTACTAAATTAGGAACGACTCCTTCAAATGGAAGTTTCTTTTCATCAATAGCATAGACTTCTTCTCCTGTACCGTAATAAATGATGTCCATAGCATTTTGTGGTAATTCCTGTACGGGAATGTCAACAGAAAATTTATGTTTTTTTGCTACTGCGCGTAATAATTTTTTATATTGACTTTGGTTTCCGACAATACGGGTCCATGGTTGTATTGCCCCTTCAGCAAGTGTTAGACGAGGATTAGGAATAACAAGCTCTGGTACAACATCTAAGGTATATCCAAGCCCTGTACAGCGTGTACATGCCCCATACGGGCTATTAAAACTAAAGCTTCGTGATTCAATTTGTTGAAAGATAGTACTGGTCTCTTCAGAGTAGGGAAGAGTCGAGTAGAGAATTTCATCACCATTATCCTCATTGAGTAATGTAACAAAGCCATTTGAAAGATCAAGGGCTTTATCAATCATAAGAGAGAGGTTTAGTTTTCTGCCCTGATCAAGTGTACCAATGACGACATCGATTTCGTATGTTTTATCTTTGTCAAAGCGTTGTTTTTTAATGTCTTTGAGTGACATGGTCACACCATTAATACGCACTCGTTCGTAACCAGATTGTTCAATATTTGCAATGATGCCTTTTGGTTTGACCGATTTTTGGATGCTCAGTGGTGCCAAAATGGTCATTTCTTCTGCATTGTCAAGAAATCTTTTTGCAATTTCAATGATTTCTCCACTGCTGTATTGTTTGACGGGAGTATTACTTTCTGGGTCAAATTGTGTTCCTAAGCGTGCAAAAAGCAAACGAAGATAATCATATATTTCCGTAACAGTTCCCACCGTTGACCGTGGATTTTGTGAAACATTTTTTTGGTCAATGGCAATTGTTGGGGAGAGTCCTTTAATTTCATCAACATCAGGTTTGTCTTGAATGTCCATGAATTGACGGGCGTATGCTGATAAACTTTCTGCATAACGACGTTGCCCTTCTGCATAAATGGTGTCAAAGGCAAGACTTGATTTTCCAGATCCTGATAGACCGGTAATAACAATAAATTTGTTTTTTGGAATTGAGAGTGATACATCTTTGAGGTTATGAACCCGCGCGCCAGTAATCTGAATCTGTTTTTCTGTCATACAACATCAAATAGTTTATGTATAATTAATTTCTTTTTTCTGTACAATATTGTGTTCCGTCTAAATGAGGAAAAACTGATCGTGCTACTTTAATATTACATAAAAATCCTTGTTTTAAATCATCTTCTGTAATTAAATGTTGGGTAAAATCAGGATTTTTCAATAATTTTTGCATGTCACCTCTTTTGTTAATAGTTGCACATGAACATTCTTTAGCGGCTTCTATTTCATTGCTACAATTAGGAGAGCGATTATTTAATAATCCAAAGCCAATTGCCCCTAAATTAATAGAACATTCATGGCTATCTGCACTGTTTTTTCCAATAGCATGCCAATCATCGATTCCTGTACCTATTAAGTTATCACTATCATTTGTTTCTGCCCCTAGATAATACCCTGCAACACCACTATGTGAAGAACAGTAATTTGATATTTTGTCTATTCCTGTTTTTGTAATTGTAAATTGATACGTGTCTTTTTTTGTACTTTCTGTAGGTGGTTTTGGTAGAATCTTTCCTAAAGTTCCATCGTTACATATAACAATGAGGTCAACTTGATCAATAGGATTATGTAAACTTCCTTTTGAACCAATAATATTTGCAACTCCCTGTATATTTCCTCCAATAACTGCTGGTATACATGTTCGTTGATCAGCAATATTGCCTGTCTTAGTAGGGTAATAACATAATTTCCCAGGGCTACACATTGTTCCTGAACACACTTGTCCATTAGTATTTCCTATAAAATATTCTGAGCCACAGCTTGTATCTTCTTGTTTGATAGTAAATTTAGAAAATCTATTGGCAGCTTCAAGGGCACTTGCTTTTTCTCCATCTGTTTTCTTATCATGATCTTTTTTGAAGAGGGCATAGACAACATTTTTATCTTTAATGTCCATGCAGTATTCTGACCCTAAGTGTGTTGGGTTAATCATCCATACAGAAGGGAGTCGAAAGCTCGTTGTTTGCGGATTGATCGTTTGAAGAATGGTAAAGGAAAGCGCTGCAATAACCAGACCAATGACGGCACCAGTAATACGTTTTTTTGCTTCGCCAATGATTGAAGCATTGCCACCAGACATGGTCCATTGAAATCCGCCGACAATAATCATAATGACAGCAAGGATTCCTGCTATTTGGAGACCGTATCGATACATGATTTGAATAAATTCACCCATGTTGCTAAACGTCGTTTTGCCACCAAAAGATATTTTTGTGACAGTTTGTCCAACCGGCAGACAGTAGCCTCGTACTTTTGTTTCATTTCCTAATTGGTAGGTGCCACATCTACTTGTTGCTTCTGGTCGATCATAAAATCCTTTGAGTGCTTCAGCTTTAGTCATTTCAAATGCACCCATACGTGCTGAGACACATTCTTCTTCAGTCCAACATTTAGGGTCGAGTTCTGCAGATGCAATTCCTGGAATTGCCAGAAGTGCAAGAGCTATAAGACACAGATATTTGATACTTTTTTTCATAGAATCAAGATGTTATTGTTTGAGTGATTGAATAATCAGTGTATCCCATTGTTCTCGTGTAATGGCTCCTTCAATTTTTTGTCCATTAACTATATAGGTTGGGGTACCCCGAATTTCTACATCAACTCCATCTTCAATGTCTGCTAAAATATGCGCTTTACTTTGTTCTGTTTGTATACAGTATTGAAATGTGTCTAAAGGAATACCAAGTGCATGTGCATATGCGGTGAGCGTGGTGCTGTCTCGCGCTTCGGATTCAAATATTTTGCTATAATAAGGCCAAAATTGTCCAGATTGTTGTGCACATTGTGCTGCAATTGCCGTTTGTGTGGCATCAGCATCGAGTGCATCAACCGGGAAGTGTTTAAATACGACACGAAGAACAGGACCATATTGTTCTTGTACTGACTTGAGTGTCTCGTATGATTGTATGCAATATGGACAATGAAAGTCGATAAACATAACAATTGTTACCGGGGCATTTGCAATACCAAGCACAGGAGTATTGTTGTAAATAAGTGCCTCAACTTCGTCCGTGCTGAGGGATTCACCATTATATGCAATATTTTCTGGTATTTCTCTAAATTGTGTTGAAAATTGTTGAAAGATCTCTTGTTTTTCTTCTGGGGAGCCCATGACTTCTATCCAAAGATAATAGCCAAATAGCGCTAAAAATGTTAAAAAAGCGGTCAGTGCTAAAAGACTTAGTCCAGAGAGGAAAATGTGCGTTGTTTTTTGATTGTTTGTGTTGTACATAACTGTTTGTTATGAGAATGACTATAGTATAGCATAATTTTAGCTTTGTCAACAGGAATTCCGGGGAGTATTTGTTTATATATTGATTTGTTCTGTTAAATAATATGTGCTAGTATAAAAATAGAGGCATTTCTTATATAAAACATAAGGAGGTATGCATGGAAAAATTTTATCAGATAAATTAAAAGAACATTTTTTTTATTAATAATACTTAATATGCAAACATATTTTTTATAAGCGTATGTAGTAAGAACATAGGTAAATTACATATACAGAGAAACATAGCGAGGGGATACTATTTATGGAGGATTGAATATAATTGATGTTTATAATTTAAGTAACGCAATATCATATGAAACAATATACAAGATTTTTTACCATATATATGGTGATTGTTATGGTGTTTTTTGGGCTAACTCCTCAAATGAGTGCTTCTGCTGTAGAAGAAACGGGTGTAACGTCAGTGAATAAGGGCTTGGCTAATCATGTGGTAGATGGGGATATGGAAGACCCAACAAATAATTGGTTACGTTGGGGGCAGCCGGTTGCATGGAATAAAACACAGGATGAACAGTTTGGTGGATTGTATTCTACGTATATTAATTCAACTGGCGTTCATGCTGGAATTCAAGAGGTAGATATTCCTGTAGAAGCTGGTAGATCATATACATTTTCATTTAGATATAAAAGTACGGTAGGTAATGTCCTTCCAATACTTGGGATAGGAAGTTCTAATTCAGATTATCAGCAAAAGTATGTTTCATTAGCCTCTACAAATAATACTTGGCAATATTATGAGAGAGATTTTATTGTGCCAAGTGATTTTGTTGATGATTTTAGAGTGCGTGTAAGTGTGTTATTGGGTGAAGCATATATTGATGATATTACTATAGAACAAATTCCATCTTTAACAATTGTTCGTGATGGAGATTTTGAGTCTTTAGATACAGACAGTTGGAGCGGGTGGGGGGGGAATACCAATTGGAGAAAGACGAATGCGACAGCATTTGAAGGTGTTCAATCTTTAGAAATAGGGAATGCAGAGAGAATTGGTGGTGGTGTGTATCAAAGTCATATTCCATTAGAAGCAGAAAAAACATATCGAGTTTCATTTAGATATAAAGTTAAAAATGGGTCACTCAATGTAATTATTGGTGATTCTGATGCAAATAGTGATGTGGAAGGATTGCCATCATATTTTTGGAATACCTCTGGAGTGTGGAAAGAATATACCCGTGTTATTTCTGGTAGTGTGTTTAATACCTCAAATGTTATCTTGCGTTTGAGTACAAGAAATGGTATGGCTTGGGTAGATGATGTACATATAGAAGAAATTTTGGTTGTTGATGGTGATATGGAATCAGACGGGTTAACAAACTGGGAAAATTATGCTCGTTCTATTACTCTAGAAAAAACAGCAGCAACAGCGCAAGAAGGTCTACAATCTTTATATGCGCAAACGGCGAATACTGGTAGTTATAATTTAGGTGGAGCACAATATAGATATATTTCAGTTCTTCCTGGAGAAACATATACATTATCATTTCAATATAAAGTAAACGGTTCATTAGTGCCACGTTTGGGTATAAATGACTCAAATAATGATTTTGAATTAACAGAAATGGATATTGTTGAGCTCGACCCTACACAAGAATGGGCATCATATACACGAACATTTACCGTACCACAAGATTTTGTGGGTGATTTCCGATTAGTCTTCCGATTGCAAAATTGGTATGTGGATGGAACTGAGCCTGTTTTTTATGAAGGAGTGTGGTATGATGCACCTCATCATACTTTTGTCGGTAATGGAGAAATGTGGATAGATGATGTGAGTATTGTAGTAGGTTCTGGCGTGTAAATATCATTTAAATTAGGAAGTTTGTATATAGTGGGGGATAGAATAGTTGACATTCTATGCTAGATATAGTATACTTTTGTCATATATTTATCCCTCACTTTTACTATATATATTCCTCTCTTTGACCACTCAAAGGGTGAACAGTAAAAGGAGGTTAAAAGGAATAATACTATGCAAACACCTACACTCATAGAGATGCTTAAGGCTGGTGTCCATTTTGGACATCAAAAATTTCGTTGGCATCCAAAAATGGACCAATATATTTTTACTGAACGTCATGGCGTCCATATTTTAGATTTAGAAAAAACACAAGCACAATTGGCAGAAGTATTGCCAGCAGTGCAAAAAATGGCAGCTGAGGGGAAACAAATTGTGTTTGTGAGTACAAAACCACAAGCAAGAGCAGTAGTAAAACAAGCCGCAGAAGCCTGTGGTATGCCATATTTAACAGAACGATGGCTTGGTGGTATGCTTACCAACTTTGCCGAAATTAAAAAATTGATTAAAAAATATAATTCGCTAAAAGAGCAACAAGCAAACGGAGAGCTTGAAAAATATACAAAAAAAGAGCGTGTTGCTATTGGCAAACAAATTGAAAAAATGGATACATATCTTTCTGGACTTGCTGACTTAAAAGCAATGCCAGATGCAATTTTTGTTCCAGCAGTGCAACGTGAAAAAACAGCAGTGACTGAAGCAAACCGTACAGGAGTTACGGTTATTGGTGTTTGTGATACAAATGCAAATCCAAATCGCGTTACTCATGTTATTCCTGCAAACGATGATGCGGTACGATCTATTGAAATGATGGTTAATCTTGTGCGTGATGCTATTGAAGCTGGGAAGAAAGAATTTGAACAAAAGAAAACACTTGATAAAAAAGAAGTTGTTCCTGCTGACATGAATAAGTTTAAAGCAAAAGCGTAACAATAATTGTGTATACATAAATATTATTTTTTAACTATCATTATTATGGCGGTTACAGCAAAAGATGTTGCAGCACTTCGTGCAAAAACAGGCGCTGGTATGCTTGATTGTAAAAAAGCATTAGATGAATCTAATGGTGATATAGATAAAGCGCTTGCATACTTAAAAGAAAAAGGTATTACTAAAGCAGCAAAAAAATCAAGTAGAATTGCTGCAGAAGGATTACTGGGCATTAAAGTAGCCGATACTTATGCCTCAGCTGCAATTGTTGAAATTAATTCTGAAACAGATTTTGTTGCAAAAAATGATAGTTTTGTGTCATTAGTTGAAAAAACAACAGGGCAAGTATTTGCAAATGAAGTGAGTACCGTAGAAGAATTACAAGAAACTTCATGCGAAAGTACTACTTTTTCTGAATATTTTACTACAGAAGTTGCAAAGATCGGTGAAAAAATTGTTATTAGACGTTTTGTCACATTACATGCCGGTGAAAATGGTGTTGTAAACGGATACATCCATTCAAATGGAAGAGTGGGTGCACTCGTTGCAGCGAAGTGTGACAGCGCAAAAACAGCAGAACAAATGGCTCCAATGTTGAAGAACGTTGCAATGCACATTGCGGCAATGAAACCGTCAACACTCAGCTATAAAGATTTTGATCCTGCATTTGTAGAAGAAGAAACAAAAGGACGTATCGAATCAATTAAGAAAGAAAATGAAGAGTTAGGGCGTCTAGGAAAAACACTTAAAAATATTCCACAATACATTAGTCGTCTTCAAATTACTGAAGAAGTACTTGAAACAGAAAAAAATCGTATTCGAGAAGAATTAAAAGCTGAAGGAAAACCTGAAAGTATTTGGGATAATATTATTCCAGGGAAACTGGAACGTTTTATGGCTGATAATACATCACTTGATAACGAACAAGCTTTGCTTGATCAAGGATATGTTATGGATGAAAATATGTCTGTAGCTGAAGCAGTAGCTGTAGAAGCTAAAAAACTTGGTGGAACAGCAGAAATTGTTGAATTCATCAAATATGAAGTTGGTGAAGGAATTGAAAAAGCAGCATGTAACTTAGCACAAGAAGTTGCAGAACAACTTGGAGAATAATTCGATACAAAACATTTAAAAGCAAGTGGTAGAAATACTGCTTGTTTTTTTAGGCAAAAAAAAATAACGAAACGGTGACCTCCAATTTGTCGTTTCGTTATGCTATAAGAGCAGATCGATGCATCGATCGTATTGCTCTTCGCTTTCTTCGAAGCACTCAACTGCGACCCCACCTTCTTCGCGACAGCGCGTGATATAGAGATTTTGCATCTTGGTGCAGTTTTCTTGTGGTGTGTTTTGGGCTGTTCTATCTGGTGCGGTTCCTTCAGTTGTTACCTCAGGTGTTTCCAATAAACCATCGTATCTGATGTCGTATATGCACTCTACGACATCTTCAATTTGATCATGCGATAGACAAATGATTTCTTCTTTACCTTCAATGAGAGAAGCTAAATAAGGAGAAATGCACTGCTTAACCGCATCAAGTTCATCGGTTGCTGTGGTGAGAAAGCGGATGTTTGCAACACACACAGCGAGTTCTAGATTCATTCCATAGACATACTTGTTGCACATGACGGCGAGTTTTACATCGCAGTCACTGGGCATGGCTATGCATACGGGGCAGAAACCGAGTGAGGCCGCATAGTCCTGATAATCAGCCATGCGATACGCAAAAGTGGTTTCATTTTCTGGAGAGATTGTACATGCTGATGTCATAATCCATATGAGAATGTACGTGAATCGATACATTATGCCTCCATCGATTCATCTGTATCTTTGCAGAACATTTCAATATATCGATCAGAGACTTCGCTTGCTTGATTTAAGCATTCAAGTTCAGTTGGGGCATCTCCATTTTCATATGTGTCTGCATTGAGACATGTTTCGAAATGATCTCGGGCATGTTGTTTGGCTCGATTTTCACACGGAATTTCTTCGGGAGATGTGTCTTCTTCTGTATTTTCACCATACTGTTCTGGGTGGGTGAGACATTGCAGAAAATCTACATTTCCATTTACAAGTTGATTGCTGAAGCAGAGAATGACAGTTAAGTCATCTTCCTCTAAAACATCGAGGCAAGCAACATTTTCGCTGGTTGCGCAGCCACCAGGAGTAAAGGTTTCGCAGGTTATGCATTCAGCGAGGTCTCGATCCATCTTTAACCGGTGTTCTAGGCACTCAAAGAACGCTTGTTCTGTCCAATTATTGTGTTCGTCAAGGACTTTAGAACAGAGTTTGAACGCTTCGATGTCTTCAGATCCTGGTGTATAGAGTTCTATTTGTGGATCACCAACCTCAATTTTTTGAGTACAGGCGATGAGGGTTTGGATTGTGAAAAGGGCGAGTAGGGAATATGTGGTTTTCACGGGTTCTCCTAGGTTGTTATACCCATAACATGGCATAAATAAGTAAAAATGTCAAGTGTTGTGTACAGCAGCCGAATTCAAAGTCTATTAGTCCAGTTTGCATCGGAGGGTAGAAAGGGCTAAACTAAGCGGATATGAAGAAAAAACCACTCAGCATAATGGAGCGTATGATCATAGAAATAGGCATACGACAGGGAAAAAGTAATAGAGGTATAGCCAGAAGTTTAGGTCGAAGTCATAGTGTTATTAATTATGAGATTAAATCACATAGTAGGGATAGAACATGGTATAGAGCGGTTATTGCAGGAAGATTAAAGTATCATGATGCACATCTTATTGGAGGAAAGACTATTAGTCATGAATCCATTTATTTATTCATCTACGAAGGAGAAGGAAGATATCTTCGTCTATACAGACACTTAAAGCGTGCTAAGAACAAAAGAAAGAAACATAAAAGGAGAAAAACAAAAAATATTGCTATACCTAGCAGAATATCTATCCACCAAAGACCTACAGATATTGATGCAAATATTATACCAGGACATTGGGAAAGTGATTCCGTCGAAGGGAAGAAAAGTGGCAGTAAACAAGCACTATCTGTACCGTATGAACGAAGGTATAGAATAACAAAAATACATAGAGTATTAAATGTAACTGCGGAAGAAACAAGTATTGCAATACAAAAAACCATTGATTGCTTTCCACTCCACCTGATTAAATCTATTACATTTGACAATGGAAAAGAATCTGCCAAACATACTGATCTCAGAAATGATTATGGTATTGATACATATCACTGTGATCCGTACGCTCCATGGCAAAAAGGCGGAGTAGAAAACACTAATGGTTTACTTAGATACTATATACCAAAAGGAACAGATATTGCAAACTATACCGATGATGAGATACAATACGTAGAAGATATACTGAACAATACCCCAAGAAAATCTTTACATTACCTTTCACCATACGAAGCACTCCAAAAGGACTGGGGTGGACTAATTTAAACTTGAATTTTCACATCTCTTGACAAAAGTTTGCTTTTGTTATTTAATAGTCCCACTTACTTTTTTGTTTTTTACAATTAAGAACATGCAATAACTGTTTCTCTGTGAAAAGGATATAAGTATATTATTCTTTTGTTTTTTTTACAGGGGGGCAGTATTGTTCAACTGTATAACCACAACTGTAGACTTGATGAAAGTCTACAAATCAAGAAAGGGGGAGATGTGCGAAACATCTTCTTTGTGTTGTTCTTCGGAATGACATTGGGTCAACTGGTTGGGTGTGAAGACACCCAGCGGCTGATCGACAATATCAGCGAAGCGGGTGTCTACCCGGGTCTCGATATGGGGACTCCTTTGGACGTTCCTTCAAATAGCGATGTGGATGCGGTTGACTCCGAGGCTGATGCTGAGGTGGATGCGTCTTGTGTCATCGCTGAGGAGCTCTGCGACGGGCTTGATAATGATTGTAACGATGTCATAGATGACATCCCTGGGGATAAGTCCTGTAACACGGGGCTTATCAATGAGGCATGTGCAATTGGTGCTGTTACGATGTGTGTTCCGGGTCCTGATGGGACCCCTGTGGATTATTGTTATTTTGAGCCATTGACAGTGGATGAGTATAACTATCCAATCATTGATGGTTGTGATGGCATTGACAATGACTGTGATGGTGAAGTTGATGAAGACATAGATCCTATGTATTGCGTAAATGGTGAGGAGATTTGCTATGATGAATCTCATCCATCGTATACGTTAATGCAGGCTAGGTGTGATATGGATCCAGAGCAAGCGCAACATCGCGTAGGTCTTTGTGCTGAAGGGCGCAAGAACTGTTTTGATCCTGGAGTGAGCAGTGGATTTGTTTGTGAGTGGGCTGCCTTTCCAGGTGACATACTTGAGCGTTGCAATGGCAATGATGATGATTGCGATGGTGTTATTGATGGGACTACTTTGCCAGGTCGTCCACCAGTTTCTTCAACGATTATTGATGGGATTGATGGCGATAATGAAGTTTTTGTAGGCATGACATGTGACGTGAAAGGTGTCCATGGTATTTGCAAAGAGGGCGCTCTTGTCTGTGGAACGATTTTCATAGATGGGGAAGAAATTTTTAGTTTGCTCTGCGAGCAAGTGAACTCACAAGGGTTTGAAATTTGTGATAACAATCTTGACGATGATTGTGATGGTGACATTGATGAAACGTCAGCTAACAACCCGTGTATCCCTAATGAAAACCCACCAATTCCCGATGCCGCGGTTGTAGACCTAGGTGTTGTGGACGCACAAGTTCCTGATGCGATAGTGGATGCCGGCGTCCCAGATGCTGCGCCACCTATCGACGCTACCTTAGACATCATGGAAAATGACTTTGCCGTAACTGGTGATGTTGTTCTTCCTTCTGATGTTACTGTTGATGCCGAAATTGACGCTGTTGTAGATGCAGAGATTGATGCATCCCCTGATGTTATGGAAAATGACTTTGCCGTAACTGACGTTGCAGTTGACGCTGTTGTAGATGCAGAGATTGATTCTGCACCTGATGTAGCTGTTGATGCTGAAATCGATGCTATCGTAGATGCGGAGATTGACGTAGAAGTTGATGCTGAAATCCAATGTGTGCCGTCAAATGGCGGTGTAGAAATTTGTGATAGTATAGATAATAATTGTAATGATGATGTTGTTGATGACGAGCCTTGTGATGAAGTTGTCGCAAGGTCTTGGAATAACTATCATCATAATAATCAGCTTGTGGTAGATTATACCAAGGATGGTCGTCTAGAGGTGACCTGGGTTGGCAATCATCTAGCACAGCCTGATCAAGATAACCTTGATGTCAATCCTGAAGGCAATGCATATCCTTCTTATGGTGTTGTGGCTGTTCGAGTAAGGGACTTTATGGCGGATCTCTCTGATTCTAACCACCCTTATTATAATGACTATCGACCGGTGATTATTGAGTACAAGGATTATAACGAAGTAACAGGAGTGTATAATCCTGAGGGGGATACGCACATACGCAGTTATGTTCGTTATTATAGTGATGTAGACTATAGGAATGCTTTTGTAACGGAAACGGTGAGTCCTTATGGGGGAAAGGTCTATTATACTGTTGGTATATCTGTTGATAAGGTCACTAGTGTTGATGAAGATAGCTTGTGGGTTTCTCCATTTGTTAGTGGTCATCGAAGGAACCTTGTACGTATTGTGGTACTAAAAATTCCTGGTGATACTACTACGTATGAAAGGCATCACATTTATAATAATGATCAGGTTACTTATACATATCGTTCTGAAACATTGGTGCATACAATGTATTTTGATGGACAGTTTTGGAGGACGGAAAGCGCTGTAGGGGTTTATGATGATGATCAAGTTCCCCCAGACATTGGCTTTTATGTAGGTTCTCCTGGTGAATATGACTATAATCCCTATGGGATTAATCCAGTATATTTGTCACTACCGTAAGTAAACAAAAAAAGAACGTAAGTGAAACGACAGAAGGAGATAAGTAAGAGGGCAGGAGGAAGATAAGGAGATGGTTGTACTTCATGTACAGCCTGGGCAGGATAGCGGACTTGGGAGAGTCGCTATTTTTTTTTGCCAAAAAAAATAAGCACCGCCAAGAGGGGGTGCCTAGTACAAGGAACCTGTTCTGCTCATGGTTAACAATCACTGAGACAGTAGGATTCCTCTTCTTTTGTTATGCAAACACCCTCGCATGGGCAGCGGATTGCTTGCCCCCATGTGTATACTCCTTGACGAATCAAGCAGCTTTCTATAAATCGGTCGTTTGCACAACGATATGTTTGTTCAGTTGGATCGCAAGAGCGATCGGTATTTGTTTCGGTGATAGAAGATGCATCAGTCATATTAGCATCTTCATCAAAATTATCATCTACGTTGCACCCAAACAGGAGCAACAAGATGAGAATGACATGTTTGCCCATCATGTTCCTCCGTATGGTAAATGGGTTGTACCTGTACTGTTGCATAGTTAGATAGTATTGTCAAGGCGATCTCTTGTTTTTTTTATATAAATCAGGTACAACAGTGGTAGCCTATACATAAAAAAGGAGAAAAAATGCTTAGCCGCATTGCGTGGAAACGCATGATGTTTCATATTCCTGTGGGACCATTATCAGTAGTCTTGTTGCAGATGTTACATCTCTCAACAAGTATTATTGATTGGATGTTACATGTCGGTGTTGCTCTATATGTGAGCTTTGTCGAAATTTTACGTTTGATTGGTCATTACTATTGGGAAAAACGAGATGGGCAAACATGTTCAAATCGGTTATTTTGTTGGTGGTATCAAAAACATACATGGTTTGTTAAGACTTCACAAAAGTATGGAATATTGCGAGATCATGAACTAGGAAGCCCAACAGCTAGTTTATGGTATATAGTGGGTGTGTATGTAACCTATTTAGTATTTCCACCATGGATTGTTGTTCCTGCACTGATGCTTCTTGCCTTTGGAGATCCAGCAGCTCGATTTGTTGGTATTTCTTTGAAAGGGAAAAAATATCCTTGGTGGGGGAATAAGAGTCTTGAAGGATCATTTATTGGTTTTTTCACATTGGGGATTGTTGCCGCATCTGCATCTGTTTTACTGAATGATTATTTTTTGTTTTATCCTTTGGGAGGAACAAAAACATTCATTATGGTAAGCATTGGTGCTTTTGTTGGCATGTTGACTGAAGTATGGAGTGGAAGATTTGATAATTTTTTTATTCCATTTGCTTCATCAATTGCAATGTATAGTTATGCGTATTTTATTGGAGGGATTATATAAGCGAAAGGTTATCTTATTGGGCAAGATGACCTTTTTTTTATAGACAATGCAACATGGTCATGGTACAATAAGAGTACTTCTTTTTGTCTTGTGCTTTATCAGGTATTTAGAAGAATAATAGCCTCTATTTTTTATATTAATATTATGTTTAAGATTGCAATTAATGGATTTGGGCGCATTGGTCGCCATGCGTTTGCTGTGGCTCATGCACGAAGTGATATGGAAATTGTCGCAATTAACGATTTGGCAGATAATACAAGTTTGGCACATTTGCTTCAGTATGATACTGCATATCCAGAACGCGGTTTAGCTGTACAAGCAACAGAAAAAGGATTAATTATTGATGGAAAAGAAATTCCTGTATTTAGTCAAAAAAATCCAGCGGAATTACCATGGGGTGAATTGCATGTTGACGTTGTGCTTGAATGTACCGGAGTGTTTCGAACAAAAGAAGGAGCACAGTTACATAGGGATGCTGGAGCAAAGAAGGTTATCATTTCTGCACCAGCAAAAGAGGAAAATGTTCCAACCTATGTGCGTGGAATTAATTGTGCAAATTATGCAGGAGAAGCTATTATTAATAATGCATCATGCACAACAAATTGTACGGCCCCTGTTATGCAAGTACTTGAAAAAAACTTTGGGATAGAACATGCGTTATTGACGACGATTCATTCATATACTGCTGATCAAAATCTACAAGATGGGCCGCATAAAGATTTGCGTCGTGCGCGTGCTGCTGCTCAAAATATTGTTCCGACCTCAACAGGTGCTGCTATAGCAACAGCGCAGGTTATTCCATCTCTGTCAGGATCATTTGATGGATTAGCCGTTCGTGTGCCAACAATTACAGGATCATTGAGTGATATAAATGTTCTATTAAAAAAGGAAACGAACAAAGAAGAATTAAATGAAGTATTTAAAGAAGCTGAGGCGGGAGCATTTGCAGGAGTACTTGCCACAACAGATAAACCACTTGTTTCAACTGATTTTATTGGTAATCCACATTCGTCTATTGTAGATCTCGATTTAACTATGGTTGTTGGTGGACGACTCGTAAAAATTATTGCGTGGTATGACAATGAATGGGGGTATGCAAACCGTTTAGTAGAAATGGCACAAATTGTTGCAAGTTTTGAAGCGTAAATAGTGATTATTTTATGAAGTGTG
Organism: Patescibacteria group bacterium; assembly: GCA_018823045.1. Taxonomy (GTDB): domain Bacteria; phylum Patescibacteriota; class Patescibacteriia; order Magasanikbacterales; family UBA922; genus JAHJIX01. The sequence continues at coordinate 38,000 of JAHJIX010000024.1, read as the reverse complement.
TATCTATAAAGCGATTACAATCCATTGAAGGGAAGCGCGTTATGGTTCGGGTCGATTTTAATGTTCCGCTTAAAAGAAAAGTTGTACTCGATGATGCAAAATTACGTGCGTCACTTCCAACCATTCAGTATTTAGTAGAGAAAAAAGCAAAAGTTATTTTGGTAACGCATCTCGGGCGACCACAAGGTAAAGTAGTAAAATCTTTGCAAGTGCAAACGGTTGGGGAGTGTTTAAGTGAGTTATTAAAGCAACCGATATATAGTATTGGTGTTTCTGGGGGATCTGTTGCTGTGCGTGCTATTAAAGAACTAGAACCAGGTGGTATTATTTTGCTTGAAAATATTCGTTTTGACGCACATGAAAAAGATAATGCAGGGGATTTAGGAAAACGATTAGCCGCATTAGCAGACATTTTTGTATTAGATGGTTTTGCTGTTGCGCATAGAAATGATGCTTCTATTGTTGGAGTAGCGCCACACATGCCATCATATGCAGGATTATTATTACAAAAAGAAATAAAAGGACTTGATACTATTTTAAAACATCCTAAATCTCCATTTGTTGTTATTATGGGAGGAATAAAAATTGAAACTAAAATTCCCGTTATTAAACAATTATTGCCTAATGCTGATGTTGTACTTGTGGGTGGAGGATTGTGTAATACCTATTTGCGTGGTATGGGTTATGGCACAGGAGATTCAGTTGTTGACATGGATATGAAACGATTAGCTGTGCATTATGGTAAGAAAAAGAAAGTAATTATGCCTGTAGATGTGATCGTTGGAGATTTTAAAGGAAAACATACACGAGTTGTTGAAATTCAATCTGATCCGCATCAAATTTGTGGTTTAGGAGAAGCTATACTTGATATTGGACCTAAAACAATTGAGTTGTTTTCAACATATATTCAAAAAGCAAAAATGATTGCATGGAATGGCGCTTTGGGTTATTTTGAACAAAAGCCATATCAAATTGGAACATTTGCCATAGCAGAATTAGTGGCAGAGCGTTCAAAAGGGGGTGCTTATGGAGTGATTGGTGGAGGAGAAACCTTGCAAGTTATGGAAATACTTGGATTAAAAGATTCTATTGATTTAGTTTCTACTGGTGGAGGAGCCATGCTTCAATATTTAGGAGGAGAAATACTTCCTGGAATAGCGGTATTACAAAAAAAACATATTTAATTTATTTAGCATAACTATTATGCCTGTCAAAAAAGTAACACAAGAAAAATCTGTAGTAAGTGCAGAAAAAGCTTGTTCAATGTGCACACCATTTATGAATGATTTTGGAAAAAAAATCATTTGGACTCTTGTTGGGGTTTTGTTAGTTTATGGAATATTTTTCTTAGGGACCTTGATTCAAAAAAATATTGAAGCATTGCCACATATTGGTCAGGCTGACAAAAGTGAACGATCTATTTCTGTAGAAGCAGAAGGAAAGGTATCTGTACGACCAGATATTGCTATGACTACTATGGGAATGACTGTTGAAGCGGAAACATTAGTTGACGCACAAAAAAAGAATACAGACGTTATTAACACCTTACTTACACGATTAAAAGCGTTAGGAATTGAAGACGCAGATATTCAAACAGATCAATATAATGTGTATCCACGATATGATTATACTGATGAGGGAAGAGAAATGCGTGGGTATGAAGTATCACAACAAGTGAAGGTAAAAATACGAGATATTGAAAAATCAAATAAAGTGTTAGCTCTTGCCGGAGAAGTTGGTGCAACAAATGTGAGTGGATTAACATTTACTATTGATGATACCGAAGAATATTTAGCACAAGCACGAGAAGAAGCATTGGCAAAAATTCAAGAAAAAGCAAGTACACTTGATCGTTTGCTTGGTATTCGTCGTGTGAGTATTATGAGCTATGATGAGTATGAAGTATCTCAAGGAAATAGAACTGCAATTTATAAAGATTCTGCGATGAGTCTCGGTGGTGAAGCGCCAGAAATTGAAGCCGGAGAAAATGAGATTAAATTGCATGTGCGCATAACGTTTGAAATTAGATAAGCAGTATAATTTTTTGTCTATGAAGACTGCTATTAAAGATATTTACGCAAGAGAAATACTTGATTCTCGTGGAAATCCAACCATTGAAACCCGCGTTATGTTACGTGATGGGTCTATTGGTGTTGCTGCAGTTCCGAGTGGGGCATCTACCGGTACTCATGAGGCTATTGAGTTACGGGATCATGCAAAACGTTATGGTGGAAAAGGAGTATTAAAGGCGATTAAACGTGTGCATACGCTTATTGTGAAAGAATTAGTAGGAATGGATGCGCGAAAGCAACGGGTGATTGATGAAGCACTTTGTGCACTTGATGGAACAAAAAATAAATCTCGTCTTGGGGCTAATGCAATTCTTTCTGTCTCACTTGCCACTGCGCGTGCCGCTGCTGTTAGTAGTAATAAACCATTATATCAGTATATTCGTCAGGCATATCGTTTAAAAGAAAAAACATGGCGCATGCCTGTGCCTACGATGAATGTTATTAATGGTGGCCGGCATGCTGACAACAATTTAAGCATACAAGAATTTATGATTGTACCTAATCATAGACGATTTGCTGAGTGTGTACGTATGGGCTCACAAATTTTTCATTCTTTAGCACAATTATTGCAAGAAAAAGGCTTAAATACTGCTGTGGGTGATGAAGGGGGATTTGCTCCAGATTTAGCAAGCAATGAACAGGCGCTGGCTCTGCTTGTTAAGGCGATTGAGCGTGCAGGTTTTGTTCCTGGAAAGCATGTGTTTTTGGCAATGGATATTGCTGCTTCTGAATTTTATCGTGGTGATAAATATTATTTGGCGAGTAGTAAACAAGCGGCTACTGCGGACAAAATGATTCGCACCATGATGGATTGGATAAAAAAATATCCACTTATTTCAATAGAAGATGTGCTTGATGAAGATGATTGGAATGGGTGGAAATTAGCAACAAAAAAAATGGGTAAAAATGTTGTCCTTGTTGGTGATGATTTGTTTGTAACTAATGTTGAGCGTTTGCAGCAGGGAATTGATCAAAGAGTAGGAAATGCTATTTTAATTAAACTCAATCAAATTGGAACATTATCCGAAACAATTGATACGATATATCTTGCCAAAAAATATCAGTATAAGGTCTCTATTTCTCATCGTTCTGGTGAAACAGCGGACACATTTATTGCTGATTTGGCAGTAGCCGTAAATGCTGATTTTATCAAGTCAGGGTCATTATCAAGGAGTGAGCGAGTTGAAAAATATAACAGACTCATGTATATTGAGCAAGAAATACTAGGGAAATAGTTAGATAATATTTTCCTCCCCTATGAGGGGAGGTTAGGTGGGGTTTGTCGAAGGAAATAAAGTAGGAGAAAAATTAATAAAGTAGGCAGACTATGGATAAGAAATTGTTGTTACCAGAAGAATTAAAAAAATTGTGTCAGGACTGCGATTTACAACCATCAAAAACATACGGTCAAAATTATTTAGTTCAACCAGGGCCAATTCTTAAAATGATTGAAGCTGCTCACATTCAAGCAGATGATATTGTAGTAGAGATAGGGCCAGGTTTTGGCGTGCTTACTTGTGCAATACTTGATCACACAGATCATGTATTGGCTTTTGAAATTGAAAAAAAATTACAAGCGTATTGGGAAGGGCGGCAAAAAGAATTTCCGAGTTTACAAATTATTTGGGGCAATGCCTTGCATACACTCCCATCTCATATATCAAAAGGTCATGCGTATAAAGTAGTGGCTAATTTGCCATATCAAATTACTTCGTTTATTTTGCGTACTGTGCTTGAGTTAGCAGATAAACCGTCAATTATGGTAGTCATGGTACAAAAAGAAGTGGCTGAGCGCATTTGTGCAAAAAAGGGTGATTTGAGTTTGCTCGCCGTGTCTGTACAATATTATGGTGTCCCCCGTATAGTTACTCGTGTAGCTAGAGGGTCATTTTGGCCAGCACCAAAAGTGGATTCAGCAGTGCTTGCTATTGAAAAAATTAAAAAAAATACAAAAGAAGATGATTGGTTTTTTACTGTTGTGCGTGCTGGTTTTTCAAATAAACGAAAACAAGTGGTTAAAAATTTAAAAAATGGTTTGCCATCGTCAGAAGAAAAAATTCGTGCAGTGTTACAAGAAGTTGTGCAAAATGAAAAAGTACGTGCACAAGAGATTGATATTGAAGAGTGGAAGCGTATTGCCGTTTTATTAAAAAAATAGTGTTGCTTTTTTATTAATTAACGAGTGGTATGTAATGATACATAATCACGTCATTGCAAGAAGGTACAACGAAGCAATCCCATTGTTTCGTGCATTAAACTATGAGATTGCCGCGGTGTGCTAGCGCCACCTCGCAATGACGTATTTAATTCAAATCATTCATTGATTATAGGTGAAGAACACCATATGTGTTAATTTTGTTTTTAAGCTATGTCTTTCATTAAACGTTTTGTTCACTTATTTTACCCACCAATAATGGTATTTACATTTCATTTGATTTGCGATCAAATATTTCATATGTATCAACGCTTTCCTGTCTTTGATATCCCAATGCACATACTTGGTGGCATAGCGATGGGATTGACTGGGTATTTGATGTTATGTTATGCACAAAAAGAATTAAATGTTGTTATTCCACAGCGCATAGTACAGTGGATACTCATAACATTTTGGGTGGTGTTTACCACGGTTATATGGGAGTTTGCTGAATTTTTAGGAGATTATTTCTTCGGAACTCATATGCAAATGGGTTTAGCTGACACTATGGGGGATATGTTTATGGGATTGATGGGTGGTGTTGTTGTTGGAGCAGTGTGTATTTATAAAAAAAAGAAATAATAATAGTATGGAAGTAAAGAAACATCCAAATAGGAGGCTATTGCATATCATTAGTACACCATTTATTTATATTGTTGTTGTGCCAATGATTATGCTTGATCTGTTTACAGAGGTGTATCATCGTATTTGTTTTCCTATTTATCATATTCCATATATTAAGCGATCAAAGTATATTGTGTTTGATCGCTATCGTTTATCATATTTAAATATATTTGATCGGGTAAATTGTTTTTATTGTAGTTATGCAAATGGCTTTGCTGCGTATTTTTCTGCTATTTGTGGTGCAACAGAAGCGTATTGGTGTGGTATTAAGCATAAAGAAAAGAAAGGCTTTCATCAACCAAGTCATCATGAAAAATTTATGAATTATGGTGATAAGTGTGCGTTTGAAAAAAACATTCCATCTCGTAAAAAATAAGAATAAAAAAAGACTGTGAACACTTCATGTATCCACAAGGGATAATTAATTGTCTCTTGTTTTTTATTATGGTATACTAATAGGACTCATCATATTTTTATACTCGGTGAGGACTATTGAGTTGCAATAATCTATGCGACAACATCCCGCATCACCATTAACGCAAGAGCAAAAAACAGGATTTGTTTTATTGCTTGTTTTTTGTGTGTTAGCTGTTGGGCTTGGATTTTTACAAATGAGAAATACATTGTATGGGCCATTTGTTGTGCGACCCGCAAGTGCTGAGCGAGATGGATCAGTATTATATGAAGATGAAACGGTGCGTTTGCAATCCATTGATACTGATCAAGATGGGTTAAATAATTATGAAGAATTATATTTTTACGAAACAAGTCCATATTTACCAGATACCGATTCAGATGGAGTCACAGATAAAGAAGAATTAGATGCCGGTCAAGATCCGCTTTGTCCTGCAGGGCAAGATTGTATAAGAAGTGAAGAAGCTTCTATTGAAGAAGAAGTATTTGAATTTAATGGGATAAATGAAGAAACCACAGCGGCTATTGATAGTCTTATTCCACAAGTACCTGAAGAAGTCGAATTGGATGTGAATGCCGTTGTGCAAGATCCTGAGCAAATTAGAGCATTACTCTTACAAAGTGGGGGTATTACGCAAGAACAGTTAGACACCATTAGCAATGACGATTTATTGTTGTTGGTGCAAGATGTGTTGCAAGAAGATTCATTATCTCAATAATATGTTTTCATCTCGTCTCCCAAAATTTTTGATTATTCCATTGATTGCGATTGTGCTGAGTGTTGAGGTACTATTTGGTTTGGGTATTCCTGAAAATGTTTCAGCTCAAGGGGCTCCTGTTATTGATGTTTCTTCTATTGGGGTTAATATTACTGCGGCAGCTAAAGCCACTGTAGCTGCTGCTGCTGCTCAGGCACAAAGGATGGCTCTTGCTGCAGAAGAAAGAGCGCGGCAAGAATTTTACAATTCTCTTCTTGCCGCAGGGTTAGGTTCTCTGATACATGCATCATCATATTTTGCTCGAAAATTAGCGTATGATACAGCAAACTATGTAGCTCACGGTGGAAAAGGGCAAAGTGCTTTAGTCTTTCAGGATGGGTTTGGAAGTTATTTAGAACATGAAGTATATCAATCTATGGCTGATGGTTTAGGAGAATTGGGGAAGCCTTTTGGTTTAAATTTATGTGCTGTACCAGACGCACAATTTAATATATTTTTACAAATTGGTATTCCACAATTATATCCAGGTTCTGGACCGCAGCCAAATTGTCAATGGCAAGATTTAAAAAACGGTGGTATTTTTGATCCAGATGCTTGGACAGAGCGTTATGGTACAACAGAAGGGCTTGATCGAACATTTAGTCAAACGATTTCAGTATCTAACTCTAGTTTAGGTGTTGCATTAGGTGCAATTGCACAAGTCGATCGTCTACGAGAAGAAAAAAAAGAATCAGCAAAGGCTGAGCGTTTAGAAGGAAATGGCTTTAAGTCACTTACTTCAGCTATTGCAGGTGATGTCAAAACACCAGCGCAGATTATAAAAGAAGAAACAACTGCGTTGACGGCAAAACATCAAGGAACACTCTCTGCGACACAAGTTGCAGGTATTTATGGCAGTGGTGCTTCACAGATTTTGCCCATGGCTGGTTCTGTATTTTTAAATACGTTAACAACACAATTATTATCAAGAGTTCTTACAGAAGGGTTATTCCCAGAGAGGGGAGAAAATAAGGATGGTTCGGGAGCGGGTTCGGATTCTTTAAGTGATTTTTATGCGGGGACATTTACGAGTAGAAAAAAAGTAGAGCGTGCATTTAACTTTTTGTTTACCACTATTCCAAAAATTCATACACAAAAGTCTTTTAATGTCATTTCTGAGTTGTCTATTTGTCCTGATAATCCCGGGACAAATAATTGTATTATTGATAATAATTTGCAACAGTTGTTAGCACAGGCAAATGTTGGTGAACCATTAACAATACAAGAAGCACTTGATATAGGACTTTTAGGCGATAATCCACTTATTCCGCCAACACATATTGCTCATAGCGATATTGAGGCTTGTCAAAATGATTATTATTGTTATTCAAATATTCAAAAATTAAGAAAATTACGTATATTGCCTCTTGGATTTGAGGTTGCAGTACTAAATTCTGATCCTGATAATCCGTGGACATTGCAAGATGTTGTGTACGGTTTTGATGATTGTATTTACGATGAAAATGATCCAACAAAAGTTATTGTGAGTGCAAATAAAGAATTTTGTCACTTAATTAATCCAAATTGGATTATTATGGCGCCAGATGCACGTTGTGAAATGGAAGTTCCTGGACCATTTTTAGAAAATAGCCAAATTGCAACACGGCGAGAAGAGTGTGTAGATATTTCTACGTGTTTACGAAAAGATGATAATGGTAATTGTCTTGATTTTGGCTATTGTACAAAAGAAGAAAATGTTTGGCGTATTGATGGTGATGCCTGCCCGAGTGAATATAATACCTGTAAAACCTATGTACAAAGTGGTACAAATAAAGTAGCGTCATATTTATCTCGTACTGTTGATAGTGCTGAGTGCAATGAAGACAGTGTTGGATGTCGGGCGTATTCTGCAGAAAAGCAAGGGGGAGAGTGGGTTTCTCTTGATACGTTTGAGGGTGACCTCTTTGCATATCAAGCAGTAGGCAGAAATCCTGTAGAATATATTAAATCACAAAATGATAATAGCTGTACGAGTGCAGATGACGGTTGTCATGCCTTTATTCCATCAACGATTGATGGTAATGGAGACTATACGAGTAATCCATCAAGTGAGGGATATATATTTATTAAAAAAGCACCAGAGTATTTAGGGTGTTATGATACAAATACAGCGCTTGACTCTCCAGAAATAAATTGGCCAGAGACAAAAACACAAGCGCAGCAGTTAGTGTTAAGTAATGATCAGTGTAATGACTATGCGCATGTTTGTGTTGAAGAAGAAGTGGGTTGTGATTCATTTACTCCGGTAAATGGTGGCTTGACTGTTCCGGCAATTATTGGTTCAGCAAATGCTTGTCCATCTGCATGTGTGGGCTATGATTCATTTAAACAAGAAGCAAGTGCATTTGAAGCAGCTGAATTTCCTGTATACTTTATTCCAGATACCGCAAATACTTGTACTGCAGAAGCGGTTGGTTGTAGTGAGTTTACCAATTTAGGTTCTGTTCCTGCTGGTGGAGAGCAGTTAGAATACTATACGGATATTCGTCATTGTGAATTGCCTACAGAAAATAATCAAAAAACATATTATACTTGGGAAGGATCGTTAAGTGGTGGGTATAATTTACAAACTATGCAATTGCGTGTTGTTTCTGCAGAAGATCGGCTCTATGTTGGTGCAGAAGCGTCAGCAGTATTAGCGGCTTTCCCTGAAGGGTCTCCCGTGTATGCAAATGATATCGCTGAATCATTAATTGAAAATAATGATTTATGTAATGAAGACAGTTATGTATTAAAGATTGATGATCCATACAATGCTGAGGCTGCACCAACAACCTGCCATTTACTCTACGATGATGAAGGGAATACCTATTATCGATTACTGACAGAAACGGTGTGGGTGTCTGAAGATTGTTATGCGGTAAGAAAAACAGAATCAGAAATTTTAGCAGTTGATGTGCCAGGGGCATATTGTTCAGGGCGCCGTGGAACATGGGATGCCGCAAATGATCAATGTATTCAATGTGAAAATAATGGTGAATATCTTGATGGTGCATGTGTTTATCAGACATTACCTGGGGCGTCACCAACATGTACTCAACAAGAAAATGGTTGTCGTGCGTTTACTGGGAATCAAGCCGGAAATGTTGCATATCTTTTTGAACCAGAAGATGATTTTGAGCCAACAAACGATAGTCCTGAAGCATTAGTAGAAGCGATGAGTGATTGGAGCCACAATGATAATGATGGAAGTCTTCGTGTAAGTGGGGAAGCGACTGACTTAGGTCTCCATTCTTTGCAAGTGGAATCTTCTCGTATTTTACGAACAATTTCTACATCAACGATCGCAACATTTAAAGATAATAATGTATTTCAATTAGCATTTTGGGCAAAAGGAGTTGATCATCAATTAACGATTCAATTGCAACAAGGCAATAATATTGTTGGAGAATTTGTTTCTGAAGTATCTTTGAGTAGTAATTGGAATAATTATGAATTTGGGCCGCTAGAAATAACTGATATTGATACAACACAACCATTACTGTTAGTTTTGCGTAGACAAAATAATACAGATATCCCATATTTTATTGATCATGTGTCATTAAGCAGGTGGGATGGTTTAGCGTATTTAATTAAAGATTCATGGAATACACCTTTATCTTGTGATGCAACGCCACAAGATGGTCTTCCTGGCGCATATTTAGGCTGTGAGGCATATACCGATGGAGATAATCAATTGCGTTATGCAACCGAGTTTGAACAACTTTGTCGTGCAAGTGCAGTGGGTTGTATGCCAATGTGGGATACATATAATACATTAAACAATACAAAAGCAGAAGCATATATGCTTTGGTGTGAAGGAAATGACGAAGAAAATTGTACGATTACTGTAGGTGGTAATAGTTTAGGCGATTCATGTATTGTGCCAAGAAATGGCACCGGATGTTATGTAGATCACGTGACCCTCCCTGAAGGAAAGGGCTTAGACTATATTCAAGATTTTGTTGTTCCTTCAACAGTATTTATTCCAGCGGATACTGCAGTGGATGCACCATTGTATTTAACAAATAATAAAGAAGCACGTTGTGATAATGGTGTGGATACCATGGGCTGTGAACTTGTTGGGCAAGAAGATCAATTTCTGCCAGGAGAAGCAACGAGTACGATTTATCGCTATAATGATGTCATGATAAAAAATGATCCACGTGTGTATGATCAAATTCTTTGTCATGAAGAAGTTGTTGCTTGTAGTGCGTATGGCATGAGTGGGGGACAAGCATACTTTAAAGACCCTGCACTTACTGGGCAAACCATTTGTTATTATAAAGAGCCAAATGCTGATGTTGATGGCTATGGTTGGTATCGTGAAGGTGTTGGACAGTGTAGTCAAGATGGGACACTCAGTTGTAGAGAAGATGCGAACTGTGGTGATGGGAATACCTGTAATGATATAGGAAACGTTCCGTGTTATGCTGATTATCAACGAAGTGGTGGGTTATATGACATTTGGAGTAGTGCTTCAGACCAATATGAAGGGTTTGTTGGGGTATGCCCGGCAGAATATAATCAATGTAGTGAGTTTGTTGATAGGATTGATATTTCAGAAGAATATCCAAACGGAAAACCGTATTATTACTTATATAATGATCGATTAAAACAACATATTGGTGCAGAAAAATGTGATGGTGCTGTGAGTTTAATTGAAGGTTGTGTATTATTTGATCAAACCGCTATTCCAAATAAATATTTTGATGCAGCACAAACATATGAAAATAGTGAAAATGTAGAACCACCGTACGGAAAAGTAACGCCAGCATCAACACAATATAATGATAGTAACATTATTATTGAGGTTACAAGAGATCGCCAATGTAGTGAGTGGCTTGCTTGTTCTACCTATATGCCATATACAGATGACTCTGGAAATAAAAATCATGTGTGTTATGAATATAAAGCCTGTGAAGAAGTTGGTGAAGGCTTTTCTTCTTGTGGTAGATGGGCCGATGATTTTGAAGAAGTCCTTTCTTCTGATGTGACAGTAAGAAATCAGGCACTTCGTCCACTTGATTATAAAAAATATGTGACGCGTGGTATTTCTTGGCATGATGAAGAGTATACGGGTTATTCACTTTTTAATAGATATCCAATAGGAGAGTTTGATTATATATCATTTGATTTGAGTGAAGATTATGAGCTAGATAATTTAGCAACATCAACACAAAGAAACATCAAAGCAATAGAAAATCAATCATTTTTAGCACGGGTATTAAATAATGAAATTTTTGAACATGTCGGTGAAGAAGATTTAGATTGTTATATTGATGTATTAGATCTTGATCAAAATACCGATTGGCGTATGTGTGGATTTACCGCTGGTGGTCGTTGTTATAATGAGCAATGTATTTTCCCTATGGATGGAAATTTTCCAGGGGACTTAACCGTGCTTGATTCTCATACAGAACAACAGCAGGTTGATAATATCTTATCATTAATCAGTTATTTACAGCCAACAAGTTGTAAAGGCTATGCAGAAGTTGATGCGCCATATAGTACAGAAGTGCTTCAAGACAATAATGAAACGATTACGGGGCATAATGCGGTAAAAAGACGAAAGAGTACTATTGCTATTAGAGATTATGAAGGGGCAAATGTTTGCCAAAGTGAAGGTGGTTGTGCTTGTGATTATACAAAGGTAACATATAAAGATAATATTGTTGATTACTTTGATAATGGTGTCACTGTTCCTGATGGTGTTTGTCTTGGTGGAAAATATGACGGTAAGCCCTGTGTTGATGATGGTGGGTGTACAGAATATAGACCTGATATTGATTCTCCAGGTGATAATGATATACCGGGGGTTTGTTCACGGGCACAAAAAAAAGAAACATTTTTAGGATTCAGTGGGTATTGTTTAGAGTATGACGATAGTCGTCCTATTCCGTATGGTGAAGGGCGTACTTGTCTTACTTGGTTACCAATTCAAATGTCTGCTAGTCCTATTGATATTTATAACTTAGATCCACGTGCAGGATATTATCCGGATGAAGACGCCGTGAGTCTTGATGCAAATGGAGGTGAGTATAGAGATGGTGGAGAGGTGTATTGTACACAGGCAAGTAATGCTGGGTTAGGGCCGTATGATGAAGATATGTTAGTATTTAAGGAGTTAGATAATACTATTGAGGATGTTTATAGTAAATTTAATGGTGGAAGATATTCTTTTACAAAAGAAGATATATATACAGGTTTGTATAGTATGCTTTGGCATGAGTTTAGAACTGAAGAGGAGCCTGCTAATAATGTTATATTACGTTTTGAGCGTTCAGAGAGTGTTAATATCCAAAATTCTGGAATGGGTAATCAAGACTTTTCACCAGTAAGTTTTGCGCCAAATACTGAAAACGCAGAAGAAATTTTTGGTCGTACAATAATGCACCCACCCATTTTTGATTTAGATAACGAAAATCCTGTATCTGTTCAAGCAATTGATAATAATTTGTATACTCGTAATATTCATTTAGGGGCTAATGCACCTGGAGAAATTTATACTGATATTTTTGGTATAGATGAGAGTCTCTATCGTTCACCATTTGAAAATATTATTCGTGAACAAGATATAAATAAGTTGTATTTTGTTCCGTTATATGAAGGAATTTTTGCGGGGAATGATAAGCACTCTAATGATGCGTATATTGATTTTGCTGCGTTAAGAGAAGGTGCTATAGAAAGTCCTATTTTAGCTGCGCAAGTGAATTCTGCAATACGACCAAGTGGTAATACTCGTTGGCAAATATTTACATATATGTTAAAACGAGGAGAATTATTAGGAGATTTTTCTTATATTGATTATGATAGTGTGGGTAATGTAGATGTTTCTGAAAGAAATAATATAGACAAGCGGTATATGTTTATATTATCTACAGGAAGATCTGAATTTACTGATGAAGGTAGATACATGCCAAATTTTGCTAATTTTTGGGAAGTAGTTAATGATAATTCAGGTTTACAGGGTTCTGATTTTAGAGCTTTAGTTCCAAGAAAGCAGATTGATTCTACTACTAGATTAAATCCAGAAATGTATGATCCATTTATCTTAGAAGATTGTACTGCTTATCCTTCTATAGATGATACTGTTAATTTGACACATTCACCATGGTTAGCTATTGGTTTAGATTTTAATAAAGAAGGTGAGTTTTTAGGGTATATTAGTAGGTGGTGTAGTCAGGGTCAATATGCAAGTGGGGTAATGTTTTCTCGTTATGCTGTTGTTGCTGAAGTCGCTGATCGCTGTACTGAGTTTACTCAAGTATATAATAATGGTGGTAATCAATTAGTGCATAGTAATAAGGCATGGACCGATCGTGTATGGAAAAATGCTAAAAGTTATAGTTTAACAAACTATCCAAGTCTTTCAAAAGATATTTTGAATGCTCCATTTGGTTCATTATCTTTATCAGGAAATGCAATAACATCAGAAAATAAAGATGCTTTAAGTTCATATGGATTTGGACTTACTGCAGGTGTTCATCCTGGTATTCCATATAGTTGTGTGTCAGATTGGTTGGGTTCAAATTTGCTTGGTAATACTCCTATCAAAATTAGTGGTACTATTCCTCAAAAATGTGGGACGTTAGATCTCCCTGGTATTGAGGATGAGTTAAAGAATGAAATATCGAGTGTTGATAATATTAATACTGCATATGATAACCTTCATGAATTATTTTCTAAATTTTATAAGTTAGGGAGAGTAACTTATGGCCAAGGAAATAATGTAGATATTATTTCTGCTTCTGGTATGGGGGTTCCTGAAGTGAATGTTGAAGTTGATACATCTTTTGATAACGGTAGTGAGGAAATTCGATCTAAAATTCCACAAATATACTCAATTAATCCATATACCTGTAATGAAACAAGTAATTGTACGGCGGGGGAATTACATAATATAACTGTTGGAGATAGAAATCAGACATTGACTGACTACAATGGTGATGGTCTCCCTGATGAAGATTTTAATAGAGACGGGAAAGCTGATGCCATTATTGCAAAAACAAGTTATGTTGCAACACTCAAATTCTTTGCAATTGCTGATCATAATCATATGCCAATTAGTCGGGTAACTGTTGATTGGGCAGATAATAGCAAAAAAACCAATGCAAATAGATCGGGGTCATATAAAAATAGAAAACCAGTCTGTGAAGAAAGTGATGATGCAGGTGATATGACTGTGGGCTATTGTGTCGATAATGTGAATGGTAAGAATATTTATAATGATTTAGCTTGTGATTTAGCGCTTGACTCTGAAGAGGCTTGTCCTACAGGTGTTTGTACTAAATTCTTTGGTGAACCGAAACATTTTGGTGATTTACCTCGAGCTTGTACAGAGGAGTACTTTGAGTTTATGCATGAGTATCATTGTGAAAAAGGAAAGATTAATATTCTTGCTGCAGAAAAAGCAGAAAATCCTAATTATGTACTTCCTTATTATGTAAAACAAGTAAAAAGTTTACCTGATGATACTTCACGATTACTTGCACAAGGGCTTTCTTTAGATGATTACGTTTGTGTCTACACTCCACGAGTAACAGTGGTAGATAATTGGGGTTGGTGTAATGGTGAGTGTGTCGGGGAGTATGGTGGAAGTTCTGATGTTGATCCTGTAGGTAGTCTATTAAAGGGTTGTTATGAAAGTGTCGAAACAAGTGTAAGTAATTATAATATTTCACAATGTTCTCCTGCTAATAAAACTGCGGAAATCGCAAAGGATATTTATCCGTGGACAGATTATGCTGGAAAGGTAATTGTGATTCCTTAAGCGCGGTAGTATACATAAATAAAAACAACCTATATATTATAGGTTGTTTTTATCTCTGAAATAAATCAATGGTTGCTTTACTTCAGGGATTTGCTATGTAGGAGGGTAAACGGCATAGCTCCGTTAGGGTGATTAATTACATACATGGTCTACTAATTCTTCAGGTAATCCAGGATCACCTGCACAGGTATATCGACATGTAGTATAATCATAGTGAAGTGTTGAGTCTAAGCCTGGGCAATACTCTCCATCATACCTGCCTGTTGCTGTAGCACAGGTATAATCAATTTTATCGTCAGGTGGTGGTTCATCTTCGACACCCGCGTCTTCTTGCGGGTACTCCAGAGGGGAGTCCGCCTTGTCGACGATGGGGGGATTTTGGTGGTGAGACTCTGTGAAAGTCTCATCTGTTGTGGGGAAGTCCTCTTCTTCGGCGCAAGCCCCGAAGAAGATCGGGAAAAGGAACAGAATTGCGCTCAAGAGGAGCGCGGGGTTGATGCTGCGCATCGGGAACTCCTTAGCTACTCCTGCAAGTAGCGCAATGGTTGTGATGTCCCCTAGGATTAAGGAACATCTAGCGTACTCACTGACAGATTGTCAGTGCTCACTCTGTATATTCCCTAAGGATTAATTTTTATCCACAATGTAACATTTGACACTTTGCTTATATTATACTATAATAAAATATTTTATTCTAAATACTATATAGCCTTATATCCCGACTATAGTACATATTTATCATTTTGTCAACTGCTAAGGGGTATTTGTGGATAAGTTCCTGTGTATATCTTTTTATTTGCTTGTGTTGTATTTTGGTTATTTACTGTAAAAAATGGTGATAAAAAGCAATAAATATAAGGTTTTGTAGTGATTTTAAAAAATAGCTTAAATAAGCTAAAAAATAATATTTCAAGCACTAATCGTATCATTTTAGGCCTAAAAAGTAGCTTAATCGTATCATTTATGATACGATTAGAGGAGTGTTTTACTTAAAAATGATACGATTAAACTTTTTTATGATCAAAATAAATAAGAGACAAGAGTATATTCTTGCATATATAAAAGAACATAATGAAGGATCTATTTCTGATTTATTGTCTTTTTTACAAAATACTGAGGAAAACATTTCAAAGATTACGGTAAATAGAGATATAAATGTTCTTCTTGATTTGAAATATCTAGAGAAAAAAGGAAAGGGAAGGGCTTTGGTATATATATTATCTGCAACGTATAAGGTGTTATATCCTGTTAATGTTGAGGAGTATTTTCAAACGGAATTTGATCAAAGAAAAATAAATCAGCAATTTGATTTTTCTGTGTTTGATATGGAAACTAACATATTTAATGAAGATGAGATAATAGAGTTAGAAGCATTAAATACTACATATAGAAAACATAAACAACAGCTTTCTTCTACATTATTGCAAAAGGAATATGAACGACTTATGATTGAGCTGAGTTGGAAATCTTCTCAATTAGAGGGGAATACTTACTCTTTGCTTGATACAGAGGTATTACTTAAAGAAGCAAAAGAAGCACCAAATCATAGTCATAGTGAAAGTGTAATGTTATTAAATCATAAATTTGCTTTAGAGTATATTCAAAAAAATGCAGATATATTTAAAGATATTTCTGTTGCAAAGGTTGAAGATGTTCATTCATTATTGACCAAGGATTTGGGTATTTCTCGAAATTTGCGAAAGACAATGGTGCGGATTGTGGGGACAGAGTATTTGCCACTTGATAATGAATTTCAGATACGTGAAGCATTAGAAAAAACTTGTGTATTAGTAAACAAAGCAAAAAACCCATTTGATAAGGTGGTATTACTTATGGTGTGCATTGCATATATTCAAGCATTTGAAGATGGAAATAAACGGACGAGCCGATTAATGGGCAATGCGCTCTTATTTGCTTATGATATTTGCCCGCTATCATTTAGAGGAGTAGAAAATGCTGAATATAAAAAAGCAGTTGTTCTTTTTTATGAGCAACAAAATATTTCTTATTTTAAAGAATTATTTAAAAAACAATTTGAATTTGCTGTACATCATTATTTTAGGGTATAACAACATCGTAGAAAGCATCCTTTCACATAGATCAAATAATATGGTATAATATATCCACATATGGGTACATAATACTATTTTCCATGAACCCGATAAAAAGGATGTATCAAAAGCTAAAAAAAATAAAAATAACTGGCCGGAAAAGCGTGGCAGTATTCTTTGGTTTAAGCGCTGTAATGCTTGGTGTATTGTTTTTTGTTGAGCCAGTATATGCTGCCTTTGATTTAACAACCGTTACTGATGGCATTTTAAATGCAGTGAGTAAATTAATTTTAATGATTGCTCGCTTATTTATTCAGATGACCATTTTCTTTTTAAAATTTTTCATCTTAGTTACTGGGTATAATAACTATATCGATGCGCCTGTGGTAAAGCTTGGGTGGAATATGGTGCGTGATGTGGTCAATATGTTTTTTATTGTTATACTCATGGCCATTGCCTTTGGAACAATATTAGGAATAGAGCAATATGAGTGGAGAAAAACATTAGTAAAATTAGTTATTGCTGCGGTATTGGTTAATTTTAGTAACATGATCTTGCAGCTCATGATTGACGTCGTGCAAGTCTTTACGATTACGTTTTTAAATGCTATTGCAGCCACTGCGGGTGGTAACTTAATACAATTATTTTCTTTTGATAAAGTACTAGAAATTGCTTTAGGTGGTAATGGATATCAAGGGGAACGGGTAGATATTGAAGTCTTTGGGGCGAGTGTCATGGCTATTGTCATTGCTGGTATGGCGATGATGATGATACTCGCTTATGTTGTTGTGGCACTTGCGCGTATGGTTGCACTTTGGACGGCAATGATTTTGTCTCCATTAGCATTTTTACTTGCTGTACTGCCAAATACAAAATCATACGGTGATCAATTTTGGAAAGAATTTTTCAATTATCTCGTTGCAGCGCCAATTATGGTGTTTTTCATGTGGCTCGCCTTTGCGACACTGGGTGGAGAGTCAGGAGCATATGGGCATTTACAGACAAATCATCCATTAAAAGCAAATGTTGATTTAACAAAAATTGATGAAGTTACTCAGGCAAAACCCGGTGTATCGTTAAATGCTGCTGGGAGTTGGGATAATTTAGCGAATTTTGCAGTAGCCCTTGCCTTTTTGTATGTTGGTATTGATCAAGTGTCCAAATTAGGAACTATGGGAAGTGGCATGGTCTCAAATGCAAAAGAATTTGGAAAAAAAGTTGGAACAATCGCGAGTGGTGTTGCTGCTGGGAGATGGTTGGGTGGTAAGACTGTTGGTGTGGCTAAGGGGATTGGTAAATTAGCGGCATCTATTCCTATGGATAGATTAAAAGCTGAAGGATATGCGGCAAAAGCACATATGTGGTCATTAGGGCGTCGTGTGGCAGAGGGAGATCCTTCTATGGGAGGAATACAAAAATTTATTGGGCGTGGTGTGCGTGGTTATGTGGATAGACAAAAAAGATGGAAAAAAATGGAGGGTGCCGCAAAAATGGAAGAGTCATTAGTATATACAAGAACTGAAGCACAAACAGGTATGTTAATGACATATCAGTTTAATGAACGAGATCGAGATGGCCATGAAATAAAAGGATTAGCACATAAAGATGGTAAGGCTACTGTCGTGATTGAACAAAAACATGTCTATACTGATCAAGATGGTAATAGAGTTGCTGCTTATAATAAAGAAGGCAGAATCTTAAAAAAAGAGGAAGTAGCGGCATTAAGAAATGATGACGGAACTTATAATATTAGTCCTGAAAACCGTATTGATTTAAGTGATTTAGCAGGTCTTCCTCGTGATAGGTTTTTAGAAGGTGTTATGCAAGGAGAGAAAAAAAGAAAAGCAGAAAAAGATAGAGAATTTCAATCTTTTGGTCAACAAGAATTATTAATGGGAGGACGAATTAAAGGTGGTGAACAAAAAAAGAAAAAAGGAACTGTTGCTGATGAAATTGGTAAGAGAGGAGATAGAGCACTTGAATATGAAGGAACTATTAAGGCGGCACTTGAGAGTGCTGGTAGTGCACGTATTGCTCTTGACATTCAACGAGAAACAGAAAGAAAAATTGCAAGAGCTACAGCCGATGACTATGCTGCTGCAGGAGATATTCCTCGTGCTACAGCTGCTTTACGAATGTTTGAAGATACTTGGGCTAAAAAAGATGCCGAGGTATTTGGTTCTTTAAATTATGCTGAAAGAATGCAAACAGAAGCGCAGTTGGGGAGAGCTTTGAAAAAAGTTCAAGATGAAATTAGACACTCTGGAGGTACAGCTACACGAGAACAAGCTAAATTACGTGATGCGTTAATTCGTCAAAAGACTTCTTTAACAACTATCAATAATACCGCTGATCTTGAATCAGCTCGTGATGGATTAACTGTTGGTTTAAATACAATTGGTTGGGCCGATCAATCAAATCCTGAAGATGTTGAATTAAATGAAAAAAATCGTGTTCGTGCACATTTATCTCGTTTACTTGGAAGGGTTGTCGAAAACAATGACGGAGGAATGGAAGAAGCCATGATAGAATTTAATAATGCATATGGAGGTGACGAAGCAAGACAAGCTGTTATGAGACAATTATTAAAATCTCAAAAGACGGCAGCTATGTTAGGAGATACCAATAATATTGGGATTGTTTCAGAAGGAGTTACAAGAGGTAAGGATGACCAGCCTGGTGAGTTGAAACTTTCGTTTGGTTCTGGAAATTATTATGATCATGATACAAAAAAACATGTAGCTACTTGGGGAGTAAAAGAAGATCCTGTAACAGCAGAAACACAAAAACAAAGTAGACAACAAACATTAGATCAAGATACCCTTGATTATTATGCTGGGCGTATAAAGTTAAATACCGTTGATGAAATTGGTAGTTTAATGACAATGGGGCAAGTTGAAGTAGAAGTTGTGGATACAGATGACAGTGGGCAACCAAAGAAAGATGCTAATGGCAATGATATAAAGAAGAAAGTGAAAAAATTAGGAGTCACTGGCATAAGTAATGCGCAAATACAGACAGTTACTAGTTTATTTGAAGGTAAAAATGCTAATACTTTGGCAACTCAAGTGCAGTCTTCTTTATGGAAGTCAATTAATGGAATTAAGATTGAAGGAATGGATGATGCAGCTAAGGGTAATATAGAAAAGTTATTAAGGAGTATTGTTGATGGATTTACTGATCATAATGCAAAAGTACTTTTTCAAGAACGTACTGCTGATTTACATAGAAGTTTAGGTATTCCCCTTTTACCTCCACGACCACCTCAAAATCCATCACCAACTCCTCAAGGAGGAAACCCATAATAAATGCATAATAATAGTATGGATCAAAAATTATTACAAGTACATATCATTCAAAATCCTTCGGAGTTTAAACAACTCGAAGACGCCTTTTGGATTGCATATGATGATCCTGCACAGCGAGATCAACTCTGGCTTGAGTGGTTAAAATACTTTTCAACACAAGATAAACAAAATGATCGTATTGTTTTACATAGTTATCTTCGTTGGTATACACAGTTAACTTGGCAAAAATGGCAATTACTTAAACGAGTAGAAATTGTAGATGCCTTTGAACGTCAAATTTGGCTTGCTATTCAGTTAGGTTTTGATCCAATTGATAAGTTGCTCTCTTATTGTATTCAATGGTCAAATACAGATGAAGAATCAATGGAATTATTTTCATTTTGTAAAAAATCTTTGTTAGAATCAAGTGCGTATTTAGGAGAGATAAATGGAAAAGTTTATACCATTAAAGATATCGTTACACGAATGAACAATAAAAAAATGGATAGTTTTGGCCGGAGTCAGTTATATAAAGAATTAGTAAATTTTGTGGGTGTACCTACTGCGTATCAGGCCGTGGTGCAGCATTTTCCATTTTTTTCTTCAGAAGAATGTGTCAATAATTTTATTGATGTTGTTACCTTTTTTCAAGATACTAAAAAAAACGATTTGCCCGATATATTACTTCATTTAGAGCATGATGATTGGTATGAATTATTAGAAAAAGATCAAGAACGGGTTGTCCAAGAATTGAAAAATTCAGGTCAAGCAGATATTGTGTTAACGCCGCATGAATTTTCTAATCAACCAATTTCTGATGTTTTTCCTAAAACTACTGAAATAATTCAAGAAGTTGCCACTCCAAAAAAACCAAATTTTCTCAATCAATTGCAAACAAACAAAACCCCACTAGCATGGATGCAAAGTGATGAAGGAAAAAGTGCATTTTTAACCTGGGCTCAAGATAAAGATAAAAAACAAGCAAAACAAAGCGTTGCAAAAGAATTAAAAAAACAAATGTTGCAATTAACAGAAGAGCATATTCAAAAATTACTCGATTTAGATACCTGGTTTCAATCACAAGGCTATACTGAGCCTGACTTAATCTTTTTTGATGAAACAACAACCTCTTTTCAATGGAATATATAAGTATGGATCAAAAAACTACATCACAACCTAGTATTTTGGTAAAGAAAAAAGATGGAACTTCTGTTCGTATGACATTGGCTGAGCTTCGTGCTTCAGGCTCCACTAAAGTTGCGCCTGACAAGTCCAGTTCCACTAAAGTTGTGCCAAGCAAACCTGTTGTTCAAAACACGAAAGTTACGTCTTCACATAAACCTGCTGTTGTTCAAGTGAAAGACAATAATAATGAAATAAAAGATCTGGCTTCTTTGCCTGTAAAGAAAAAACGACGTCGTCGTAGAAAAAATAAAGTAACCACACAGACAACCGTACCGGTTGCGAAAAAGATTGAAGAGCAAAAAGAAAAAATTCCGTATATTGATGCAGATATGTTGCCAGGAGCGGTAGATAATAGTGATGATATTGTGTTTGTCTTAGATAAGCAAAAAAAAGTGGAAGATAAAACACCGATCCCAGTAGATGATGCAGACGACGGGGAAATATTGTTTGATTTAAGTGATTTACCAGATATTGATCCTGTTGTAGATAATGACGATGATCGATTGTTTGATTTGTCAGATCTTCCTGATTTTGATGAAGAGGAAGATGATTTTAAGGTCACTGATGAAATGTTTGGTATTGTGCCAGAGGCAAAAGAGCTTATGGTAGAGGCAGCGCATGAGTTGGCAACAACAACACCCGTAGCACATGCATTTGTTAACGAAGCAGAAGCAATGGTGAAAGAAAAAGTGCAATTTGATGATTTGGGTGTGCGTGTGCCAAAGAAAGAAGAAAAAAAACAAGTTGAGTGGGGGAACGAAGATTATTCTTCACTTTTGGAAGAAGATGATTCATTGGAAGAAGGTGGGGGAGTTTCTTCACTAGATGAAGAGCTTGTGCAGAAAAAAATGCATATGATTGCTGCGGTAAAAGGAAGTATTCCTCAAGAATTAGAAGATCGTTTTGCGGCTTTAGCAGTATCATTTTTAAAAGGAATCCGAACACGTAGAGAAGTATTAAATTATTTATTACAGGCAGTAGATCAAGGAGGATTGGGACTTGATGCGACTGTTGCTGCAAAAATAATGGAAGAAATGCATCAAGTGTCTACGCAAGAAGTTGATGAACTTCCTGCGATTGATTCTGCTAAAGAAGTACCAAAAGAAGTTGTTGCTCCAAAACCAAATATCATTCCTGAGGAACCTGCTCGAGATATTCCCTATACTGTACCGATTGCTCCACAACGACCGAGTATGCCACAAAAACCACTTGTGCAAGATGTTGTTGCCCCAAACTATACACGTAAAGCTGTTGGGCCAGTAGAAGAGTTAGCTGGGTATACGCTTGAAGAATTTCGTCGTTTAAGTGATCATGCTGACGCGCAAGTAAGTAAAATTGTTGAAAAAATGCAACGGTTGCAAAAAGAAAGTTATATATTGTTTTTAGATGCGCAAGATGCTTGGCGTTCTAGTCCATTATTTCGTTTGTATCAAGATGTTGTGGCTGATGCAATTCGGCAACAATTGCCAATTGTTCAAATATTGGCACAGTATCAGCAGTTAAGCCAAGAAGAATTTGATGCTATTGTTCGTATTAATAGAACTGTTTTGGGGTAGTATATTGTATGTGTTTAGTTGTCCGAAAAAATCGGACAACTGAAATTAAACGCATCAAAAAGTCAAAAAATACTTGATACAGAAATAAGATAATAGCTATGCAACAGTTCGTTGTTCCACAATTTATTGATGTTGAAGATAAAATTTTTGGGCCAGTGACTACTCGGCAATTTTTAATATTGTTGGTTACTGGCATGATTATTTTTTTGTTGAATCGTTTTGTTGATTTTACCTTGTTTATTATATTAACATTTTTTATTGGTGGTTTTTCGCTTATTTTGGCATTTGCAAAAGTAAATGGTCAATCATTTCATTATTTTATGTTAAATATTTCTGAATCATTAAAAAAACCTAGTTTACGTATTTGGAAAAAGTCATATACAGATAAAGAATTGCAGTATTTCATGGAGCTCGGTATCGATAAAAAAGAAGAGGTCGCTATTGAACAAAAAACAGTAAAGAGAAAGCATATTCATGATTTATCTTTGCTTGTAAATACTGGTGGTTATTATAAGGCAGATGATGTATAATAGGTATATATAGTAGCTCATGTCATTATGGCACAAAAGAAAAAAAACAATCGCCCTTCAACACAGGCTCATTTACCTATTTCAGAAATTAAAGAGGGTATTGTTGTTCTTAAAGATGGAACGCTTCGGAGTGTGATGATTACGTCCAGTATTAATTTTGCATTAAAATCAGAAGATGAGCAAACTGCCTTGATTTCTTCTTATGTAGGTTTTTTGAATTCTCTTGATTTTCCATTACAAATTATTGTGCAATCACGGCGATTACAAATTCAGCCATATTTAGATAATTTGCGAAAGATAGAAAAAGATCAGACAAATGAGTTATTACAAATTCAGATTGCGGACTATCGGGCATTTATTAAAGAGCTTGTTGACATTGGAGAAATTATGACGAAGCAATTTTATATTGTGGTGCCATATGATCCATTGTCAAACAAAAAGAAAAGTTTTTGGTCTCGTGCGAAGGAAATATTTCATCCAGCAATAACGGTAAAATTAAAAGATGAAAAGTTTCAAAAAAGAAAACAAGATTTAGATAGTCGTGTTCGTCAAGTTATTGGTGGACTTACCAGTATGGGTTTATATGTTGCACCACTTGATACACAAGCCGTTATTGAATTGTTTTACAATACCTATAATCCAGATATTTCATTTATCGAACAGCTCAAGCCGATTGATCAATTGCAAGTTGAAAACATATAGTTTATGCCATTTAGTCCAATGACAAACGGGCAGGGTTCTGCTCCAAAAAAACAACAAACGCCAGAAAAACAACGGCGTGGATTTTTTTTGAAAAAACATGATACAACACAAACAAAAGAAGAATTGGTGACGCTAAAAGAAGAGCGTATTTATCGAGAGGGAACCGTTGCGATAAGAGATTTAATTGCGCCAGCAGCCTTTCGGGTTGAATCAACGTTTATTCAATTAGGGGAGACATTTTTACGGACAATTTTTGTCGTGTCTTATCCTCGCTATATTTCTGTTGGTTGGAGCGCCCCAATTTTAAATATTAATGTGACCATGGATTTGAGCATGTTTTTTTATCCGGTCAAGTCAACGATTATTTTAAAACAATTAAAGAAAAAAGTAGGAGCAATTCAAGCACAGTTGTCAGCCGATGCAGAAAAAGGAGCTCCTCGTGATCCGATTCGTGAAACTGCTCTTAGAGATATTGAGCAATTACGAGATGATTTAACCCAAGGGATTGAGCATTTTTTTCAGTTTGCATTTTATGTTACCCTGTATGCTTCTTCACAAAAAGAGCTAGATAAGGTAACCGAAGATGTTGAAAATATGTTTGGGTCAAAATTGATTTATACCAAACATGTGTTGTATCAGGCTGAGCAAGGGTTTACATCAACATTACCACTCGGGATTGATGATTTGAATATTCCGTTTAACATGAATTCATCGCCGATTGCATCGTCATTTCCGTTTATTTCTTCTGAGTTAACGAGTGATAATGGTATTTTGTATGGGATTAATCGCCATAATAATAGTTTAGTCTTGTTTGATCGTTTTTCATTGCAAAATGCAAATATGGTGGTGTTTGCGACTTCTGGTGCAGGGAAGTCTTATGCCGTTAAATTAGAGGTACTTCGTAGTTTGATGATGGGAATTGATGTTATTATTATTGATCCAGAAAAAGAATACGAACATTTAAGTGAAGCTGTGGGTGGAACGTACATTAACATTTCTTTGGCGTCAGAAAGTAATGTTAATCCATTTGATTTACCACGACCACTCGGGGGAGAACAAATTTCAACAGAAGATATTATTCGCAGTGCCGTCATTACTCTCAAAGGTTTGGTTCGGATCATGTTTGGTAGTATGACCCCGCAAGAGGATTCTATTGTTGATCGGGCATTGCTTGAGACATATGCAAAAAAAGACATTACTCCTTCATCAAATTTGGCGACCGTTGAGGCACCAATTATGCAAGATTTTTTAGATGTCTTAGAAGGAATGCAAGGGGCAGAAAATTTGGTATTAAAATTACGAAAGTATACAGATGGAACATTTGCGGGACTCTTTAATGCGCCAACAAATGTAAATATGAGTAATCAGTTGGTGGTGTTTAGTGTACGTGACTTAGAAGATGAGCTTCGTCCAATGTCAATTTATACTTTGATTAACTATATTTGGAATATTGTTCGTAGCGAAAGGAAAAAACGCTTGCTTATTATTGACGAGGCCTGGTGGTTAATGATGCATGAAGATTCTGCAAAGTTTATCTATGCATTAGTGAAACGTTGTCGTAAATATTATTTAGGAGTAACAACGATTACACAAGATGTGAATGACTTTTTGGGTTCTTCTTATGGAAAAGCAATTGTAACGAATTCAGCACTTCAATTACTATTGCGTCAGTCTCCTGCAGCGATTGATATGATTCAAAAAACATTTATGTTAACAGAAGGGGAGCGCTATTTGTTGCTTGAAAGTGGGGTAGGAGAAGGGATTTTCTTTGCAGGACTCAAGCATGCTGCTATTAAGATCGTCGCATCATATACAGAAGATCAGTTGATTACCTCAGATCCGCGACAGTTACTCGAAATTGAAGAAGCGAAAAAAGATTTTGTACAACAAACCGGGCAATCGCCGCAAGGATATTAGTTTCTTGTTTAAGTAATATATATTATATGTTAGATCTCCGAAAAAGACTTTTTATCATTATCAGTGTTGTTATTGGTATTATTTTAGTGTTTATTTTGTTCTATTTATTTCAAAAAAGAGAGCCTGTTGTTGTGGATGTCCTTCCTGATACTATTGTAGATGAAGGTGAACCTGTTGTTGATTTAAATCAGACAAGAGCAGTACAGCAAGAAGTAGTGGTGCCACCGTTGACAGAAGATATGGGAGAGCGTTATGTACGCCAAGTTTCTCGTATCTTTGTTGAACGTTTTGCAAGTGAATCAACACAAAATGACAATCGACATATTGATGACGTACTACCGATGGTCATGCCTGCGATGGCCGCATGGTTAGAAACGCAGCGTGAAGTAAATACACGTGAGTATGAGGGAGTTTCAACACAAGTAATTGCAAGTCAATTGCAAGAAATGGATGAAAGCACTGCGATTGTAATAGTAAATACACAACAAATAAAAGAAAGCATGGATGAGCAAGAAATAACACAAAAAGATGGGCGTGTTGAATTAGTAAAAGTAAATGGAGAGTGGAAGATTGACGGATTTTATTGGGATAAAACAGAATAGCTATGCTGCTCGCAAGATGGGGGAAGCGAGCCATACAGTGTTGTCTGGATGCATTATTTCCTAGTTATTGTTTAGTCTGTAAAAAAGAGGGAAATGTTTGTTGTAAAACATGTAAACAAAACATCTCGATTCAAGAGATGTTTTTGTGTCCAATATGTCAGATAGATCAAGAATTTGGACAAGTGTGTATTTCTTGTCGGGCTTTGTCAAACTTAAAGCAACATATTGCACTGTGCCCGTATGATATGGATTTGGTCTTGGTTCAAGCTATTGATCGAGTGAAATATCAGTTTGAAGAAGACTGCATACAATACGTAGAAGAAGGTATTAAACAGTTGTTGGAAAAATATCCAGAAGTATATGAAAAAATTGATGTTGTGGTGGCTATTCCATTACATAAAAAACGTTATGCAGAGCGTGGATTTAACCAATCAGAGTATATTGCGAGTATTTTAGCTAAGCAATTGAATATTTCACAGCAAAAATTATTACAACGTACTCGTCAGACAAAACAGCAAGCACTGTGTAATAAAGAAGATCGTTTGTTAAATGTAAAAGATGCTTTTGCTTATATTTCACAAGAACACGTTGGGGAAAATATACTATTGGTTGATGATGTATATACGACTGGAGCAACTATGCAGGAGGCTGCGCGAGTATTAAAGGAGCAAGGGCATAGTGTATGGGGGTTTAGTGTTGCTCGGGGGGTATTGAGGAGTAAAAAGAGAAGATATTGACGAATATTTAAAAATAGTATATAATGACCCTCGTAACAACTAAATATATATGGAGAGATGGCTGAGCGGTTGAAGGCGGCGGTCTTGAAAACCGTTGAAGGTGAAAGCCTTCCCAGGGTTCGAATCCCTGTCTCTCCGCCACACAAAAAAGGCAGTATTGTAGGCCTATTAGAGTGAAAAAATCCATCCGTGTATACAATTAATGGAGAGGTGACTGAGAGGCCGAAAGTGGCACACTGCTAATGTGTTGTCTGGGTCAAACCGGACCGCGGGTTCGAATCCCGCCCTCTCCGCAGAGAAAAAATAAGTATTATTGCTTATTTTTTTGTTTTTCTTGACCTTTTTTTAAAGTATGATACACTAAATACGATATAATACAATAGGATGATTTATCGAGGGGTAACAATCTATCAGCCTGTATCTAATTTTTGTTCACAAAGACGCTTTATTTTGCGTTTTTTTTAATTTCTTGCTCTATGTATAAGAAAAAAACATTGTTTGGTGTGATGCTTACTTTGGGTGTTTTACTGACAGCTTTGCCTGTATATGCACGGCATGCACAGTTTTCTCCAGCACTTGGAGATACAACTCCGCTCACACAAGGACCGGAGCGAGCAATAGTGACTGAAGATGGAGTGCTAGAGCTTTGGAGTTATGATGGAAATATTATGAGTGATTTTCCTCTACTGTTAGTTGATGAAACGTATGTAAGCTCACCTATACTCGCAAATATGCAGGGTGATGCATATAATGAAATTGCTGTCGTTGTAAAGCAAAGTAACGGGCAATATGCCGTAGCATTATTTGATAGTAGAGCACAAGAACTTGATCGAATAGTGCTTGGAAATACTGATATTTATTATGATCCAATCGTTATTGATGGGTTTGCTACTACTGAAGAATCACTGTTGATTGTAGATACTGCTGGTGTTGTGTATCAGGTGGTATGGAATGCTGGAAGTTTAGGAGTAACAAGCGTACTCACTCTTGGAAATCCTGCAACACTTGGGTATATGGCAGGAACACAAGATATATTCGTCTCATATCCTGAGTTACAAAAAATAGAGGTCTATACACAAACACAAGAACAAACATGGACGTTGTCAAATACTTTTATTATTGATACGGCAGTTATTTATCCATTGGTAGATAACGGGAATGATCGTATTTATGGTGTAGATCGTAATGGCGATATTGTTGCATTTAATACACAAAATGGAGTGATGATTGCGGGGTTTCCTGTTGATATTGATGATATGCCACTTGCTCAACCGTTGTTACTTGATATTTCAGAAGAACATGTAGGAAAAGAAATTATTGTACCAGGTGCAAAAAAACAACAATATGTGATCAGTCAAGATGGACAAATTATTGAAACAATTTCAGATGAACAATCTTTTGTTTCAATGGATCTTCCCGCAGCGGATATGTATGAAGGGCAAGTATTTTCAACAGAAAATAATACAGGATTTTCTTTGTGGAATGGAATAAAGAAAACAGTGAGGTCAATTTGGAGCTATATTACCATGGTGGTGACTGACGTTGAGCCAAATATGGCAATTCAAGTAGATATGGTTGACGTTGCCTCTGGAACAAGTGTTGATATAGGTTATGTGTATATAGATGATCTTGGCGCGGGGCAAAAGAGTATCACGCTTCAAAATAATGGAAATGTAGACTTATCTATTGATAGTATACGTTGTATTAATCTCGTAAATACTAGTTGTACGCTTAGTCATCAAGTAGACAGTCTTGATGTAGGTGCCAAAGAAGTCATTACTCTTGAGTTAACACCAACAGACAGTGCATTACCGATAAGTATTGATGTTGTGGTAGAGAGTAATGACCCTGATACTGGAGTATATACAGTTACTTTAACCGGAGAGCCACAAAGAAATATTGTGGTAGATGGCGATATGGAAGATATGAATAATGAGTGGCGTCGTTGGGGACGACCAAATAATGTTGATTATTTATTTAAAACAACAGTTGAAGCGTATCAGGGTGAGTATTCATCATATATTGATTCACAAGGCGCAGTGCATGCAGGAATTCAACAAGTAAATGTGCCTGTGCAAGCAGGTGGTACATACGTATTTCGATTTAAATATAAATTGTTGTCAGGGGAATTATATAGTATATTAGGGATTCGGAGTTCAAATGCCGATATGGAAATTGCGCCTGACGCGTTGACACAAGTCAGTGCTGATTGGCAAGTATATGAAAGACAATTTACTGTCCCTGCTGACTTTGTAGAAGATTTTAGGGTGAGATTAAGTGTGTTGTCTGGTGAAGCATATATCGATGATATACAAATTGAAGAAATTGCAGTAGTTGATGTATTGAAAGATGCTGATCTAGAAAAAATTGGTACAGATGATTGGCGTGGATGGGGTGGAAATACAAACTGGCGTAAAAGTGTTGCAGAAGTACATGGAGGCAGTCAATCCTTAGAAGTGGGTGATGCATTGCATGGTAGTTCTGGTGTGCTTCAAGATGGCCTCAAATTTGAGAAGACAAAGAAATATCAAGTTTCATTTTGGTATAAGCTTAATGCAGGGAAATTTTATGCTATTATTGGTGACAATAGTGCAAATGCTGCAGTGAATAGTGGTACTTCTTTTGTGACAGGAAATGCGGATGCCACATGGAAACAACATACATTTATTGTTGATGGTGCATGGTTTGTATCAAATAATCCAATATTTCGTATGAGTATGCGAGACGGACAAGTATTTGTTGATGATATTGAAGTAACAGAAATAGAAGTCTTACCTTCAATTGTTGATGGAGATATGGAAAAAATTGGTACAGATGATTGGCGTGGATGGGGTGGCAATACAAACTGGCGTAAAAGTGTTCTTGATATGCATGGTGGAGTACAATCACTTGAAATTGGCGGTATAGATAATAGTAGTGGTGGTGTATTGCAAGAAGGACTTCGATTTGATGCAGACAAAGATTATGAACTGTCATTTTGGTATAAAGTAAATACAGGAACATTGTATGCAATTATTGGAGATAATAGTGCAAATGGACCAGTAAGTGGAATTCCTCAGAAAAAATCATATGCAACAGATGGAGAATGGCGCGAGCATTTCTTCATGATTGATGGAGCTGCATTTACTACTGATAATCCAATCCTCCGATTTAGTCTTGGTGAAGGGCAGGCCTTTATTGATGACATTATCGTTACTGAAATTATCCAATAATCATCAATAATATGAATACATTCAAAAAAATCATTATTTTTAGTCTTGCAGTTCAATTTGCCCTATTTCCAACATTGTCTGTCTTTGCACAAACAGCAGAACCGTATATTCCAGTAGAAAAAGTGGAAGAAGAATCTCATCCAATTATGGAGGGGGTAACATCTTTTTTATCTACTGCCAGTACATTTGTTAAAGATACTGTGGTTGATCCGGTAAAAAGTTTGTTTGTTGCGCAAGTAATAGAAGAAAAATTGGAAGAAAATTTAGAGTTTTTGGTTGTAGATAGTGTACGGGATGTTGCATATAAAGAAAATGGAAATCAAGTATGGAATATTTATCAAACACCACGGCCAGTATTTGTTGATGAAAAAACAGGAAAAACGCAGCTTCAACCAAAAGGATGGAATTTGTTTCAACAGACAGATAGTTCACGCTTTACATCAGTAGAAAAACATATTGGCTATCAATATAGTACTCCTTCATCAGAAGATGGGTATTTTGTCAGTATTAGTGCAGGGGAATTAGATATTGTGACAGAAGCAGGGGACACAACTCAAAAACCATCAGCTGGTGATGTACGTCATACAAAAAATGCTTTTACTTCTATTTCTACAATTAATAATCTATATCCAGGCATTGATGTTGTCTTTCATGACAAAACATTCACTCGAGAAAGAAAAATTATTATTCAATCAAAACTAGAGGATATTTCTCCAGAAGAAACCATTATTTTTTGGGAAGAATATGATTTACCAAAAGGGAGTGACGTTTTGGTTGGTGAAGACATGATTAATGGCACAACTGTATTAGAGAATAATGAAGTTGTTCGTATTATGCTTCCAGATCAAAGTGAGCTGCGTATTAGTGGAGCAATTATGTTTGATTCCCAAGAAGATACAGATATGTATCGAGAATTATCTCATATTGGTTTAGATCAAATTGTGGAGGTTAATTATGATGAACGGCATATGCGAATTGGATTAAAAGTGCCTGGAGCATATTTAGCTGCAAAAGAACGAGTGTATCCTGTAGTAATTGACCCAGTGTATTATCCATGTAAAGAAAATTATAGCGGAGCATACTATTTAGCATGTAATCAATTTGATTTTTATCTTCGTGCGCTAAATGGTGGTGCACAAAGTCCTTCTGCAGAAGAACATAATGGCGGTAGATTATACACTGGTTTATGGGAAAGTGGTGTGAATGATTATACACGACATCTGATTGTTACCACGGATGCTGATTATGCAAATTTACCTGGAAATGTTGATAATGCACAATTAAAAATGTATTATTATAATTTAGGTAATGGAACAGATCAATATGTTAATTTAGAAGCAAAGCGTGTAACGAAAGCATGGCCTCCATATAATATTCCAGCACTATCATATGATTATTTTCGTGGTGATTTGGTGAGAGAAAATGCCTGGAAAGAATTTTTTGATAGTTTTAATACACAGAGATGGGTTGATTTTGATGTAACAGATTCAGTACAGCAGTGGAAAGCAGGGGCAATTAATTGGGGTGTCATGTTAGAGCCAAGTGCAAATTGGTCATCAGGTAATACACCGCCAGCCAGTTGGAAAGATCGATTATTGGTATTTAATGCCAAAGAAGAAGCGGGTGATTATGCTCCATATATTCGAGTAGAACTTACCGCAACAACCGTGGATTTAATTCCTAGTACACGATCAGTTAGTGATAATACGATTACTGTTGGAGATCAAGTACGATTAGATGTACGTATTCTTAATCAAGGAAGTGCTGCTAGTGCAGCTTCTTCGGTGGGTTATTATTTATCTCGAGATACACAGTGGGATCCATTAGATTATTTGATTGCAACTGATGGAGTCGCAGCGTTATCTCCTCAGGGAGGATATAATGATGAATATGCAAACATAACATTTTCTGAAGCTTTTTTGAATGCTAATTCGACATATAATGGGCCTGGAACATATTATATTTTATTTCGAGCAGATCGAGAGGCTGCTGTTGGAGAATCTAATGAAACAAACAATGTTGTGTATGAACAAGTAACGATTAGTGAACCAGTGACATATGATCCATATGAACCAAATGATACAAGTGGTACAGCTGAATATTTGGGGGCTGGAACAAGTTATACAAGAAATGATGCATATTTAACTGATAGTGATGAAGATTGGTATCGTTTTATATATAATAGTCAGAGCTATTATATTAAAGTGCATGGATTCAATCCAGATCAAATAGGAGTATACCATCTTTCTTTTTCGAGAGTTAATAGTGCTGTGACGATTGAGACATCTGGTCCTACTAATGGAGAGCCAGATACTCGTATGTGGTTATATGATAGTGATTTAAATCAACTTGCAGAAAATGATGATAGTAATGGATTTTTTTCAAAAATAGAATATACTTTTAATCAAGCACCAAACACTTGTACACTTGTTTCACCTACAAATGGAACATCAAATACAGAGCTCTCGTTGAATCTCGATTGGGCATGTTCAGATCCTGATAATGGTATTGCCGACTACCGAGTAGAAATTGATAATAACTCAGATTTTTCTTCTCCTGTCTATGCGGGATGGACTGGTAATGCCAATTCTATTTTTTGGGCAAGTAATTTAAATTATTCAACTCGGTATTATTGGCGAGTGAGAGCAAAAGATGATTTAGGGGCAGAAGGGACCTTTTCTGGAAGTGTTTGGTATTTTGATACAAAAGCACAGCCGGCTGCAAGTGGTGGAAGTACTTGTGGCAGTGCTTGTGGTACACAAGATAATGATGGAGATGGTGTGACAGAAAAAGGGGAAGCTACAGAAGGAAATACGGATGTTGTACCAAATACAAATCCAACGGATAATAGTCAAAATAATGAAAATGCAAATGGGCCGATTACTCCTGTAGGAGATCCTATTGATGCACGAACAGGCTCATTTGAATTAACACAAATTGATTTGCGTTTACCAGGTCGTGGAGAAAATATTGATTTTACTCGTTATTACAATAGTAAAACAGAAAAGAACGCCCGGTTTGGTTTAGGATGGAAATATTCATATAATCAATATTATTATAAAGATCCAACAAGCGGAAAAGTTGTTGTATACAAAGGTGGAAATATTGCTAATATCTTTGAATTAGATAATGGTGAATATGTTTCTGCAGGACAAACAGATAAATTGTATGAAGATGCGACACAAACATATTTAATTTTAGAAAAATTATCTGGGGTAAAGTATTACTACTCACTCAAGCTCACGGATAATATGGGTTTGCTTGAGCGTATCCTTGACACCAATGGTAATGAAACCGCATTTACATACACTGCTCGAAGAGATGTTGATATGCTTTCATCTGTTGTTGATTCTTCTGGGCGAGTTGTGTCATTAAGCTATGGAAGTATCGATGATGATAAGCGTTGGGATAAAATTGTTCAATTGAATTATAATATAGCTGACCCAAATAATAGTGCTACTATTGATTATGTGTATGAAACACTAGATAGTGAGATCCCAGTACTGAAAGAAGTACAAAAAACTATTGTTACAGATGGGGTAACAACGACAAAAACAGATACATTTACCTATGCAAAATATGCGGGTGGCGATGTGTATCGTTTGTATACCTATACCGATGCACGAGGAACAATTCTCTACAATACATATGACGCAGAAGGAAGAACGACGGAGCAATATGAGCATAATCCAATGGTTGATGCTGTGGGTGCAAAACGATTTGTTTGGGAATTAGCATATCTTGGTGAAGATGCAACTGTTGTTGGAGATAGTTATTGTACGCTTATTAAAAATTATGAAGACGAAGTAGATTTTTATTCAGAAAAGTATTGTTACAATAGTGATCATTTAAAAGTGTATCAATCTGATACGAGTGGAAATAGTATTGTAGAAACTCGTAATGCAGAAGGTATGGTTACTGCGAGTACTGATCAAAATAATAAGACAACACAATACGAATATGATGCTGATCGTCGAGTAACAAAAATGATTCTGCCTGATACTGATACATGGCATACTGAAGTGTTATATACTTATGGCGCTTTTAATCGAGTGACAGAAGAAAAGCAAGTCGTAACAGATTTGACAGATCCTCAAGCTGCTGCTATTGAGCGCGTTACAAGCTATACGATTGATCCGAGTGATGGAAATATATTATCAGTGACTGATCCATTAAATCAAACGCAATCGTTTACATATGACAATTATGGAAATGTACTTACTCATGTTGATGCACGAGGTTCTCTGACAACATATAGTTATGATGCAAATGGAAATTATTTGTTATCAGAAACAAAAACAGTGTATCTTCCTGATAATACAGAACAAGTTATTTCTACATCATATACCTATGATGCGTTTGGTAATCGTACAAGCTATACTGACCAAATGGGTGAGGTATATACATACACCTACGATAACCAAGGGCATGTATTAACAGAAACAAATCCACTGAATGGAACAAAAACCTACGAATACGATATTGAAGGACATAAAACAGCGATGGTGAATGAAAAGAATCAACGCACTGAATTTATTTATGCCACAGATATTTCTGCGAGTTTGTTAGAAACACGACGTATCGGAACAACGTTGGCAGATATTATCATGGGTAAAGATTATGATAATTTAGGGCGACTGGTAAAAGAAACAGACGCTAATGGGAATGAAACACAATTTGTGTATGATAGTAATGGACGTATTGGTCAAAAAATAACACCAGTTCTTACAACAACTTATAGTTATGATGCAAAAGGAAATGTTATAGAAGAAACTGATTCTGCTGGAGCTAAAACAGTATATATTTATGATGCACGAGATCAAGTTATTGAAGTACGTTCATATTATACTGCACTAGATTTTGTGACAACACAATATGTATATGATGGATTTGGCAATCAAGTAGAAGTAATTGATGCAAATAACAAAAGTAGTTACGCAGAGTATGATGCCAACAATCAGTTAAGTGCTTCAATTGACGCACTAGGAAATAGAACAGAATATCTCTATGATGCAGAGGGAAATAAAACAGGAGAAAAACATGCACGTTGTTTAGCGGATGTAGCATTTTGTAATACAGATGGAAATACTGTGACATATATTTACGATGAAGCTGGAAGACAAATTCGTATTCGCTATGCAGATAATACAGAAAGTATCTTTGTGTATAATGCACGTGGGAATCTTGTACAAAAAATAGAAAATCAATCTGCTGATGGGTCAAATAATACTCATACGATTAGCTATACATATGATGTATTAGGAAGAATGCTTACAGAAACAGATGCATATAGTAATAGTATTGTGTACACCTATGATGTACTTGGTAATGTATTAACGGTAACAGACAAAGCCAATCGAGTAACAACATATAGCTATGATGAATTTAATCGATTAATTTCAGAAGAAGATAATGCCGGTAATACAACAAGTTATGGCTATGATGCATATGGTAGTCAAACAAGTATTACTTATGCAGACAATACTAGTGTGGCGTATCAATATGATGTTGTGCATCGTTTAACACATACAACAGATGCATATAACAATGCAAGTGTCATTGCTTATGATGCCCGAGGAAATATATTAAGTAAAACAGATAAAAAAGGATATACAACGAGTTTTACTTACGATAAAATGGATCGTCTGGTCAGTGAAACAAATCCACAAAGTACTGTAACAAGTTATACTTATGATAATAATAGTAACAGATTAACAGAAAATGTTGCAGGGCACACGACAAGTTATGTGTACGATGATTTAAATCGTGTTACACAAGTAACAAGTCTTGGAAATAAAACAGAAAGTTATACGTATGATGCAGAAGGGAATATTCTCACAAAAGTAGATGGTGAAAATCAAACAACAACATACATTTACGATGCACTTGGCCAAGTTACGACTAAAACACTTGCAGATATGTCTAGTGTACAGTATACATATGATAATTGGGGGAACATCATTCAAGTAGTGACTCCGGTACTTACCACAGACTACACATATGATGATCTCAATCGTCAAACAGGAGAAGTACAAACATTTGCTGATTTTAGTGAATTACCAAAGACAATTACAAGAACATATACAGCAGATTCACAACGTGCAAGTGTGACAGATGTTGAGGGAAATGTTATCAATTACAATTATAATAATCGTGGATTATTAGATACGGTAAGTAAGGGAGTAGATGTACTTGCGACATATAGTTATACTGCATTTGGTAAAGTGAGTAGTCTGGTTTATGCAAATAACTATACAACAAACTATACATATGACAATGTAGAGCGTTTAGCTACACAGACAATTCAAAATCCACAAGCAGAAACAGTGTGGAGTCATGCATATACATATGATGAAAATAGTAACCGTGTATCAACAGTAGAACATGGAAACAGAACAATTGCGTATACATTTGATACTCTTGATCAACTAAAATCTGTTGATTACGAAAGTAACGGTGCCGACATTAGTTATGGTTACGATGTGTATGGTAACAGAACTGCATACGTAAATGGTGTAAATAATACAAGCTATAGCTACACTATAGATACAAATGAATTAGCAAGTTACACCATAAACAATACCTTGCAAACAACAAATCAATACGATGGAAATGGTAATCTAACGCAAGAAGTATATACGAGAGCAGGAGATGCACTTAAAACAGTCAATTATTCATGGAATGCTTCAAATCAATTAGCAAGCATTGCCTATACAGATAACAGCAGACCAGCATTTTTACCAAGTCTTAATCAAAATACACTAAGTTTTGTGTATGATGATTTTGGGAACAGAATTAAAAAAACAAAAAATCAGACAGATAGTACGTATTACATCAACGATGGCCTCAGAGTACTCAATGAACTAGATGAACTAGGAAACAGAACAAAAACAAACATCTACGGACTAGAAATGATCGCAGACCTAGACGAAGTCGGTAATATTACATATATCCATACAGATGTACTCGGAAGTACCATACTCCTCACCAACGAAGCAGGGGAGCCTACAGGAGAATATGAATATGATGCATTCGGGAGCACAATAGGGTACACTGGAGTAGATACTACGAATTATCTCTTTACCAACCAAGAAAGTGATTTTGAATCAGAGTTGTATTATTACAATGCTCGTTACTACAATCCAAACACA
Source organism: Patescibacteria group bacterium (assembly GCA_018823045.1). GTDB lineage: Bacteria > Patescibacteriota > Patescibacteriia > Magasanikbacterales > UBA922 > JAHJIX01. Next base: position 256 of record JAHJIX010000024.1, on the reverse strand, counting down.
GGAAGATTTATTAGTAGAGATGCAAAATTAGGAAATTCAGGAGATGTTCTTTCACATAATAGATATATTTATGTGAAGAATAATCCGTTGAAGTATGTGGATCCTACTGGGATGATTGGGGAGGATGTTATGAAACAAGCGAGAGACAGAGAAATGTTGCGTTTATCAAATTATAATAGTTATCAAAGTCAGTGGGAAATATATGAACAAGATGATCCTAATATGATAGATAGGATCTTTGGTAAGAAAGCTGGAT
>JAHJIX010000023.1 GCA_018823045.1 Patescibacteria group bacterium | reverse complement strand
TTTTTGTTTTATCGAGAAGTTGCATATCTTTGTTTATATGCTATACTATTTATATGTTAATTATAACATATAGTTCGTCTTTTATCAGTATTTATATCATTATACGAATAAAAGTTCGGATAAAAACAAGTTATGCAAAATGCTTCCGTTTCGCTCCAGTACATCGTACAACTGCGGTATATGCCATTGAGTTTTGATATATATTTAATCCAAGTTTTAACCAAAAAATATGACAACAAGTAAATCAAAAATTTTCGCTTATTTCATTGCAGGTATTTTTGGCGGCACAATTTTGGGAATCGCCGCATTCCTCACAATGACAAATTATGGGGGCAATTATGGCTGCTCACCATTTATTGATTCTTTGTTCGGCACAGCGGGATATGAGTCATGCGGCTCATTTGGTGCTTTAATAGGTATACTCGTAGGTTGCATCATAGGCATCACCATAATCAGCAAAGCAAAAATAACAAAGTATTCGAAGATCGCCATTTACCTTTTACTTGGATCGTTCCTCTTACCATTCATATATGGAGTAATCATCTTTTGGCCACCGTTCGAAGATGGCGACCTTCTTATCGTGCCGCCTATCGTTCTCCTGTTCATGCTATTTTCTGCAATCCCATCACTTTTGATCACAGGGGTAATAAATTGGCAAAAATTTTTAAGAAGGAAGCAATAACAATGACACCAAAACTCAACAGCATATAACAGCGTGTATGCGGTTCAAGAAATTTGGCACAAAAATATTTCAAAGGAAGCCAAATTTCTTTCTCCCAAACATCATCCCTATGAAAAAAAATAAGATCACGCAAAAAATTCTTATAACCGGCATGCCGTATTCTGGAAAATCTTATGTTTCCCATTTTTTGGAAAAACAGGGTGAGAATGTTGTTGATGCAGATAATATGAAAGGGCTTGGTCAATGGTTTGATAAAAATGGAAATAAAGTTAATTTTTTTGAAGGTGCAAGCAAAGAATGGTTAGATTCCCATGATTTTTTATGGGATAAAAATTTTTTGTATTCGTGGATTGAACAACAAAAATCAACGGTTTATCTTTTTGGACTCTCGGCTAATATACTTGATGTTGTTGATCTGTTTGATAAGGCATACTACTTGGATATAAGCCCTGATCTGTTGAAGGAACGTTTTTCCAATAACGAAAGAACTAATCTAATGGGTCAAACTGAAGAACAACAAGAAGCAATTTTACGAGATTTGAGTGAATTTGCCAAAAAAGCCAAAGGAAAAGGATTGATTTTTGTTCAAGCAGACCAGTCTCCAGAAGACATATACAAAATAATAACAAACTAAAATAATCAATATGAATTACTCAAAAAAATATTTAGGACAAACGGTTAAAGTTAAAATGGATAGACCTTTGGGAACAAAACACCCCAAACACGGTTTTGTTTATTGTTTAAATTATGGATATATTCCAAATACTATTGCGCCTGATGGAGAGGAATTAGATGCTTATGTGCTTGGTGTATTTGATCCCATAGATGAATTTGAAGGCGATTGTATTGCAATAATTCACAGAACAAATGATGATGACGATAAACTCATCGTAGTTCCAAAAGGTCTTAATTATACTGATGAGCAAATAAAAGCCCTAACTGAATTTCAAGAAAGATTTTTTATATCAGAGATTGTGAGGTGTCAGTAAAGCTTAAACAAAATTGTATGTTTTAAAATTTTTAAAAAATATGAAAAAAATAATTTCCATCTCAATAATTTTCACACTCATCGGTTTTATTCCTGTAATTCATCAAGAATTAACGGGATGCAGTACTTTTGGTTATGATCATCTCGTTTCGCCCGCAGTTATTACAAGCGCAGATTCGTGTATTACAAGTTTATTAGCAATATCACTCACACCGAGTGTCCAACTATCTCGACTTATATTTTTTGATTCAGCTTATGTACATTATTTTTTTCTCGGAGTCGTGAGTATTTTAATATATTCACTAATTGGCTTCATTATAATCAAGATAAAAAAAACAACATCCGAAGAATTATAAAGCGCGTCAATTTCGACGACCGTCATCTTGGGCATATTGATAGCAAAAGTTAAGGTTTACATTTTAAAATAGACGTATGAACAATAAAGCAAAAAATAATTCAATTAACATTCCAAAAAAAGCAATGTTTGGAATTGCTCCGGCTATTGGTATTATTGCAGTATTAGTAGCAAGACATAAAGCACCGGAAGTGCTTTTATTTCTAATAGGTATTTTTTGTGGAGTAATAATTGGAGTTAATTGGATAAAAGGGCAAAAATAACATTGAAGAACATAATAGCAATGAGAACTTAGCCCTTTGGGACTTGTTACGATAAACTTCGTATAGCCATCACTCAAAACAAAAAACCCATCAATTTTAAAACATAACCCCTATGAAAAAAAATCTTTTTCTCAAAATTTCCCTCAGCATTGCCTATGTTGCCATGATCTTTGTAAACTATTTGGCAAATGCTTTGCCGATTGGAGGTGTTACAACAGGACAAGCCTCTGATGCGTATCCAAATCTCTTTACTCCCGCAGGAGTCACTTTTTCTATTTGGGGATTGATTTATTTATTACTTTTGGTACATGTTTTGTATCAATTTGGCCTTTTTCAAAAAAAAGAAAAGAAAAAAAGAGAAAAAATATTAAATGAAGTAGGGCGTTACTTTTTGTTTACGTCTTTTGCAAATATTGCATGGATATTTGCTTGGCATTATGGAGTGATTTGGCTTTCTGTACTTATTATGCTGAGCCTGCTCTTTTTCCTTATTAAAATTGCTGATATTATAAATAAAAAGTCTCTTTCTTTGGGCGAAAATATTTGTATTCGGCTTTCATTTAGTATATATTTTGGATGGATTACCGTAGCAACGATTGCAAATATCAGCGTTTTTCTCGTGAGTATTGGGTGGAATGGTTTTGGTATTTCTGATGTTATTTGGACGGTTTTGGTTCTTCTTGTCGGAGCGGCAATTGGAATTGCTCGTACAATTAAAGACAAAAATATTTTTTATGGGAGTGTGTTTGTTTGGGCATATAGTGGCATATTATTCAAGCATGTATCTGAAAGTGGATTTAATGGACAGTATAAAGGCATAATTATTACACTTATTTTTTGTCTTGTGTTATTTTTGGGTGTTATCTTTGGGGTAGGGTATAAAAATAAAGGACGAAAGTATATTAAATATTAATTGAAAACATATGATAGACCATGTCACTATTCGCGTAGACGATTTAGAGAGAAGTCGATCTTTTCACGAAAAGGTTTTGGCTACTCTTGGATATAAACACAATATTGGCAGTAAAAAAGAGGGTTACTATGGTTTTGGCTTTGGTGAAGATCCCATTTTTGAAATAAGCCAAGCGACCAAAGATCGCCCTGCGCATAAAAAAGTTCATATTGCCTTTAAAGCCAAAACCAAAGAGCAGATACAAGAATTTTACGAAGTAGCGATCGCGAATGGTGCCAAAGATAATGGCAAGCCAGGTCCAAGAAAAAATTACACACCAACTTACTATGCTGCCTTTATTATAGATCCAGATGAAAATAACATGGAAGCATGTTTGTACTAAAAGTTTTGGCATGGACTGAAGAGATGATAAAACTTGGCTATAGATATGATGTCCAATTTGATGGATGGGGGACAAATCCAAAACAAGAATAATCATTAATATACTTATGAAACATATTATACTAGTTTGGTTGCAACATAATTGGAAAAAGGTATTACTTTTTGTATTTATTATTACTTTTGGGTACTTTTTTCATTTGTCTTTATTATTTTTTGGAATTATTGAATGATATTTAAAAGTTCTATGCATAGTTCTTCATCCTTGTAATAAAACACCGAACCTCTATCAAAATCAATCCAGATTTCAAGTTTACCGGCTTTCTGATCAAAGCAAATCTCGTTTACAAACCATGGATTTTCTACCATAAGTGCTTTTGAAAACAAATCTTTCAGTGTAATCATAAAGAGTTATACTAAAACATTTTGTAAATTTACCCATTCATTTTGAAAAAGAACCAAAAATAAAGGAATATGTCAATCGTGTTGAATTGCTAAACACATTTACTTGTGGGATAATCT
>JAHJIX010000022.1 GCA_018823045.1 Patescibacteria group bacterium | reverse complement strand
GCTCTACCGGCTGAGCTACCGGGTCATAAAGAAAAGTTTGAATTGTATATTTGGTTCAAAATACGTTCGAACCTACGACCATTCCAGACACTAAAGTGTCGGGACTGCTCTACCGGCTGAGCTACCGGGTCATTACTAGTGTTTATCCCTACTTTTTTGTATAGGATAATGCACATATGATATACTACAGCTACAGATTTGTCAAGTCATTTATTTTATCTATGTCATTCTTTAATCAATCACCAAAAGGGGTACTCGAGTTCTTTTCTGTGGATAAACTCAAAGGGCTTTCAGCACAAAAGGTATTTGAAGCACAAAAAAAATACGGGAAAAACGAATTAGAGGGCAAAAAAGAACAATATAATGGATTGAAAATATTTATATCACAGTGGAAAAGTCCACTTATTTTGATTTTGATTGTTGCGGGGACTATTAGTGGTGTGCTTCATGAATATGTGGATATGTGGATTATCTACGTGACAGCAATTATTAATGTGTTTATTGGATTTTTTCAAGAATATAAAGCAAACCGAGCACTTGAACAATTACAAAAGATGGTGGCATATGAAGCCACTGTTCTTCGTGATGGGAAAAAACAAGTCATATCAAGTAAAGAACTTGTGCCAGGTGATATTCTTTTTTTAACTGCTGGAGATAAAGTGCAAGTTGATGGGCGTATTTTAGAGGGATTTGATTTTGAAGTAAATGAAGCAGCGCTTACCGGAGAGTCTGAGCCGATTAAAAAGGTGACAAAAAAATTAGTAGATGATTTGACTCTTGCGGAGAGAAAAAACATGGTTTATCGCGGAACAGCAGTGACAGAAGGGACTGCTATTGTCGTGGTAACTGCGATTGGAAACAAGACAGAGTTAGGACAAATAGCATCGTTAGTTGAAGATACTGAGGAAGAAGAAACACCATTGCAGCAACAATTGTCAAAACTCGGAAAAATGTTGAGTATGGTTGTCGTCGTGATTGCTATTGGAATTTTTGTTATAGGTATGCTCTATGATCGTGCAGATTATAGTATGTTGCAATTATTTGAAACGGCAGTTGCTGTGGCAGTGGCCGCAATTCCAGAAGGTTTGGTTATTTCTCTGACCATTATTTTGGCAATTGGCATGCAACATATTTTAAAAAAGAAATCAATTGTACGAAAATTAGTTGCTGCAGAAACGCTTGGTTCTGTTTCTGTTATTTGTACAGATAAAACAGGAACGCTTACGGAAGGAAAAATGCGTGTGTCGGCATGTGTGACTGCTTCAGGGAAACATTTTTCTTTTGATACACATGAATTAACTGATGATGAAAAGCATTTGATTTTAACAGGGCTTTTGTGTAATGACTCAAGTATTGAAGCAGAAGGACGAGCAGAAAAAGATTGGAAGTTGTCAGGAAATATGACAGAAATGGCATTGCTTCATGCAGGAATGATTTTTGGCATGGATAAAAATGCGTATGATAAAATTTATACACGAACAGCAACGCTTCCGTTTTCGAGTAAGTATAAGTTCATGATGACTGAGCATGACATAGATGGAAAGAAAAAAGTATTTATTAAAGGAGCACCAGAAAAGATTTTAGCACGATCAACATATGCATTGGTAAATGGCAAAGCAAAAAAAATGAGCGTAAAAGAAAGAAAAGCATTCCAAAAAAGAATAGAAGAATATGCAATGAAAGGATATCGCACGCTTGCTTTTGCAGAACGAGATGAAAAAACCGGGAGAAAATTAACAGTAAACGATGCAAAAGATTTAGTGTTTGTGGGCTTTACTATTATTTCTGATCCATTGCGTAAAGATGTAAAAGAAACCATTATTGAGGCACAAAGAGCTGGTATTCAGGTGGTGATGATTACGGGAGACCATGCAAAAACGGCAGCTTCGATTGCAGAGCAACTTGGTCTTGAAGCAAAAGGGAATTATATTTGTACTGGAGAAGAATTAGAGACTTATTCAGATGAAGAATTGTCTGAAAAAATTAAACAAACCACGGTGTTTGCTCGGGTAGAACCACGGCATAAGATTCGTATTGTGCAAGCGTTTAAAGCGCGTGGTGACGTCGTAGCAATGACAGGGGATGGAATTAACGATGCACCTGCTATCAAAGGAGCTGATATTGGAATTGCACTTGGGTCAGGAACAGATGTGGCAAAAGAAACCTCAGATATGGTGCTTTTAGATGATAGTTTTTCAACGATTGCCTCATCTGTAAATGAGGGGCGACGCATTTACGAAAATATTCGTAAAGTGGTGGTGTATTTACTTTCAGGAAGTTTTGCAGAAGTGGTGATGATTGTGGGGAGTATTATGGCAGGCCTCCCAGTTGCAGCGCTCCCTGCACAAATTTTGTGGGTGAATATTATTGAAGATTCATCTATGAATATTACGCTTGCTTTTGATAACGCAGATAAACATTATCTCGATGATCCACCACGGAAAAAGGGAGCAGCTTTGATTGATAAAGAAATGCGTTTGATTATTATTCTCAAAAGTATTTTGTCCAATGTCTTTTTATTTACAATTTTTGTGTATTTTTGGAAAACAACCGGAGACATTGCACTGACCAGAACACTTGTATTTGTTGGTTTTGCAGTAGATTCACTCTTTCTTATTTTCTCAGTGCGTAGTTTGAAGAGAATGATCTGGCAAATTAATTTCTTTAGTAATAAATATTTGCTCGCTGCAGTTGCTTTTGGTTGGACTATGCTTTTTGTCGGTGTATATGCTCCCTTTGCGCAGTTTCTATTGAAGACAGTTTCATTAGAATGGCATCATTGGATGCTGATGCTTGTTTTTGGCTTCTTTAATATGGCGCTTATTGAGACGATCAAGTGGTTTGTGGTGGTGAGGAAGGGAGTAAAATGATTATAAATTATATTTTTTAAGTAAAATAATATGGAACAAATAAGAAGAAGACCTGATGTTCGAAATTTTTCTATGGAACATAATCAAGAAGGAAGAGAGCAAATGGCTACAGAACTGCGAGAGAAGAGAAAAAAATATTTTGAGAGAAAACAGCAAATTCATGATGCTATTCAAGAATTGTTAGAACAAATAAAACAAAAGGAATTAAATATAGAACAGGTAGTAGAAGAAATTGAAGGATATGGAAAGAACATATCAAATATAGAAAGTTCTGTTATTCAAAGATTTCTTAAGTTTTTTGAAATAAAGCGTATTCAAGAAAGTCTTCGAGAAAAAGAACAGCAAAGAGAAGGTTTATTAGAAGTTTACGGAAAAATGAAAGAATTATTAGTTGAATTATATCAGCAAAGAGAAAATAGACATGAGCTAGATGAAGCAAAAGAACGTTTGGATGAATTTTATCATGGAGAAAATGAACGCTTACAAGAATATCAAGAAGAAGAAAAAGTAAGAAATGTCGAAGAAATTATTAGAAAGCATAATGTTTATTTTCTTCATGGAATTCATCCAAAATTTGTTCCATTATATAATTCAATGTTGACAAGAGAAGTAGATTGGCAAACAAAATTAAAGATTCTTTTGAGTTTAGAGCCATCATTGTCGACGTCTACAACACAAGCAGGTGATACACACGGAAATATTTGGTCTCGTATGGGTGTTGTTTTGAATGGTGGTCGTATTGCGGCTGCACATCATTCTGATGCCGGGACTCAGGCAACTTCTCTCAATAATCGGGTTGGGCTTGTAGATAAAAGAGATATTGCTTCTGATATTGATAGTGCCATTTTAGACAGGGTGACTTATAATGAATTCGTACTAGAAAGGCCTGGGGTATCTGGTTTTTTTGTCTGTACAGAAAATATAGGTGGAGAAAAAAATGATCTTGTGGATTTTTCTGAAATTTATTCTGGAACACAAAAACTTGGAATGCCTTTATTTGTATTAGAATACGGAGAAATGTATGAAGCAGAGTATGATAATGAAAGTAACATACTTATTAAAGGAAAAAAAATTTCTCCTGAAGAAATGCTTGGTATAACCTATAATATATCAGGAGAAGAAAGAAATGAGTTAGTAGATGAAATTTTGACAGATTCTCCATTTAAAATAGAGTCACCAGAAGTAAGTTATGTTGACAGTCGTTCAACGGGGAATCAAACATATATAGAAATTGTTCAGCCTAGAAGCGGTAAAGAAGTAATATATTATCAAGATAAACAGTGCGTTGGGCAAGTGTGTTTTCAACAAGGTGATTCTGTCGTATTGCTATCAGAAGTGGAATCTCCTTCAGTTCTTATAAGATATTTTTTACAAAATGATAAGATAATAAGGGAACAAGCTTATAAAGGAAGGGATTATGTTAATATAGATGTGATTGGTAGACAAGAATATCAACAGAATATAAATGTAGGTTTATATTCTGTTGATTTAGGAAGAAAATTAAATACGCTTGATGATTATTTAGATGGTATGAGAGTTGTATTATTATTATTACAAAAAGAAATAGAAGAAGATCCTGATAATCCTTTTAGAGAAAAATTATTAGGGATGTATGCTTTTCATATCTATGGTTTTGGTGAGGAAGCGAGAAAACAGGGTGATGAAGAGACTGCTATAAAAGCATTTTCTTTTGCTAGTGAGTTTTTTCCTCAAGAGAAATATAATGAAATAATTTCAAGAAGATTAGATGATAAAGGGCGTTTTCGAATTACAAAAGAGGAAATAGAATAATGTAACAACTCCCTAAAATATGCTATAATAAGCAAAAGAATTCTATTCAATAAATAAAAAACTATGCTCAATACTCAATATATCAAAAAAATTCAAAAAGATTTACATGAATTTGCAGAAATTCGTCTTGAACTTATCAAAAACTGTGGAGATGCACTTCATATCTCAAAACGGGCAATTTTTGATATGCATCGGGGTGATCTCAATGAAGCAAAAGAAAAAATATCAAAAGCAGAAAAAATCTTAAAAAATATATACAAAAAATATTCAAGGAATAAAAAGGTATTTGAAGAGGGATCATATAAAGCCGCGGTAGAAGAATACGTGGAAGCCAGTTTATTTTATCAATTTATTAAGACAGGAAAAATTGGAAAGGTCATAAGTTTTTCGGTAGAAAGTGAAGTATATCTTGCTGGACTTTGTGATGTTCCAGGAGAGTTGTATCGTTATGCTATTCGATCAGCATCAGAAAAAGATTATGAAATGGTAGAAAAATGCGTATTAGGGGCAGAAGAGATTATTGGAGAACTTATTGAGTTTGATTTTACCAAATATTTGCGTGTAAAGTTTGATCAAGCAAAACAAGCAAGAAACAAATTAGAAATTGTGCAATATGAACTATCTTTGCGACAAAGTGATCGTATTGCATAAATAGTAAAGAAAAAAAAGAAAACGCTTGGGGGCGTTTTCGGGGGGATCTCCTTGGGTTGTTCTTAAGGAATATGTTCTATACCACGATAGTAGTGGTGTAGAGGCCCCCCTTGGTTTTTTACGGTTTGTTTACTTCTTTCTTGATGATCGACAGATCAGTTCTCCACACTGGGGGCAGTGGGCACCATCATCTTGTATGATTAATGCCCCTCCTTTTGTTGCTTCACATCCACACCTCAGATATGTCTTTGGATAGTGGGTCAGTGGCACTGTGTTGTTTGTAGTAGTCGTAGTAGTAGGTGTCTTTTTCACAAGGTTTTTCCTCTAGGGTTTGTTGTTGCTCGATCTAAGCAACGATTGCAGTGTGGGCAGAATGCCCGTTTCGTTTTTGTGAAGGAAGTCGTTTTAACCAACGTTTAAATGTTGATATTAGGTGTGTTGTAGACAATATTCCTTTCTACCAAGTAGTTGATTGTGTCTTTAGTATACACAACATATTTGAAAAGTCAAGAACTTGTGTTGATTTATCTGTGTTTTTTTATATATATTATGTAATAATTTATCAAAAAATGAGCGCACCTGGTGGGGTGCGCTTTAAAGGGCATTGATGATCATCAATGATTATCAACTCTCTTACCACAATGAGTGTGAATAAGTGTTCCCTCCGGGGTGTGTTTAAGAAAGCCCGTTTGTTGTGGGCTCAGGTGGATGCGGCAACCGCATCGAAGTGGTGGTGAGAAAGGACTTACTGGATAATAGTACCCGGGTTTTCCTTGTTGGAGGAATTGGGTGATCCAGTTAAAGGTGGTTGGGTTGGCGGTCATGCAGCCCTCCTTATTTTTGAATTAGCACAAGTATACAGTAATAAGAGAAAAAACACAAGAATCATCTTGATTTAGAGTGATTTTTTATGGTAAACTAAGGAATATGATGCAGGAGGTGTTTTTTCTGTAGTTAATAAACAATTATGAATGTAAAGCAAATAATTAAAAAAATAGTACCAAAAAAGATATTGAATGCTCGGCATTTCTTTTTTGCATATTTAGGAGCAAAAAAATATGGTTTTCCATCTGAAGAACTTATTGTTATTGGAATCACCGGAACAAGCGGGAAGTCAAGTATTACGGACTATCTTCGTCAGTCACTTGAGGCTTGTGGTCTTCGGGTAGGATCACTTTCTACCGTAGACTTTTATGTCGCTGGAGAGCAAAAAATGAATGATCAGAAGATGACGATGCTTGGACTTGCACAAATTCAGCAGTATCTTCGCAAGATGGTAGAGGCAAAATGTGAGATTGCAATCGTTGAGACCACTTCAGAAGGATTTTTACAATATCGTCATGCGTTTATCAATTATGATATAATGATGCTTACAAATCTTTATCCTGAGCATATAGAATCACACGGAAGTTTTGAAAATTATAAAGCAGCAAAGCTCGGGATCTTTGAATATGTAAGTACATGCAAAAAGAAAAAAGCTTTTGATAAAAAAGTGGCTATAGTAAATGGAAATAATGAATATGCTAATGAATTTCTCGATAAAGATTTTGATGAAAAGTATGTGTTTTTTCGTGGTGATAGAGATGGTCATGTTAAAAAAACTGACAATTTAGAACTTCTTATTGCTGATAAAGTTCAAGTAGCCAAAAAAGGGTTAAATTTTTCTGTGGATGAAGATATATTTGAAGCACCGCTCTATGGAGAATTTACCGTGATGAATCTCATGGCGGTTTATGCAGTTCTTCAGGCGCTCGATATTCCAAAAGAAAAAATAAAAAAAGCATTCAAAAGTCTTCATTCCGTACCGGGGCGATTAGAATTTATTCCCGAAGCAAAGGAAAAAGGTTTTGAGGTAATTGTTGACTATGCTTTCGAACCTATTGCTATTAAAGCACTCTATGATGTTGTAGAGCTTCTGGAGCCAAAACGTGTTATTCATGTTTTTGGTGGAACTGGAGGAGGAAGAGATATTTCTCGTAGGTTTTCTGTGGGTGAATTTGTTGGTAAGCATGCAGATATTGCTATTGTGACAGACGAAGACCCCTATGATGATGATCCAATGAAAATTATCGAAGATGTTTCGAGTGCTGCTATCAAGGTGGGGAAGAAAGAAGGACAAGATCTGTGGAAAATTCTTGACCGTGGAGAAGCGATTGCTCAAGCGGTTTCTTTGGCAAAAAAAGGTGATATTATTCTTATTACGGGTAAAGGTTCTGAACAAGGGATGGTAGTCAAGGGTAAAATTATTCCACATGATGATAGAAAAAAGGTGAGAGATGTGTTATTTTTGAAATAATATATCGAGTAAGTTATGTATATATAATTGGTGTATATAACGAGTTGTGATATAATACTCTATATGTCAAAACAAACACAAGGAAATGTATTAAAACGGTTGTTTTCTTCTCGTTTGTTTTTAATTGTTGGATTTATTGTATTGGGGTTAATCACGTTTAGTTATATTCGGGCATATTATCAGCATTATCAAATAGAGCAAGAAATTACACGTTTAAAAGAAGAAGCTGATCATTTAGAGGTTGAAACATTGGAGTCAATGGAGATTTTACAATATGTCATGAGTGATGCCTTTGTAGAAGAAAAAGCGCGAACAGAGTTAAATATGAAGAAGCCTGGTGAGCAGGTGGTGTATATTGAACAAGCACAAAAAGAAGAAGCAAAAGAAGTAGAGCAAAAGATATCAACTGGACAGTATATCCCAAATCCAGTAAAATGGTGGTATTATTTCACACATAAATCCTTAACAGAAGAATAGTATGGAAGAAACACAAAAGAAAGATGTCCAATTAGCACCTGTTCAAGCACAAAAAGCAGGGCAATCAACAGCGCTTGTGTTAGTAGGTGGATTTTTAGGGGCTATAGCTCTTGTATTTATCGTCGGGTATTTGATTGTAAATCAACAAGTATCAAAAGGGTCAGAACATCAACTTGTTGTGAAAGCCGCAACTGTGTTACAAGTGCCTGCCGCTAAGATTAATGGTCAACGTATATTGTATAGTGATTTTCTTGAGGATAAATATGCATTATTATCTTTTTATGAATCAGAAGGTGCTAATGAAGAGGTAAGTGAAGAAGAAATTGAACAAGGTGTGGTGAGTCGTTTACTTGCAACGGCATTAGTAGAGTATTTAGTCGATCAAGAAGGAATTGAAATTTCAGAAGAAGATATTAAAACAAGAACGGATGCATTGATTGCAGAGGTTGGTTCAGAAGAATTACTTCTTGCAGATATTCAAGAAAAATATGGATGGACTATTGAAACATTTGTAAAAAAAGTTGTTCGTCCATTATTACTTGAAGAAAAATTACGTGAAGTATTTGAATCTGCTGATGTAGATGATGCATATGCCATAGAAGAAGTGCGTGCACGACATATTTTATTTTTAGTAGAAGATGAGGCGGAAGACGCATTAGTAAAAGAGCAAGCACAATCAGTACTTGATCGTATTAAAGCGGGAGAAGATTTTGCAACACTTGCACAAGAATTTGGAAGTGATGGTACAGCTGAACAAGGTGGTGATTTAGGTTGGTTTGGTCGTGGAATGATGGTTCCTGAGTTTGAAGATGCTATCTTTGTGCTTGATGCTGGTCAATTAGGACAAGAATTAGTACAAACACAATTTGGGTATCATATCGTACAAGTCGATGAAAAGCGAACGGTAAATGATTTTGCAAGTTATATGCAAGAACAATTTATGACGGCAAATGTAGATATTAACATTCCTGTAGCAAATCCATTAGAACAATAATATTAATAATAACATTGATAAAAATCCAAAGAAATATCTTTGGATTTTTTATTGACGAAATATTTAACTCTATGTTAGTATGTACGTATTATATATATGCCACCTTAGCTCAGTTGGTAGAGCGATACACTCGTAACGTATAGGTCTGGAGTTCGATCCTCCAAGGTGGCTCGATAGATATTGAGACAAGTTTTCTTCAAGTACAGTGTGATGTAAAGGTTATTATACTACTTCTTTTTTGTATAGAAAAAATGTGATATACTATAAGAAAGTTTGCAATATATAATTATGATTAAGTTAACAAACGTTACAAAGTGGTATACAAAAAAGAGCATCGGTGTTCACGATGTTCATCTTCATATTGAATCAGGAGAATTTGTTTCAATTGTTGGGCAAAGTGGAACGGGGAAAACAACCTTAGTAAAATTATTGATTGCAGAAGAGCGGCCAACCGATGGTAATATCGAAATAGGTGGTTGGGATATTACCCGTATTTCTCATAGAGATGTTCCATTACTTCGTCGGCAAATTGGGGTGATTTTTCAGGATTTTAAATTGTTAGAAAAAAGAACGGTAAAAGAAAATGTTGCATTTGCGCTTCAGGTGGCAGGAGAAAGCACTCGCCGTATTCGACAAGTTGTTCCAAAAGTTATTGAGATTGTAGGACTTGGAGATAAAATACATCATTACCCATCTCAATTGTCTGGTGGAGAACGACAGCGTGTTGCTATTGCTAGATCATTGGTACATCGGCCAAAGATTTTGGTTGCAGATGAGCCAACAGGTAATCTTGATGCAATTAACACACAAGAAATTGTAGATATTTTACAACGCATTAATGAATTTGGAACAACGATTGTATTAGTGACACATAATAAAGATATTGTAAATCAATTAAATGGACGAGTTGTTACTATTCATGATGGTAAAATTATATCAGATAAAAAAGAAGGAAAATATCAATTATAATATATGTTGTCATTTTTTCGGGTTATAAAATTTGCATTTCAAGACATGGGAAGAAATTTCAGTCTTTCTTTAATGACCGTTGTTATTTTGATATTGATGTTATTATCAATGAATACTGTCATTGTTGTACGAGCGCTCACTCAAGAGGCTGTGAGCACTGTTAAAAATCAAATTGATGTAAGTGTCTATTTTGTGCCAACGGCAACAGACGAGCAAGTAGAAGAGGTTAAAGCATATGTAAGTTCATTTCCTGAAGTAGTTTCACTCACATTTTTAGATAAAGATAAAGTACTCGAACAATTTAAAGAAACACATAAAGAAAATGAAAATATTATTGCGTCAATTGATGAATTAGATGAAAATCCATTGGGGCCAACTATGATTGTAAAAACACGGGAACCTTCTGATTATCAAAAATTAATTACTGCCCTCACCATTCCAGAGTATGAAGATGTGATTGAAGCCAAGACTTTTGGCGATACTGAGCAAGCAATTGATAGAATTAGTGTGATTACAGCACAAGTTGAAAAGGCTGTATGGGTACTGAGTGGTCTATTTCTTGTGATTGCCTTTTTTGTGATATTTAATACAATCCGTGTTGCTATTTATACACAGAGAATAGAGATTGGTATTAAAAAACTTGTAGGGGCCACAAACTGGTTTATTCAAGGGCCATACATTATGGAAGCCTTTTTCTTTACTTGTGTGAGTGTTGCTAGTAGTTATGGCTTAGTGTACATGGCCACAAAATTTCTTGACCCATATGTGAGTGTTATTTTCGGTGGACAATATTTCTTGACAAATTACTTCGAATCGAATATACTATTGCTGATCGGTTCACAATTTATAGTTGTTTTGCTTTTAACTATCATCACTAGTGGCCTTGCCATGAGGAAGTATTTGAGAGTATAATTACGCAACATTCGGAGATCGTCTAACGGTAGGACTCCAGGTTTTGGTCCTGGCTATCGGGGTTCGAATCCCTGTCTCCGAGCAGATTGGGAGAGTCTAAACTCTCTAAAAAAATGCTTTAAATAGTGTTTTTTTGTTTATCAAGTTGATTAAAGTGATTCTTAGGGTAATTCAAGAGGTTACAATGGTTTATTATGGAACTATGTATTAAGATACTTGATATTTTAGCAATATTCATGTATGATAGGGCTACTATATATTTTAGAAATTTAATGTGTATATATGTCAGAACATGTTTGTTTACGCTTTGATAATGTTGATTTTGAGTACGTTAACAAAAAGCTTGTCTTAGAAGAGGCTTCTTTTAGTGTGCGTACAGGATCTAAAATAACACTCATGGGGCAAAATGGCGCTGGGAAAAGCACTATTTTTAAATTGATTAAAGGAGAAATAAAGCCAAAAAGTGGAAAAGTGCATATTGATGATGATATTACTATTGGTACAGCACTGCAGGTGGTAAGTAAAGAAGATATTGGCTTAGATATTGAAGAATATTTTTCAAAAGCTTTTGTGAGCGTACCTGGGAATATTAAAAGTCAGATTCATAAAGTAATGGAGGCTGTTAATTTAACGGTTCCTCTTGAGAGAAAAGTAGGGGAGTTGTCTGGTGGGCAACAAGCCAGGTTATTGCTTGCGTACGCCCTTATTCAAAATCCAGATATTTTGTTGTTAGATGAGCCAACAAATAATTTAGATAAAGAAGGAATTGATAGTTTGATTCAGTTTTTGGTCATGTATGACAAAACAGTGATTGTTATTTCTCATGATGCTGATTTTTTAAACTGTTTTACTGAAGGAGTTATCTATTTAGATGTCTTTACGAAAAAAGTAGAAACCTATGTTGGGGACTATTATTCTGTGGTAGAAGAAATTCAAAAGAGAATTGATAGAGAAATAAAGAAAAATGCTCAATTAAAAAAAGAAATACAAGATAATAAAGATAAGGTAAACTTTTTTGCACATAAAGGTGGAAAAATGCGTAAGCTTGCAAGTAAGTTAAAAGAAGAAGTGCGTGAAATGGAAGAAAATAAAGTAGATGTGCGAAGAGAAGACAAAACGATTAGAGATTTTACTATTGAAGCTCAAGATATTGTTGGTGATGTGGTAAAAATTCATAGTGTCAAAGTGATCAAAAATCATGAGCCACATATGCAAGAGGTTGAGATGCTTCTAAGACAAAAAGATCGTTTATTGATTTCAGGACCAAATGGTGTTGGTAAAAGTACGTTACTTCGTTCATTGTTAGTAAATACAACAGAAGGAATCGAAATACTTGAGAATACTCGAATTGGGTATTATAGCCAAGACTTTGCAACATTAAATTATGATCAAACGGTATTTGATTCTCTTAAAGATGCTATGACTGATGGTTTTGATGTGCAAGATATGCGTTCAGTCGCTGCAGGATTTTTGTTAACAGGAGAAATCATGGGTACAAAGATTTCACATTTGTCAGAAGGACAAAAAGGATTACTTTCATTTGCACGATTAGTACTTATGGAACCAGGGCTTCTTATTTTAGATGAGCCAACAAATCATATTAATTTCCGTCATATTCCAGTGATTGCTCGCGCAATTAATAAATATGAAGGAACAATTATATTGATTAGTCACATGAAAGAGTTTGTTGATGAGATTACATTTACAAAAGAACTTGATTTAGGACGGTATTAAAATACTTTTGGAATATAAAAAAATAATTCTCATAGGAGAATTATTTTTTTATATATGAGTTGATGTGCACAATTTCGCATGGAATAATCTTGTCGTTAATTTGTGCATCAAATGTTTCTCCAACTTTTTTTCCCAACAGCGATTCCCCAATAGGGGAGAGGTGAGAGATGATGCGTTTAGCTGGGTCAGCTTCGTTTGCTCCTAAGATGGTAAATGTTTTTTCTTTGCCATTAAAAAGAATATCAACTGTATGGCCAATTCGTACTTGGTCAGTTTTTGCATCTTTTGGAATGATAATCGCATTTTTTAATTCTTTTTCAATACGCTCTATTGCTCCGTTCATGCCACGAAGTTTTCTTTTTGCGAGTTGATATTCTACATTTTCAGAAAAATCTCCCATAGCAGCATGTGCTTGGGTTTCTTCAATAACAGCAGGACGTCTTTTTTTTATTGAAACTATTTCTGCTTCAAGGGCATTATATCTTTCTTGAGTAATATATGGATCTTTTGGGGTATTTGTATATTTTCCACCTTTTCTTATAGGGACTTGCATAATAAAGTATTTGTTAAATAGGTGCGGATTATATTATAGCACAAACAATTATTTTTCATAGAATAAATGGCTTATTGCAAATCATTCGCAATTGTGGTATGCTCAATATACTATGAATCAATATACGAAACAATTAAAAGAGCATGGGTATCGTCTTACACAAGCGCGATTGCGTGTCCTAGCTGTGCTTACAAACAGTTGTACACCACTATCTGTGCAAGAAATTGCAGCACAAGTTGATGGCGTCGATGTGAGTTCAATTTATCGGGCACTGCATGTGTTTGAAGAATTAAACATTGCACATATAGAACAACGCGATGATGAGCGGTTATATTGTTTACTCGATAAGCCACATCATCATATCCGTTGTACCAATTGTGGTTTGACCAAAAAAGTGCCATGTACACATATGCAGATATGTGTTGACGGATTTAGTCAAATTACGCATTCATTTTATTTAGAAGGTATTTGCCAAACATGTAATTAATAAGATATATGAAAAAAGTATTGTTTAGTTTCTTTGCATTTTTATTTGTTATGATTTTCGCTGGTTGTGGAACACAAACAGCAGAAGAAAATAATACAACTGATCAATTCGTGGTTGCGTCAACGATTTTTCCACTTCACAGTTTAGTAGAAGAAGTTGGTGGAGAATACGTTGAATCACTTCTTATATTGCCACCAGGAGCAAGTCCTCATACTTATGATGTCACACCAAAACAGATGAAGGAAATTGCTAAAGCTGATATCTTATTTACCATTGGTGCAGGAGTGGATGATTGGGTGCTTGATATTGTACCAGAGGGTGTTTCTATTATCGATATGAGTCAGTATGTTGATTTGCTTCCTTTTGAAGATCATGAAGAAGAACTGGATGATCACGGAGAAGAGAATGGCCACCATGATCATGGAGATATTGATCCTCATTATTGGTTAAGCCCGGCGAACGCAGAAAAAATGGCAGAGCACATTGCTATTGAGTTGGGTATCCGTGATTCTGAGCGTAGAGATGTGTATCAAGATCGTGCATTCGCATTTCAACAAGATATTGCATTAAAAGAAATTGAGTGGCAAGAAGCTATTAATAAGTTAGTACAAAAAGAAGTTGTCGTTTTTCATGGAGCATGGAACTATTTTGCAGATTATTTTGCTGTAGATATTGTTGCTGTATTTGAAGAATTTCCGGGGAAGACTCCAACAGCGCAGGATATAAAAGAATTAGGTGAACAAGTAGATGCACATCAGGTGAAGGCTTTGTTTGTAGAGCCACAATTGTCTGGAGAAGCAGTTGAAACGATTGCAAATGATTTAAATGTTTCTGTTGGAGTTCTTGATCCACTTGGTGGTTTAGATGGGCGAGAGAGTTATATTGATTTGATGGAGTATAATGTATATCAGTTAATTCATACCTTGCAGTAAGTGTGGTACAATAGATATATGAATGCATATATTCAGGTAAAAAATGTAACAGCAACATTTCATGAAACAACTGCGCTTGATCATGTTTCTTTTGATATTCAAAAAGGAAGTATTGTTGCAATCATTGGGCCCAATGGCTCAGGGAAGACAACATTGCTTAAACATATTATTGGCATTGAAACACCACAAGAGGGAAGTGTTTGTATTGATGGAAAATCACCAAAGCAGATGCGTCATGCAATTGGCTATGTACCACAGAAGTTTGATTTTGATCGATCGATTCCAATAACGGTGTATGAATTTATGGCGCTTGATCGTTGTGGTACAGATAAACATGGGGTGAATAATATCGATAGAGTGCTCAAAGAAGTAGGAGCTATGGGTGTGAAAAATCAAAAACTAGGAACACTATCTGGTGGCCAATTTCAACGGGTAATGATTGCACGGTCACTTTTGCATCAAAAAGAAATACTGATTTTTGATGAACCTTCAACGGGTATTGATATGGCTGGTGAAGAAACGATTTATGATTTGATTGTTGATATAAATAAAAAAAATAATACGACCTGTATTATTGTGTCGCATGAGTTAAATATTGTGCATAAATATGCACAGCAGGTCCTCTGTTTAAATAAAAAGAAGATCTGTTATGGAGTACCTGAAACAGTTATTACTCCTGAGACTTTAACAGCATTATTTGGTCATGGTGCAGGACTGTACCATTCACATTAATCTATGTTAGAATTTTTATCATATCCATTTATGATACGTGCCCTTATTGCGGGCGGCGTTGTTGCAGTACTTCTTGGATGGTTGGGAGTGTTTGTTGTTACACGTAAAATGAGTTTTATTGGTGATGGTATTGCCCATGCATCTTTGGCAGGTATTGCTTTGGCTGTGCTTGTTGGGTGGGCACCTATTCCTGTTGCTGTGGTATTTGCTGTTATTATTGCACTTGGTATTTATATGCTCGAGCAAAAAACAAATATGTCAAGTGATATGGCAATTGCGATGATGTTTACAACAGGCATGGCAATTGGGATATTACTACTAAATGCGTATGAAGGCTATCAACCAGAATTAATTAGTTATCTATTTGGAAATATTCTGCTTATTAATAGTATTGATCTCATTACAATTGTGAGTGTTGGAGCAGCCATGGTGCTATTACTGGCATTGTATTATCGACAGATGCTTTTTTCTACCTTTGACCCGACAGGGGCATATCTTTCAGGATTAAAACCAGGGAGATATGATATGTTACTGTATGTCATGACGGCAGTAACAGTTATTTTAAGTATAAAATTAGTGGGAATTATTTTAGTGAGCGCACTATTAGTGACCCCAAGTTCGATTGCAAAATTATTTGCCCATTCATTTAAACAATTTACCATACTGGCGGTTGTGTGTGCAGTGATTATTGTTTATGTGGGTTTAATCAGTTCATACTATTTAGATGTACCGAGTGGGGCAATGATTATTTTAGTAGGGACAGGCTTATTTATCTGTTCGCTATTGTATCAAACACTTGTATCTCAGGTAAAAAAGGGATAAACTACTACTATAATATTTATTTTATTTTCATATGAAGGGATATATCGTTGATTTAGAAAAAGAAACATTGCTTAATACAGATTATCGTCGTGTATTGTATACGACAAAAAATAGTCAACTGGTGTTAATGTGTATTGAACCCGGTGATGAAATTGGTGCAGAGGTGCATGAACTTGATCAATTTATTCGTGTAGAAGAAGGTGAAGGAAAAGCGATTATGGATGGTGTTGAGCATGAGCTTAGTGATGGAGTTGCTATTGTTATCCCTGCTGGTATGGATCATAATGTTATTAATGTGGGTGAAGATAATTTAAAATTATATTCAGTTTACACACCACCAGAACATAAAGATGGAACAGTGCACAAAATAAAGGCTGACGAAGTAGAAGAGCATTTTGATGGAGTGACCACAGAATAACATTTGATGAAATAAAAAGGAACACTTTATACAAGTGTTCCTTTTTTTGCTCGGGCGGCTGGACGACGTTAGAACTACTATAGAGAAAGAATATAGTTCTTCACCTCCGATGCAAACTGGACTAATAGACTTTGAATGCTGCCTTACTGGTATTACTCTGTTAAAGATGAGAAAGATATTAGAACTAAATTAAATTATGTACTATAGACTAGACAAATTATCCTTAATATGGTATAGTGTAAAAAATGAATTAAACCATATTAGAGACATATGAAATATTTAGATCAAAATCTCATAAATCGTCTCGATGAAAAGCTGACACGACTCAATGCACTTCGCCCTCTCCCAAAGTCGGCAGTGGAAAAGCTTCGTGAACAGCTTCGCATTGAAATGACCTACAATTCAAATGCGATTGAGGGAAATTCTCTTACTTTAAAAGAGACGTTTCTTGTCATTAATGAGGGATTGACTGTCAAAGGAAAACCACTGAAAGACCACCTCGAGGCAAAGGATCATTATAGTGCTCTTTCATACCTGTATGAGCTTACTGAGGATGGAAAGAAAAATACATTTTCAGAATATCTCATAAAGCAAATTCATACGATTATTTTGCAAGAAACAGATAAAGATTGGGCTGGTAGATACAGAAATTCAAATGTAATTATCGGTGGTGCAGATCATACACCGCCAGACGCACTTGAAGTACCCATACTTATGCAAGATCTTATTACATGGATTTCTAAAGAAAAGAGGCACATGCACGTGGTAGAGCTTGCGGCTCTTGTACATCATAAGTTTGTTCATATTCATCCATTTTTTGATGGAAATGGTCGCACCTCACGACTACTCATGAATCTTATTCTCATGCAGGCAGGATTTCCCCTGTCTATTGTCTTGAAAAACGACAGAAAGAAATACTATCGTGTTCTTGCACAGGCAGATAAAGAAAAGTATGAACCGTTTGTACGTTTCATCGCTCAAACAGTTGAATGCTCGCTTGACTTGTATCTAAAGACACTCACCCCGACAAACAAGAAAAGGGAAAAATACATGAAACTAGCAGACATTGCAAAAGATACACCATATTCAGCAAAGTATCTTAATCTTCTCTCACGACAAGGAAAACTTGAAGCTCATAAAGAGGGTCGTGATTGGGTAACGACAAAAGAAGCGGTACATAGATACATGGACAGTCGAGAACGACAACGAGACGTTGAGTAACGTATACCCTATCCTTACAAAAATCACCTATAAACGGTGGTTTTTTGTTTGAAAAACATATTTGGTTCTATCGTCCCACCGGGGTATAAAAAATACCGCTTATTCTAGCGATATTTTTTTTGCTCGACGGGCCGGGCTCGAACCGGCGACCCATTGGTTACACGTTACCTCCCTATTACTAGAAAGCGTGGACTATATCATCACCCATGCTAAAAACTTGATTTAATCAAGAGCATTTGGGGTGCAAGGCGCTTCGAATTCAAATATATGTTTGAACCCTACTCCCGTTAGGGATAGTCTCTGAACCTTCTGGATCTATTAAAAATAGATCCAGCTTGGCTGCAGATTACCCGTTCTGATTGCTCAGGTTGGGCTTCCTGCAGTTCACCTTGTTTTTCATCTTAGTATTCCTACTAAGAGCTGCCACTGTTGACAGCCAATTGCTCTACCACTGAGCTACCGTCGAATGTATATTGTATGGTTATATTAAAAAATATAACAGCTTTATTATACAGTATCTAAAAAAAAATGCAAGCGTAATTACGAAGTATTTGTGGATGGTTAAACATTGTGTGTAAAAGTGTTTTTGTATTCCTAGGAAGATGCATAGAAAAGAATCGCTTATTTTAGCTATTTTTATATTGACAATATGATATATCTGTGTTATAATATAATTCATATAATTTCTTTTTATGATTATCGAAGAATTAAACAATATTTTAGGAAAAGCACCTGCATTTCGTATGAAACAAGCATATAAATCTGTATTTCAAGATTTAATTACTGATTGGAGCGAAAATACGACTTTACCAAAAGAAACACGAGCTGATTTAAAAGAAGCTTGTTCTTTAGATATT
Source organism: Patescibacteria group bacterium (assembly GCA_018823045.1). GTDB lineage: Bacteria > Patescibacteriota > Patescibacteriia > Magasanikbacterales > UBA922 > JAHJIX01. The sequence goes on along the minus strand of JAHJIX010000022.1, from coordinate 80,029 downwards.
TCTGTAGAATTTGCTGATTCTAAAAAGTCAGATGCTTTAAAAGCATTAATTGAGCTTGAAGATGGAGCAAAAGTAGAAACAGTGCTTTTACGTCATAGTGATGGCCGAAATACCGCTTGTATTTCTTCTCAAGTTGGTTGTTCTCTAGGTTGTAAATTTTGTGCAACGGGCATGCTTGGCATGGAAAGAAATTTGACTGTTGGAGAAATGGTTGCGCAAGTTCTTGTGTTTGCGAGGTATTTAAAAGAAAAAAAAGCAAAACATCAACGCATCACCAATATTGTGTTTATGGGTATGGGGGAGCCAATGATGAATTATCAGGCGGTAATGGAAACGATTCGATTATTGAATAATACAGATGTGTTTGGTATTGGTGCGCGACATATGTCTATTTCAACAAGTGGTATTATTGATGGTATTGAATATTTAAGTAATGAGCCATTACAGGTAAATTTAGCAATATCTTTACACGCCCCAAATGATGTACTTCGTAGTCAACTTATGCCGATTAATCGTAAATATGGTATTAAAGATCTCATGAATAGTGTGAAGCATTATCGAGAAAAATGTGGAAGACGTGTGATGTTTGAATATATTATGCTTGATGGAATAAATGATGCTCCTGAGCATGCACGTGAGCTTGCAGAGCTTATGCAAGATAAGTTGTATATGGTAAATTTGATTCGTTATAATCCAACAGGGGTATTTAAACCATCAAAAGCAGAAAAGATTGAACAGTTTAAACGGATACTTCAACGATCAGGAGTGCATGTGACACAACGTCATGCATTTGGTAGTGATATCAATGCTGCCTGTGGACAACTTGCAACAAAGAGAAATAAAAAAGCATAAAATAGAATAGAATTTATAAAAAGAGCGATAAAATATCGTTCTTTGTTGTGTAAAAATATGATATACTAATATACAGTTAGTCTGTCATTTGCTTCACATGGTATTTATTATAAATAAAAGAGGGTTTACACTCATTGAAATGATGATTGTTATTTTTATTTTGGCAATTGTTGTTTTCGTTGCTTTTGTGGCACTTAAACCTGAGCAGCGATTTGCAGAAAGTCGCAATGCAGAGCGTTGGTCTCATGCTGAAGCAATTGCAACTGCTGTAAAATTATATACAATTGACGAAGGCGGAGGGTTTCCTCAAATTGATGGAAGTTTACGAATGATTGGAACTGCTGCCAATGGTTGTAGTGTTGTGTGTAATGCTTCTGCTATTGCAACGATTAATATTGATGAACAAAAACCGTGGCTATTTGATACAACAAAGTTTGCTGAAGCTGTTAAAGGATTTTTTCAAATAGATGTTGCATATGCTGCGCCTTTTTCTGGTTGGGTATCTCCAACAGGTTTTCAAGATCCTGGGAATAAATGGATTAATGAAGCACGAGCATATGATGGTGATTGGGGTCTTTATGCAAGTGATGAATCTCTTATTGTCGGATGGGGAGAGTATATTGTGTTAACCCTTGATCAACCAACCATTTCAGATCGTTTGCGTATTTTGGCAGATTATACAGATGCAGATATTGCGGAAGTTGATGTAGATGTATTTAGAGATGGTGTATGGGTAGATGTATTTCAAGGGGGAGATGAAGCAACATGGAATGTTGATTGGGTTGAAATTGGATATGCAAAAGGAAGTGTAGAGCAAGTACGTTTTCGGTGGAATTATAAAGTTGCTAATTTTATTTATTGGCTATATGAGTTAGAAGTATATCAAACAGCAAATGAGATAGTTGCACCTGTATGTGGGCAAGTGCAAACAACCTATGTTGGTGAAAGTTCTGCAATTTTACATGGTGCAGTAGCTGATGACGGGGGAGAGCCTGTAGAATATCGTTTTTTATATGGAGAAACAAATCAGTATGGTGGGAGCACTGCGTGGACAGGAAATCAAAGCACGGGAGACACTATGCAAGAGTTAGTGAACAATTTAAATGGAAATACTGATTATCATTATACGATGGAGATTAGAAACAGTACGAGCACTGTTCGTTGTGGTGACCAGACACTCCGAACGGCAACCCAGGGAGCTGCGTGGGTTATTCCACAAAGTTCAAGTGGTAATGGTTGGGAAACTCAATTGAATGGGTACGATGCAAATTTGGTATCATATACACGGTGGTATCGCCCAATAGGAGGAGCTCAGTGGAGTGATTTCATTTATTTTAATCATGCTCCGGTTAATTATGATAAGTTGCGTTTTTATGCCCTCAATAATGCAGAAGTCGCTCATGTTGATGTAGATATTTTTGTTGATGGAAATTGGATTGATGCATATCAAGGAGATTTTGATGATCGTTCGTGGGTGGAAGTTGTCTTTGCTGAGCAAGTAGTAACGCAATCGCGAATTCGTTTTTCTACAGCACATAATGCAGGATTTTTTTTCCGATTGTATGATTATCAAATTTGGCAAACAGAACAATCAGAAGAATCATTTGTAACTGAAGCCGCGTGTATTGATATTGTTGCCGACTTGGCAAATTATGTACCAATTATGCCTATTGATCCTAAAGAAGGTACTGATGAGAGAACGTATTATGCAATAAAGCGAGAGCATAATCACAGAAAGATTACAGTCATGGCTTGTGGGGCAGAGTTAGGTCAGTTGATACGAGTGACAAAATAAAAAACAGATAGGAGGGGTTATTTGTTTTTTAATATATGCAGATAAAAATACTTGTGTTATAATAGAGATGATTATATAAATATTTGTTATGAATAATACGAGAAATATAAGGAGTAAAGCCGTAGATATTATTACTATCTACTTTGGGGAGGACATGGCAAAAATATATAATAATTTTTATGAAGATAAGCCAGCAGAAATAATTGGAGAGTCAGTTGTTGAATTGTTGACGGAATATTTAGGAGAAACAGTTGCAAAAAAACAATTACATAAATTTGGGATTAAATAAAAATCGTATGAGAATAAATGGGTATATTGTTGCACCTATGAGTATACTTTTTTTGTTAATTGTATGGTCGTATATTGCAGATATTGATTCTATCGTTCGCTCAACAGCATATTTGTTTTTTCCTGTGTTAGCAATTGTTTCTGGATTTATGTTGGCGCGTATGTATGGGGTGAAAAATAAAAATGGTCAAATTTTATTATTGTTTACTGCAGGTCTTGTTTGTTGGACACTCGGTGAAACCATTTGGTATATGTTTGAGCAATATCTTGCGGTTGATCCATTTCCTTCTTCTGCCGACGTGTTTTTTCTTTTAGGATATCCGTTATTATTGATGGCATTATTAAAAAAGTTTCGCTTACTTGATATTACCACAAAACAGTTAAGAGCATTTGTTGCTTGGCCATATAAAGTTATTGTATTATTGGCCATTGTCTTAGTCTCATACTTTGGCATTTATGGTGCTTATGATATGGACTCTTCTTTTTTAGAAAATATTATGGCGATGAGTTATGGTGTGGGTGATTTGGTATTGATTGTTGCTGCGATTATTGCAGGTGTAGGAGTATTTATGTATAAAGGAGGAAAATTTGCTCGATTTTGGCGGGGCATTGTGATTGCTTTTGTTTTTTTCTTATTGGCAGATATCTTCTTTGGGATATATAATACTCCATATGAAGAAGCATTACGTCCGTATATTTATATTGATTTGTTTTGGATTTTTGGTTACGTCATATTTTCGTATAGTTTTATTGATCAATACATGTCTTTGCTTAAAACAAAACAACGAGCGCGTATTGCTGATGTTTGGTAAGAAAATTTGTTTATATAAAAAAAAGAACCCAGGCGCTCACAGAGTGCCTGGGTTTTGTTGCCGCTAACAGTGATTATCTGTTAGCGGCGAGAGGATGAGGGGGGGGCCGTTGGGGTGGTTATCCCCTTCGGCTGCCCCCCTCCGAAAACCCACTCTTCGAATGGGGTTTTCGGAGGGGGAGGCTTTCTCCACCCTCTTTTTTGGTTGTCTGAATGTTTGCCCATTCTTTGACTCCCATAGACATAATCTACTAGCCCCCTGAAAGATTATATCTATACCGTTATTGTTTACCAGGGGGAATAGTAGCTTAAGTGTATTCTTTAAGCGATTATTTCCTCTGATAAACTTTTTTTTGTATAAAGAACTATTTAAGATAAAACAGCATAAATCATTTGGAGCATTTTGTCAAGTGGGAGACCCCTATGCGGTAGACAAATAGCGTAAAATATCGTATGATATTGATATAATTATATAAAAAAATAGCTTAAATATGCCAAAAACCTTATTAATTACGCTTGATTTTCCTCCAAATATTGGTGGAGTTGCAAGCTACGTTGCTGCTCGAGTGCATACACAAAAAGATATTATTGTTTTGGCACCAAACATATCATATGTTGGGAAGGAAGATCGAGTATATAGACGACAGGTATTTTTTCGTTTTTTTTGGCCAAAATGGCTAAAAACAGTATATATTGCATTAGATATTATTAAAAAAGAAGATATTAAGCATATTGAAGTGCATCATGTGCTCCCTATGGGATATGTGGCTTACATTATTTGTTTATTAAAAAAGATTCCATATACTGTTTATTTACATGGGACTGATGTTGCGTATGCAAAAAAGAAGCGTTTTACTTCTGTAGTATTGCAAGCGGCACAGCGTATTGTTGTAAATAGTCAATCACTTAGAGATCGTGTAGTAGAAGCATGGCCACAGTTAAAAGAGGTTGTAACAGTAGTGTACCCATTACCAGATGCTGTTTTTTCAAAAGAAATAGTAATTCAACAGCAAGAGGCACTGCGTGCTCGGCTTTCTTTGCATGGTCAAACTGTTGTCTTGTCTGTATCGCGTTTAGTAGAAGGAAAAGGATTTGAGCAGTTAATTTCTGCTATGGCTGTGCTCATGAAAAAACATCCATCACTTGTGTGGATGATTATTGGTGATGGAGGAAAAAAGAATGCTTATGTTGATATGTGTACGCAAGCTGGTATTATCCAAAAAGTACGTTTTTTGGGTGCACTTGCACAGAGCGACATTCCATTGTATATGTCTGTGGCTGATATCTTTTGCCTCTTACCACAAGCGCATGATGGAAAGGAAGAAGGATTTGGTTTGGTGTTTTTAGAAGCGGCGCTTATGGGTCTCCCTGTTGTTGCTGGAAATAGTGGGGGAGTCAAAGAGGCGGTTATTCATAATGAAACAGGTCTGCTTGTTGACGGAACAAAAGAAAAAGAAATTGTTGATGCGGTAGAGCAATATATAACAGATCCACTATTTCGAAAAAAAATAAGTACCCAAGCGCTTGCTCGGGTACAACAGATGATAAAAGCTCGTTAAATGACAGTAACTTACTCGACAGTCACACCTTTGTACTGTCCTTTTTTGTCTTGAGGAAGAGTAATATTGAGTGCTGGCATGCTTCTTGTAAGTGTTTCTCCTAAGAGTAAATCTTTTGCTTGAAGAGATATGTTTTGAATTATGATAGGGCTTGTCGCTTGTTGTGCTGCTGTGGGAGTAAGCCCAAGTTCCATATAGATACCAGCAGTACTTCGGGCTTCCAGACGTGTATGTGTCCAAGTAATTTGTCGTGTTGCTGCATGATATACTAAATCATTACCATGGCTCACACTCGTGCGGCCAGTCCATGTGACATATGGAGGGAGTGTTGCTTTAAAAACAAGATCTCCAATAGCATTTGATGTATTTTGGAATTCAAAGGTTGCCCAATATTTTGTTTCTTCCCCAACTCGAGGTGGAAGTGGTCCGCGTCCAAGTTGATCACCTTCGGCTGTATAATAGCGAAGAATCCCATGCGTAATGACTTGTGTTCCTATTTGAAGTGGTTCTGTTTCTGTTGTTAGATTATATGTACTGGATTGTCCTGTTGTTTGTGCACTCATTGTTGGATTAAGTACGAGTGTTGGTTGAATGCCTGCTGGTGCATAGTTGATTGGGACTGTGAGTACAATATCTCGTTGTTCTCCTGGTGCAAGGGTAACAAGACCTGCATGCGTTTTTCCTGAGAGAATAGCGGTATTATTTGAGACGAGTGCTGTGTTTTTTGTGCGAAATGTTGTAAGAGCTACTTTATCTGTTGGGAGAGGAATATTGATGACAATATTTGATAAAGCGACATCGCCGGTATTTTGTAGAGAAATAGTCAAGTTTGTTTCGGTATTTGGTGCAATGGCATTTTTCTCCCAAGTAAATGTCGGGTAAATTTCTGGATGAATAACGGTAAAAGCATAGACTCCTGGTTCTTGAGCAATAGCTTGTTCATTGACGGTTACTGTTGGAGTAAGTGATAGGTTAAAGGTATTTATACCATGTGGTAGGTTTGTGTGTAATAGACTTGATATAGTGGTAGAAGTGTTTGGGGCAAGAGAATCAATAAAAACATGCCCATCATTAAGTGTTGTGTCTGTTGGTTGAATGCTATATTGATTTGAGTTTGTTTGAAGTGGTAGTGTAATGCCTTCTAGTGGAATAGTTCCATCATTAAATAATTGAATCTCAAGAGGAGTCGTACCAAAACCAAGGAGTGTATCAGAAGAAGTATGAAGTGTTGTCACGAGTGTTGATTCACGTAAAATATTAATAGTTCTATGTGTTTTCATTTCTCTTCTCTTTTTGCCTTCTTGGATGTAGCTGAGTTTTAAAAATATATCAATATCTGTATCTGGTTGATCAAAAAAGTAACCGGTAAATGAAACGGTTCTTTGTGTTTGTGGTGGAAGGTCGTCTAAATCAAAAGCACGTTGTTCTTCTATGAAATTATCTGCTACTGGTGTGTCTAAAATAAATCCTTGTGGAAGCTCGACGTAGAGTATTGGGTCATTGAGAGTAATGTCGTTTTGATTATGATAAGAAATAGTATAGGTTACATGGTCTCCACTGCGAATACGATCTTGTGATGGCTCAAGTGTCATAGAAACAAGATCAGTGACCGTTGGGTTATATAATAACCAAAAGAGGGTCAGGGCTGCAATGATACCAGTAGAGAGCAAAAGAATCATGTCAAAGACAAAAAGTTTTTTTGCGTGGCGAAATGATAAATGGTAGCGTTTTTTGTAGTGCATTTCTGCTGCATGAATAGGCGAGATGAGTAATGCCAAAAACCATGCATGTGGTTTATGAAAGAGATGATGGCGGGTAAAATGTTTTTGAACAAATTTCATAGAAGCTAATTATTCAAGTGCTTGCATATAATAGTATATCTATTATACCGATTCTTTGTCGTACTGGCAATGATTTTTGTATGACTTGAGTAAAATGTATGAATAGATGTTCTTCGAGAACTGTTTCTTTACTGGGTAGCTGTTTCGTGGTGCTCTAAAGAGCCTCTATCCATACATTTTACTCGTATTATTTTATTAAATCAAAACCCCCATCAAATATTTGATGGGGGTTTTATAAAAAAAAATTATTCTTTAATGAGAACACTTTTTTTACTCGGAGAGTAGAGGGTGTTGCTGATTTTCCATTTGTCGACAAATTGGCCGATACCTTGAGTATTTGATTTGTTTTTCACTGTTGTTTTGGCTTGTGACCATTCAACAAGGCTTTCAAAGTTGATTTTATACCTGCTAGCGACCACAACATAGGTAATTTCTTGTAGTTTGATCGCTCGGCGGATTGTTTGTTGGCTGACACCAAATAGGCGTGCTGCTTCAGATACTGAGACACGAACGATCTCTTTTTTGTCTTCTTGCTGTGTTTGGATGTTTGTTTCCATAGGAGTTTTGTATCCCTCTTTACTAGAGTTATGAGGGTCATATATTTAGGCGTACTGATATATTATATGTCACTAAAATAGTAACATATGGTATAGTTTGAATGTACACATTTGGATAATATACTGTAGACAAATATACCATATTTTGAGCATTTTGTCAAGTTTTATTAAAAAAAGGAGGATATAGTAGAGTACGTAGGGCTTTCTTTTTTTTGTATATTGTGCTATAATTAGCGCTAGTTTTATAGGGTTTTCTCTATGGGGCGACGAGATAATAGACGGTAAATATTGGGGCTATTATTTGTTATTTACGAGTATATTACAGTGCGATAGATACCAGAGATGGACTGAATTATTTTTGGCTTAAATAAGCGAAAAATAATTAAAAGTGTAACATTTTGATTAAAACTTCGTCTTCTTATATGAAGGACTTAAAAAAAAATTTACAAGAAAAGCGTTATCTTTATTTGGTCATGGCCAAAAAAGACCCGCAAGCATTTGCGGCGTTATATGATCTCTATGTAGAAAAGATCTTTCGCTTTGTCTTATTAAAAATTGATAATAGAGAAGAGGCACAAGATGTGACCAGTGAAGTCTTTCTCAAAGTATGGCATTATCTCATTGATGCGCAAAAAAAAGATATTAGCAGCATGAGTGGTTTACTCTATGCGACTGCCAGACGATTGGTGATTGATACCTATCGTATGCGCGCAAAGCAAAAGACGTGCTCAATAGAATATGCAGAAACATTGGTGCATAATGATGGCATGGAAGAGTTAGCACAAAAACAAGAGATTGCCACTTTGCTCAAATCAATCAAACAATTAAAGCAAGAGTATCAAGAAGTGGTACTGCTCAGATATATTGATGGCATGAGCTTAAAAGAAATTGCAGAAATTTTACAAAAAAAACCAACAAACGTACGCGTGCTCCTTCATCGGGCACAAAAAAAACTCCAATCATTATACGATGATCGACTTGTCTAAATCTATATATGAAACACGGTGTAGAACAATTACTTGCACAAATGAAAGATCAGGATGTTATGTCCCCTGATACTTCTTGGGTGGCAAAAAACCGTGCGCAATTACTGACACAAATTAGTAATACTGTTGATGTTCGTATGAGCCGTTCTTTTAAAGAGCGTCTTTCTGGTCTATTTGATATCTTTGTTCCAACAAAGATTTTTGTGTTTGCTCGTTCTTTTGCAGTGGTGTTTTTAGTCATTGCCCTTGCTGGAAGCGGCTGGCTTGCTAGTGTGAGTGCATCGTCAGATAGTCTGCCAGGAGATACCTTGTATAAAGTAAAATTAGCAACAGAAAAAACAAAAGTAATCGTTGCTGGTGCCACTGGAAATACACAAGCCGTAACAAAATATCATTTAGAGGCGGTAGAAAAACGATCAAAAGAAATTATCCAAGTAAAAAAAGAACCACAAAAAGTAGAAGTGGCAGCGGCTGAGTTGAAAAAATCAATTGAGTCAACAAAAGAAACATTAAAAAAGGCAAAAGAAGATGGTGATCCAGAAGCAAGAAATATTGCAAAAGATATCACAAAGAAAACAAAAGAAATTTCACAGTCATTAAAAGAAGTCACTGATGAAGAAGAAACTGGTATTGAAAAAGAAATGATGGCGATTAAAAAAGAAGTAAATCAAGCCGGGCTTGAGGCAGTTATTCTTCTTACTGAAGAAAGCTCAGATACGACAGAAGATGCGGAAGAAGTAAAACAGTTAGTGCAAGAGCAAGTAGAAGAAATATTGATTGGAGCCGAAGAAATGAAGTTGGTGGTTGTAGATATGGTTGGAGTAGCATCAAGTACAAAGAAAATTGAAGATGCGGTGGCATTAAGTACGTCAAAAGAAGAGGCAGAAGAGCAAATAGGAGAAGGTGAATATACTCCTGGAGAAGAAACACTTGAAGATCGGGTAAAAAAGGCAGATACATCAGTGCAAGAGGTAGACAAGCTCGCCCTAGAGTTAAGAGAACTACTTGTTGGTGATGATGTTGGAGAAATGGTAAAAAAAGCACAAGAATTTCAAGATGCAGCCTCAGATGCTGAAGAAGTATTAGCGGAGGTATCAAAAGATGTTGATACGCAAGCGGAAGTTGCAAAAGAAACAGATCTTGTAAAAGAAGTTGAAGCAGAAAAAGAAGTAATGATTGAAGAAGAAAAGAGTGAAGAAGTTGTTGAAGAAAAAGGACAAGAATAATTTTTCTATACGTAGATAGCATAAAAAAGTTATGTTATCTCTCGTGTTGAAAAACACGTAGGTTATGTATTACATGTCCCTAGCATGGCATACTCTGTGGCACCGGTCGTTTATATCTCTACAATAAGATATGAACGGCTCATGCCATATGGTATGTCTCCCATTATTTTGAGGCAGTCTAGGGGTCGCTTCGGTATTATTCAATGATACCAGGCGATGAAATAAAATCGCGTATATTATGTACGCGTCTGCTTGACCAGAAAGGTCGTACCTACAAATGTAGGGGTTAAGGCGGTCATATACAATTCTTATTTTGTCGACGTGAGCATTATTTAAAATGATCATGCGCGCCAGGGTAAGACAAAGAAAAATTTTAATTATGAAAGCAATGAAAATGGCAAAAAAAGCATTCACATGGTCAGTTGTTCTTACAACTATCTTGTGGAGTGTTGGTGCAGCTGCACTAGCGCCACTCGCAGTGAGTGCTGTCGAAGACACTTGTCCTACATTGTCAGCAGGTGACCTATACATGGTTCCTGGTGATTCTGCAGTATTCTATCTTACAGAAGATGGAAAAGGACGTTACTTCCCAAATGGGCAAGTATTTGAAGCTTGGTACGGTGTTGGTGCTGGTAGCTACGATGGAACTATCCATCATTTAGCAGCTGCTTGTACTGGTGCTTATGAACAAGATTCTGCACAAGCTGGTATCAACTTCCCTCCAGGAAGCTTGGTAAAAGTTGCGTCAAGTCCTCGTGTTTACTACGTAGGTTTTGACAATTCAGTACAATACGTTGGTAGTGAAGCTGATGCTCGTTCACTTTTCGGTGATGATTGGGCAACACGTGTTCGTGGTATTCATACATACCATTGGGCAAACTACCATGCAGATGGTGCTTCTGATTTAGATGCAAGTATGTACCCAGAAGGTATGCTTGTACGTGTTGATGGTGTAGTTTATTACATCATGGCAGACGGTGCATACGAAGTAACTGGTGATTTAGGTCATCTTGCAGCTATGGTAGTTGATGGCGAATTAGCTATGCTTCCTGCTCCTGCTGCAGAAACTATGACAGTTGCTGAAATCACAGCTGATCCTTCACAAGGAGCTGCTGGCGTTGCTGCACCTGTTGATCCAGAAGAACCTGTGGTGATTCCTGGTGCTCTTTCTGTAAGTTTGAGTGCTAATTCACCTGCAGGTGGAAATGTTATCAAAGATGTAAATGTTGAAGTGGCTAAATTTATGTTTGCAGCCGGCAGTGATGCTGATGTAAAAGTAAATACAGTAAAAATTGGTCGCGCTGGTTTAGGTGCTACTAGTGATTTTGCTTCAATTACCTTGTATGATGGTTCTACTAAACTTGGTACAACTAAATCATCTTGGGCTTCTGATGGTACAATGAATTACAATATTTCTGGTGGTTGGGTAATCTCTGCTGGAACAAGTAAAGAATTGACTATTGTAGCAAATATTTCTACTGCTAATACATACAATGCACTTGGTGTTGCTGGTGTTACTTTAGCATCTGGAACTGTAAGTGGCGTACCTGTATATGCTGGTCAAATGTCTGCTGTAAGTGTAACTGTTGGTCGTGTTACTGTAACAAACCAAGGTTCTGCTACTTTAAGCAAAAAAATAGGGTCAAATGATGTAACACTTGCTGAGTTTAGACTCGCTGTTAATAGTGTAGAAGACGCAAAACTTCGCTCTATTACATTAAAAAATAAAGCAGCATCAAACAATGCTTCTGATGGTGATATTGCAAATGTATATCTCTATCAAGGAACAACAATGCTTGCAGGTCCTGTAAGTATGGTAAGCGATAAAATCACCTTCGATATTAGCGAAGATGCGTGGTTCCTTATCAAAAAAAGCAAAAATGCTGACTTTAAAGTGATTGGTGATATTGTTGATGGTAAAGATAATACAATTGAATTTGTATTAGATGCTACAACTGATATTACAATGATTGGTGAAAATTATAATAGTCAATTGTACGTAACTGCAACTGCTTATGATGCAGCTACAAAAGGTTCTATTGTGACTATTGAAGGGTCACAATTAAACATCGCATACACTGGTGCACCACTTGAGACTACTGATGATAAAACTGATGTAGAATTTGGTTCACTTACTCTTAACGCAGGTAATACTGATGTTAAAATCACAACATTGAAATTGACTGTTACTGAGACTGATGGAAACAGTGATGTAACTGATAACTTAGATGTTGATGAATTTGAGTTGGTAGCTGCTGATGGTACTACATATAGTGGTGTTGTTGGTGCTGATGGAGATGCTAATGCTAATGCTGAGGTATGGACGTTCTCTGATGAAATTTACCTTAATGCTGGAGAAACTCTTGAGCTTACTATGAGAGGTGATTTACCAGATGGTATTGGTGCTGAAGATTCATACAAAGTAACCATGACAGTTAATACAACTAATTTAGTTGCAGAAACTGTTCCTGCTGGAGATGCTGTAGCTAGTTTCTCTATTGGAAGTTTCAATGGTAAATTAGTAACTGTAAAGACTCCTTACCTTGTTGTGAAAGCTATTGACATGAATAGTACATTAAAAGCTGTTGTGAACCAAGAAGATGTTGTTATCTTCAAAGGAACACTTGAAGCTGTTTCTGATACTATTACACTTTCACGTTTGAAATTTGAAGGTGGACATGCTACTGCAGGTGATGTTACTTTAACAGTAGCAAATCTTGACAGTGATAACTGGTCAAATCTTGGATTATACACTGTAAGTAGTGAAGGTGTTTACACTTTAGTACAAAATGTAAACTACGCTGATCTTACTACAGGTTATGTAGACTTTAACTCATTTAGTTTAGATATTCCTGCTGGTTCAGCAAACAAAGTAACGTTTGCTGTAAAAGGTACTGTAAGTGCAACACTTGATACTGATGGTCCTAACACTACTGTTCATGCACAACTTGATACAGTAACTGTAAAAGATTCTGATGGTGATAGTCGTCTTGCAAAAAATTCTGCAGGTACAACTATTGCAAATGCTACTGAACTTGAAACAACTACTAAATATACTCTTGGTGGTACTGGTATTTTATACGTTGCTTTACGTAATGCTGATACTGGATACAACAAAGATCGTGTAGTTCTTGCTGGTGATGGAGCTTGGGTTGCAAAATTGCGCCTTAAAGCAGAATATGAAGATGTGAAATTAGTTGATTTGAAATTAACTAATAATTCTTCTGATGATGAAGATTCTGTAGAAGAAATATGTCTTTATACTGCAGAAGTTGCTTCAGCTGAAAATCTTATTGGTTGTACAACTCTTGATACAAATGACATTGCATCTTTTACTGGTTTAGATTACATCGTTTCAGAAGGAACTGAAGATGTATATGTTTATGCAAAAACACGTGCAATGAGCAATGGTGCTTTAGGCACCGCTGACACTGGTGATCTTATCTCAATGAAGATAACAACAACTACTGGTCATTTGACAGCTCGTGGTATGGATTCAAATACAGAACTTGCATATGGTGATCTTGCGACACCAGAAGCTGGTGAAATTGTATTTGATCTTAACTTAAACGGAACATTTGATGAAGCTGCTGATGCTGGTGGTACTGCAACAGGAAAATCTTTCTATGTTGCTGGTTCACGTATTAGTAATGTGCAATTAGTAGATGGATACAATTGTGATTCAAATGGTGCTAATTGTGATAAAACTGTAGATACTGATATTATCAGTACAGGTGCCTATACTGTAGCTATTCTTGCTATTACAAATGAAAGTAATAGTAATACAGATGCAGAGGGTAATGCATTAATTGCAGCTATTAATGGTTTAATATTTGATGTAACTAAGTTTGCAAGTACAACAATTAGTGGTGCTACTATTGATAGAATTGGTGGTACTCAAGCTGCTGCAGCTCTTAATGTTTCTGGTGCTGATGGAGATACTGAAACATCTGGTGATTGGACATTTGCTGCTGCAACAAGTACATTAGGTGTTGATTCTTACATCCCTGCAGGTACTACAGCATACTTTGAAATCGTAGCTACTGTAAGTGGTCTTAATGCAACAACAGGTGTTGCTGATTGGGTCCGTGTAGGTCTTGATGATGTTACTGGTGGTGTCAATGATGCTAACAATAATATCGATTGGTTCGACGGATATGATACTGCTTATGCAACTGCAAGTAATATTGATTATCTATTCTTAGATGTTGATACTATTGCGGGAACTAAAGTATCTGAAAAATTATAATCTTTTGTAGATAAATACTATAAAAGTGTAATTACAATGAACCCCTCGCTTACAAGCGAGGGGTTTTTGTTTATATATGAGTAAGATGAAATTCTTCTTGATATAAATCCCTCAGTCTAGTATAATAGACTATATTATTTTTGGACTGTTTTTATGAAAGATATATTAAAATTTGCACTCAAAGTACTGATTGGACTTACATTTTTTGTGCCTCTTATTGTAATGCCTGAAAATTTCATTTTTCCCTTTATTGTGCCAAAGGTTTTGGCTTTTCGTTCTTTAGTGCTATTATCTTTGGGTATAGTGCTCTTAGTATCCTTTTCTTCTTGGGTAAAACAAGAAAAAAAGATGTCTTGGATGCATTGGGGGGTATTGTTGTATTTTGTAAGTTTAGCTATTTCTACCTTTGTTGGGGCTGATTGGTATAGAAGTTTTTGGGATAATCATGAGCGTATGCTCGGGTTGTTTACCTTGGTGCATTATGGTTTGTATTACTTTATATTATCTACTTTTTTTACAAAAAAAGATTGGGAGTGGTTTTTTCGTATATTTTTAGGTGCAGGCACTATTGTCATGATTTTAGCGGCAATGCAAAAGATAAACCCAGAATTTTTACTCAATAACAATGCTCATCGAGTGTCTGCAACACTTGGGAATGCCATTTATTTGAGTGGGTATGGTTTGTTTTTATTTGCCATCGGACTCATGCGTACATTTCAAGAGAAGGTTTCTTTTTGGCGAGTTGTGTCAGCGATAGTATCTGTACTTGGTTTCTTAGGTATATTTTTTGGAGGGACTCGTGGAACTCTTGTAGGGTTAGTGTTAGGAGTTATTGCTTTTGGTATCTTTTATGCAATTGAGCAAAAAGTTTGGCAACAAAAAAAGGCACGAAATATTGCTGCTGTTTTGATTGTTTCTTTTATGTTACTTATTGGGGGAGTGATTCAGTTTAAAGAAAGTACTATTGTGCAATCTATTCCTGGGGTAAATCGTTTAGTATCTACTGATTTAACTGCTTTGTCTACAAATACACGTGTGATGGCCTGGGGGGTTGCTGTAGATGGGTGGAAGGATCATATGCTTTTTGGGTGGGGGCCAAATAATTATTATTATGCATTTAATAAGTATTATCGTGCAGAGTTTTTAGAGCATGGGTGGGGTGAAACGTGGTTTGATAATGCGCATAGTGTTTTGTTTAATACTTTGACTACACAAGGATCTTTTGGTGTATTGGTTTATTTTGCGCTATTTATTATTCCAATTGTATTGTTATGGCGAGAGAAGGAAGTTCCTGTATATGTTCGTGGAATATTGATTGCATTTTTAGTGGCACATTTTGGGCATAATTTGTCAGTGTTTGAGAATGTGACTTCATTTATATACTTATTCTTTATCTTAGCATATGTGCATGTATTAACATGTAAAGTACCGTTTAAAGAAATTGATGAGACAAAAGATTTGTCGATGCTATCTGTCTTGTTTGTTGGGTTATTTTTGCTTATTGTGTTATATGGGACTAATATTGCTCCTGCAAAGGCAAATATGAAAACACTTGAAGCATTACGTATTGCTGGAGTTGATGTTAAGGTGAGTGTCGAGTTATTACATGAAGCATTAGCGCTCAAATCTCCACATACTGATGATATCCGTAATGACTTTGTTCGAACAATTTCAGGGCAAATACGCACCGCTTATCAGAAAAAAGATATTGAGACAGCAAAAGTATTATATGACTTAGCTGTACGTGAGTTAGAAAATAATGTTGCATTGCATCCATTAGATATTCGGGTGCAAATTTCTTTGATCCAACTAGGTGAATTGGGGGCTGTTATTTATCAAGATCAATCACATTTATTTAAATCAGTAGAATATTGTAAAGAGGTGCTTGCTTTGTCGCCAAAGAGGCAACAGGTGCAATATGTGTGTAGTTCTATGTATTTGACTGTAAGACAGGATGACGAGGCTGTCAGACTCTTACAAGAGGCTGTTGATAATGATTCATCGATTGAAGAAAGTTGGTGGAGGCTTGCAGCAACATTACAGCAATTAGGGCAAGAAGACAAAGCAAAAGAAGTGATACAAAGGGCGTTGGCTGAAGGGGTTGTGTTTAAAAGTCAAATAGGAGTGCAGGTGGTTACTGATATTTTGGGGAGTGGTGAGGTTGATAACAGTAATAATGTAGAATAGTATGGATAGTTTTTCTATAGATGGCTCATATACAGATGTATTAGTAAATATCATAACAAAAAAAGATATATTACATGTTGGATGTGTCGGTACTTGGAGTGTTGATAATAAAAAAAACTTTTCAGCACATAAAATGATTTGTACGTATGCAAATTCTGTAGAGGGGATTGATATCGATGAAAAGGGAATTGCTATGATGAATTCTGAGGGATTTACTTGTTTAGTTGCTTCAGCAGAATCATATAAAACCGAAAAAAAATATGATGTTGTTTTAATTCCAAGTGTATTACAGTTTGTTTCTGATCCTCTTGCTGCTGTATCTCATTTGGCTACGTATCTTAAACCTGATGGATTGATGTGTATTGACGTTCCACATGTGTATGGATTTTCAAATATTTTAAGACATGCACAAAAATTTGATGCAATAAAAAAGATTCAATTAAACGGACAATCAGAGATTGGTGAAGTAAGTTTATTTCATGCTGCTTCTTTAGCAAATATTATTATACAATCAGGACTTACTCATTTATACTCTAGAACTTATATTATAAAAAAAATGAGTAAAAATGTATCATATAAAGAAAATTTACGTATTTTTCTTAATAATGTCCCTTGGTATCTAAATAAAAAATTTGGGCCATCTTTATTGTGTATTGCTCAAAAAAAGAAATAAGAATAAATATGTATCCGATTGCTAGACCATATATAAAATTAAGCTTGTTTTTTTCTTTATTTCAGTTTTGGAAATATTTTGGTAATACATCTATTATTGAATTTGAGTCTATTGCAAAAAATGTATTTGATAGAACATATGCTGTGGCGTATTCATCTGGACGTGTTGCTATACAAAAATTATTTGAAGCAAAACAAATAGTGGGACAAGATGTGGCAATTCCTTCATATACTTGTATTGTGGTTCCGTATGCAGTTGAATTGTCGGGGAATAATCCTATATTTGTTGAACCGAGTGATAGGGATTTTACTGTACCGATCTCTGAATTATCTCAACATGCTGGTATTGTGATTCAAACACATATGTTTGGTGAAGTGCAGGAATTTGTATCAGTGCCAGATAATGTATTTATTATAGAAGACAGTTGTTTAGCGGTAGGTTCTTCATGTAACGGATATAAAGCAGGGACTATTGGTGATGTTTCTGTATTTAGTTTTAATCAATCAAAACAGCTAGGAGGGATCGGTGGGGGTGTTTTATTGACTGATGATAAGAAGTTATATGAAAAACTAAAAAGTAATCAGGAGTGTAAGATAGGTTTCATTAATGAATGTAAAAATATACTTAAGTTATTGTTGTATTGGGTATATTATAAAAAATGGGTGTATACTCTATTTAAATCTTTTGGTTTATCTAAAAAGAATGATGATAATTTTTCTTTAAAGGATTGTACATTGTCTACAGACTGCTCAAAAGGCTTGTCTTTTATAGAGATGAGGGTTAATACTTTTTTATTAAAACATAAAGATGTTATTTTAAAAGAAAGAAAAAAAATAGAAAAATGGTATGATCTCTATTTGGGAGAAATAAAAGGAGTAAAACGTTTTGTTTATTCATCTGAGATGGCTTTAAGTCATTGTTGGCTTATTTTAAACAAAAATAGGGATATTGTTCGTAAAAAACTGTATAGTGAGGGTATAAATACCGGGATTGCAAATGAATATTCTTGTCCTACAACTCCATATTATAAAGATAAATATGAACCTTCTTTATTTAAAAATACGACACATATTGGTGATTCAATAATAAACTTACCATATTATATTGGGTTAAAAAAAACGGATGTGGCTCATATTTGTGCCGTATTTAAAAGGATATATGAAGAAATTTAATAAAAATTTAGTCATTATAGGCTCTAATGAATATTGTGAAAAGAATAATCAATATTTTTTTCGTAGTGGACTTGAGCCGCAGATGGATGATCTGGCACAATATTTTACGCATACCTATCATTATTCCCCAAAAAGTATATATACATTTAGAGGATTTCAATTTGGGTCACATGTAAAGGTGTGTCCATTTTCTATAAAACATCATGAAAATCATGTTGAATTATTCAACAGATTATCAGAATATTGGGGTAGCATAAAAAAAATTCATAATACACACAAGGATGCTATATTTATGGTATTTTTTCCTGATTCATATATTGGATTAATTAGTGTATTGTATTTAAAAATAAAACGAGCTAATTTTTTTATTCGTGTGACATCTAATCAATTAGAAGAAATGCGAGTAAGAGGAAATAAATGGTATAGGAAGTGTTTGTATTTTTTTGTAAAACCTATTTATTATATTTTTGTCAAATGGTTATTTAAAAAGCACGTGCAAATATATACAGGAAAAAAAATATTTTATACGGATAAATATTCATATGCAGTTCATTCTTCTAATTTAAAGATTTCAGATATAAAAGAGAAGCAAATTATTGAAAAAACAAAATATGCACTATATTATGTAGGAAGATTTGATCGCTATAAAGGATTAATACATGCGATACGTGCTTTTTCTCAGATAACATCAAATGTTACTTTACATATTATTGGTTTTGGAAATGATGAAGATACTCAACAAATAAAAAATGAAATTGATCGTTCTTCTGCAAAAGAGAATATTGAGTTTATAGGTCAAGTATCATATGGGGAAGAATTATTTGCATATTATGATAAAGCTGATATATTACTAGTACCTGCAATCTATGAAACTCAGGGAAAAACATATTTAGAAGCTATGGCACGGGGAGTAGCTGTTGTTGCTTCACGTACAGGAGGAATTCCTTTGATTGTAAAGCATAATAAAAATGGACTACTGGTAGAACCAGGAAATGAAAAAGAAATTGCAGATGCTGTTGATTTGTTAATTAACAATAGTCAATTAAGGAAAGAATTAATTAGGCAGGGGTATCTGGTTGCACGTGAAAGTACCATAGAAAAAATTACAGAATTAACTATACAAGCAATTAAGCCACAAATTATATGATTCCTATAGCAAAACCATATATTTCTTCTTTAGAAAAAAAATACGTTAATGCTGCTGTGGAGAGTGGTTGGGTATCTTCACAAGGAGAATATATTATAAGATTTGAAGAAAAGTTAAAAGAGTATTTGGGTGCTTCATTTGTTACTAGTACCTCAAATGGAACTTCAGCACTCCATTTAGCATTACTCGCTCTAGATATTAAAGCAGGTGACGAAGTGATACTTCCCGCATCTTCTTTTATTGCTACATTAAATGCTATATTATATGTAGGTGCAATCCCAGTATTTGTTGATATTGAATTAGATAGTTGGGGGATTAATTCAAAAAAGATAGAAGAAAAAATTACAGATAAAACAAAAGCTATTTTATTAGTTCATTTATATGGGTATGCGGCTGATGTCTATGCTGTGAAAGGTATTGCTGATAAGTATGGATTATATCTAATTGAAGATAATGCGGAAAGTTTAGGTGCTACTGCACAAGGAAAGAAATTAGGCACAATTGGTCATATCGGTACATATAGTTTTTTTGGGAATAAAATTATTACCACTGGTGAGGGTGGAGCGATTTCTACAAATGATGCTGAAATCATGAAAAAAATTAATATTTGTAAAAATCATGGAAGAGCAAAAAATGGGGGGTATCAGCATACAATGATTGGATTTAATTATCGTATGACAAATCTTCAGGCGGCTATTGGTGTTGCTCAGTTAGAGCAAATAGATATGTTTCTTGAAAAAAGACAAGAAATAGAAAAAACATATGATAGTTATCTTGGTAATAGTATAAAAAGACAAAAAGATGTTGTAAATACGGATCATGTTAATTGGATGTATTCTGGTATATTGTCTAAGGATATTGATATAGAGCAGTTAAAAAGTTATTTATTTTCAGTAGATATTGATAGTCGTAGGTTATTTGCCCCAATGAATACTATGTCATATTTGAGTAAAGAAATGCAAAAAGAATCATATCCAAATGCTGTATTGTTATATACGCATGGCATAAGTCTTCCTACATATGTTGGTTTAAGTGCTGAGGAAATAGAGTATATTACTTCTCATATAAAAATATATTTAGAACAGTATGTCTAAAAGGAAAATACTTGCATTTACCCCTATTTTTTATCCACATATGGGTGGGGCTGAACGGACGGTATATGAATTATATACTCGTCTTGTTCGTATATATGGGTATGAGATTCATCTGGTGACAATAAATACGGAGAATGCACCATCATATGAGTTGATAGAGGGTATACATGTATATAGAATTAGTAAGTTATATAAAAATAAATTTATTAAGATTATTTGTTTGCAATTTTCTTTTTTATGGTTATATATAAAAAACTTTTTCAACAAAGGTTTTAAGGTGTTGCATGTGCATTATGCATTTCATTTATCTCCAATTGTATTCGTATATAAGTATATATTTCGTAAAAAAGTTATTGTATCTGAATATCATTTTGGGACAGGGGCTGATATAAGTACACAAGAAGAAAATCCGAGTTATATAAATAACATATGTGGGTTTGTTTATAATGCTGCTGACTGTATTTTGACCATCAGTCAAGATAATAAACGATTTATTACTTCTGTATCACATAAAAAAAATATACATGTTATTAAGCAGGGGACAGATCATGTATTTTTTGCTCCAGAGCATTGTAGCAGGGAAAATAAAAACCGTCTAAGGCAAAATAAATCATTTGTTTTAGTAACGACTTCTCGTATTAGCCCTAGAAAGAATATTGAAGATATGATAAGTGTCGTTGATATCTTAAAGAAAAATGGTCTTGATGTATTACTCTTAATAAATGGAAAAGTAGATAAGGGAAATGATGAGTATTTTGTTTTGTTGCAAGAGAAGCTAAAAGAGTGTAATCTAGAGGGGAGTGTTGTCTTTAATGGTTTTGTGAGTGATGAGTCATTGCGTGAAATATACGCCTGTGCTGATTTATTTGTATTGACTTCTAAATATGAAGGATTTGGTATTGCTAATGTAGAGGCATTAGCTTCTGGAACACCTGTAGTTACTTATGACACAGGTGCCGCAAAAGATTTTATTAGTGATGGTCAAAATGGTTATGTCACACAAAATACACCTCAAGATATGGCAAAAATTATCCAAAAGGTATTAGAAAATAAAGAAAAGTTAGAGTATATGTCTCTTCAAGCTAGATACTCCGTAGAAAAAGAACTAAATTGGGATACATATGCAAAAAATAATCATGATATTATTGATAAATTATTTAAATCTTGATGTATGAAAAAGAAAGCATTTATAACAGGGATTACAGGACAAGATGGATCATATCTGGCTGAGTTATTGCTTGAAAAAGGATATGAAGTGCATGGGATTGTTAGAAGAAATAGTACATTATTTAGATCAAGGATTGATCATATTCATAAAGCGGATGAGTTAGATAATAATGGGATTTATTTACATTATGGTGATTTATCTGATGGAACAAATATTTCACGTTTACTTCATCAAATACGTCCAGATGAGGTTTATAATTTAGGAGCACAAAGTCATGTACGAATTAGTTTTGATACACCTGTTTATACAGCTGATGTGGATGCTTTAGGAACATTGCGTTTACTTGAGGCTTTACGTTCTTTAGATTATCCTGTAAGATTTTATCAGGCATCCAGTAGTGAAATGTACGGAAAGGTATTAGAAGTTCCTCAAAAAGAGACGACTCCTTTTTATCCAAGAAGTCCGTATGCTTGTGCAAAAGCATATGCACACTTTCAAACGGTCAATTATAGAGAAAGTTATGGTATGTTTGCTTGTTGTGGTATTTTATTTAATCATGAATCTCCAAGAAGAGGAGAAAATTTTGTCACAAAAAAAATTACTAAAGCTGTTGCTGAAATTAAAGTAGGAAAAAGAACAGAATTATTTTTAGGAAATTTGGATTCTAAAAGAGATTGGGGATATGCAAAAGAATATGTTGAAGCTATGTGGTTAATGCTGCAACAAGAGACTCCAGATGATTACGTTATTGCTACAGGAGAAACACATACAGTCAAAGAATTTGTAGAAGAGACATTTTCTCTTGCAGGTTTAGATTGGAAGGACTATGTGAAATTTGATAAAAAGTATACACGTCCGGCAGAAGTTGATTTATTGGTGGGTGATTATACAAAAGCAAAAAAAGAATTAGGATGGGAGCCACAAGTACGGTTTAAGGATTTAGTGAAGATAATGTTAGATGCGGATATGCAAGAATAATGGAAAAGTTGATGTATGTATTTTTGGAGTAAGATAGTTAAAAAAAATTCAAAAAAAAGATTGATATTTGTATTGTGTCTATTTTTATTTTGTATAGGTCTCTATAAATCAGATAGGGTTATGTTTGATTTTTTAGATGGGGTTGATTATAAAGCTAGTATTATAGTACAAGAAGAAAATCCACTTAAAATTGCAGCTATTAGAAATAAATTATTTAAATTTATCGATGAAATTGACCCCTTTTTTAATAATGTGGCATTGAAATATTCTTCTTTAGAAAAAATACATCTTAAATTATCTTCAAATGATATTTTGTTTTTTGAAGATATTCTTAAAAATAATCAGAAAAATATCATGAATTTTTCTGATAATAGAAAAATATCAGTCAATTATCAAGGGGAAGATTTTGATGCAAAGATGTCATTACACGGTCAATCAAGTAATCATTATAAATATAGAAAAAAGTCATTTAAGCTTAAATTTCTAAATGAGTTTTTACCAGAACGTTTTGTTTCTTGGCGTATTTTAATTCCAGATGATCGTGGATATTATTCTCCATTTATATCAAATTATGTAAATAGTATTATTGATCTGCCTATAGTTGATCAGTCATTAAAACAGGTCTTTATTAATGGGTTAAGTTATGGTATTTATTATGTTGAAGAAAAGTATGATGAAAAATATTTAGAAAAGAATAGGTTAAGTGGTGTATATGTCATTGACTTCGATGCAAAAAAAGTACCTTATCTTGAACGAAGAAATTTTAACATTGATTTTATTGAAACAATAAAATTAGATGATAATTTCATTATTTCAGAAGAAGAATTATCTTTAATTATAGAAGATTTCTTTATTGCAATTGAAGAAAATAATGAAGAAAAGGTTTTGTCTTATTTAGATAAAGAAAAAACAGGCGCATTTGAAGCTTGGAGAAATATATTGGGGATGCAACATGATATTGAAAATCCTAATTTAAGATTTGTATATATATTTTCTTCAGGGAAATTTTTTCCATTACCTAGACTAGAGGGAGCGATTGGTCGTAGTGGTGATTTGCTTAAAAGTAATTTTTTTGACATGTTGGATACTTCGGTTGATATAATAAATGTTAGAGATCTTTATTTAGAAAAACTTATAGATAAGGAAAATGATATTTTACAGTATTATGATGATTTGAACGAAGAATATTATGATTTGATTATGGCTGATCATAGTATTTCTCGTGGCAGAAGGCAAAGAAAAAGAACAATTGAACAAAACAGGGAGGATATTGTCTATAATTTTAATATATGGAAAGATTATTTAAACACAAAAGAGAATTTTTTAGATGGTATTGAAGAAAAAAATAATACTGTTGAACAGGTGATTAATGTCGGTCCTTTAAGTTTTTATTATAATTCATCAAAAAATATTTATGAATTACTTGAAGGTGAATATACGATAAGAGAAAACATACATCTTTCCTTTGATAAAAAGATATTATTTCATCCTGGTGTGCATGTGTATATGGGGCCTGGTGTTTCGTTTATTTCTGATACAGAAGTTGATTTATTAGGAACAGCCGATAATCCGATTTTAATATCAGCGAGTGATCCTAATAAGGAATTTGGTGTATTTGCCATTCAGGGTGTTAGTGAAAAAAATTGTAAAAGTAATATTGTTCATACACATGTTTCAGGTGGGAGTGAAGCATTTGTTGATGGAGTGTATTATACAGGTGCTTTGAATGTCTATTATTGTGATGTCGTATTAAGAAATAGTCAAATATATAATAATACTGCTGATGATGGATTAAATGTAAAATATGGAAATATTTTGATTACTGATAATTTATTTTTTAATAATACTGCTGATCAAGTTGATTTAGATTTTTGTGAAGGGACTGTACAAAAAAATTTATTTGAAATAAGTGATGTTGATTTAGATGTCAATGGGGATGGATTAGATGTAAGTGGTTCAAAGATTATAACGGAGGGTAATCAATTTTATAATTTTTCAGATAAAGGATTAAGTATAGGAGAAAAAAGTTTATTATTAAGTAAAAATGATATTTTTGAAAAAAATAATATTGGAATTGCAGTAAAAGATCTATCTAATGTGTATGTTGATGAAATGAGTGTAATGGACAATATGATAGATATTGATATTTATCAAAAAAAACAAATATTTGGAGGTGCACGTGTGTTCTTTAAAGATTATATAATGAATATAAATATTCAGAAAGACGAAGTCTCTTTTTGTAATTGGTTAGATGAAGACGTTTTTAATAAAAAGATTGCTAATGAATTGTATGTCAAAAATTGATATTAAACGTTTTGAATATAAATATTTTATTTCAAAGCAAGATTATGTTGTGTTAAAAGATCGTATTTCAGCGATAATGACCATGGATAAATACGCTAGTATCGATGGTGATTACTCAGTAAGGAGTGTATATTTTGATACATTGAATAATACTGCTTATTATGATAAGCTTGATGGAGTATCAAAAAGAGAAAAGATACGTATACGCATATATAATGGAAAATCAGATGTAGTAAAATTAGAAGTAAAGAAAAAAGAAGGAGCTATTGTACGTAAAATAAGCAGTACGATTACCGTGTCGTTAGCACAGAAAATTATTGATGTTGGAGTTGTATCATTAAATAACAATGAAAAAAAAATGATTGCTCCTGAAATTATGTATATTTTAGAAAGGAATATACATAAGCCTGTCGTAATTGTTGAGTATATGCGAGAAGCTTTTTTATTTGATATCAATAATGTTCGAATTACTTTTGACAAGGAAGTGAGAAAAAAAGAGTATTGTCGAGATTTTTTTGAAAAAAATCTTCAATTAGAGCACATAACTGACATTCCTTTTATTATTTTAGAAGTAAAGTTTAATACATATTTGCCTACATATATTTCTCGTTTACTTACATTTAATAATAATCATCGTTTAGCCATTAGTAAATACTGTGCATCAAGGGAATTTATTTATTAAGTTAGAGTTTATGGATAACATTTTAGTAAAAGAATTATTGGGGAATCAAGAATTTGTATCTTCAATGCAATATACCATTGGACAGATTACGGCGAGTTTACTATTAACATTCTTTTTATCATCATTTATTTATTATATATACAAAAAAACATATAGTGGTGTTACTTTTTCAAAGAATTTTGGTATGACGCTTATTTTAGTATCTTTAGTTGCTGCAGTTATTGTTATGGCAATTAGTGGAAATTTGGCACTATCTTTGGGAATGATTGGCGCCTTGTCAATTGTTCGTTTTCGTTCTGCAATTAAAGATCCTCGTGATATTGCTTTTTTATTTTGGGCAGTAAGTACTGGAATTGTTTCTGGCGTATTTATATATAAATTAGCAATTATTTCTCATATTATTATTGCTGCAGTTATTTTATTTTTTTCTCGTAAACAAGATAACCATACGACATTTTTATTGGTTATTTATGGTCATGATATTAAAAAAGATTTATTACAAAAAATAATGGATGAGTTATGTAAACGTTCTCATCTTCGTTTAGAAACTATTATTCAAGGAGAGGAGCAATTGCATATTGAGGTTGTATTAAAGAAAAAAAGTAGTACATTTGGAATAAGTACATTAACAAGAAAAATTACAAGTGATGTGTCGGGAGTAAATAAAATAACGGCAGTTTCTGAAGAAGAAACATTAATTACTGCTTAATATTCTATATGGGGACTATATTTCTTTGTGTGAATTCAGATATTGGTCGTGGTAACACGATTGGTTTTCGTTTTGGTAAGATTGCTTCTGAATTAAAAAAGAAACATAAAAAAGTTCATATTATCGCACGAGCAAATTACAGTGAGTTGGAAGTATGTATTCCATGGTATAAAAATATTTTAGGAAGAGTGTTAAATGCTATTCGTATTTATATATTTCCATCTTTGCATTATAGACCGCTAGAAATATATTTATTTGATCGATTTGTATTACAGCAGTTAAAAAAAGAAAAGTATTTATATACTGTAGCCCATTTTGGGGAGGGTTTGCCTAAAAGTATTGAGTATCTAAAGAAAAAAGGAGTGCAAATATATTTAGATATGCCAATGGGGTATGATGGGTATACTAAATATTTGCGAAAAAAAGGAATTCATGTAGGAAATGGAAATCAAGATGTATTAACTTCTTTAACTCAAGCGATAGAATTGAGTGATGTAATTGTGGTTCCTTCTGTATTTGTAAAAGAAACAGTGAAAAATGCTGGTTTTACTAATAAAGATTATGCGTTAGTCCCTTTTGGTGCAAATAATGTTAAAAAATATATAGAAAAAAAACAAAATAAAAAAGTAAAGTTTTTATTTGCTGGGAATGTTAATTATAGAAAAGGTATATTATATTTATTACAAGCATGGAGAAAAGCAGGTTTTCAGGATGCTGAGTTACATATTTGTGGTCGGGTATATAAGGAAATACAAGAAGAAATAAAAAAATATACAGTGGGGAATATTTTTTTTCATGGTTTTGTTGATTTAAAAGAATATTTTATTGATGCCGATATATTTGTATTCCCTTCATTACTAGAAGGATCGGCAAAAGTGGTGTATGAAGCAATGAGTTATTCTTTGCCTGTTATTACAACAGATAACTCTGGATCTATTGTAGAAGATGGTAAGCACGGGTATATAGTACCTATTGCAGATGTAAATTCATTAGTAGAAAAAATGAAATATTTGTATAATCACGAAGATATTAGAATAAAATTGGGGATAGCCGCAAATAAGCATGTTCAAAAATTTACTTGGGAACATTATGGAGAGCAGGTTATAGAATTATATACAAAGGAGTAAATATAATATGAAATTGGCATACATTACTAATATAAAAATACCTGCTCGTGATGCACAAAATATTCAGGTGCAAGCAATGAGTACTGTTTTTGCTAAAAAATTAGTGGATGATTTTTGTTTGTTTTCTCCAAAATTAGATAATAATAAAAATATTTCTCGACCATTTAATTGGAAAAGGATATCTTGTTTGACTAAAGGCCCACGTATATTTCGTTATATTTATTTTATAATAGTTTCTTTATTTCAGGTAAAAAAGTTTTCTCCAGATGTTATTTATACACGAGATGTTGGGGTTGCATTTGTGTATAACACATTAGGTTATACTGTTATGTATGAAATACATAAACCTTTTGAAACTACTGTGGGTAATTATTTATTTCGTCTTCTTTCAAAAAAAATAAAAATAGTGGCTATTTCTCAAGCATTAAAAGAATTCGTTATTAAGAAATATGATATTTACAGTAACGATGTGTTGGTAGCTCATGATGGAGTTTTTTTAGAAAAGTATACTGTAGTTGATAAAAAAATAGTACGACAAAATTTGTGTAAAGAATTGAGTGTAAATCCAGAAGAAAAGTTGTTACTTTATAGTAGTAATTTATATAAAGGAAAAGGGTTGGGGATTATTGTACATTTGGCAAAAAAATATCCAAAGTATCATTTTGTCATTATGGGAGATAAAGGGATTGATATTGAAGTTAATTTAAGTAATATTCATTATATTGGATATAAAAGTATACCAGAAGTTCCTAAATATATAATGAGTGCGGATATTTTATTATTGCCATTTACCAAACAGTTAAAAACGTGGAAATATCATTCCGCATTAAAGATGTTTGAGTATTTAGCAGCTGAAGTACCAGCGTTAGTATCGAGTATTGGGTCTATTAAAGAAATCTTTAATGATAACAATTCATATTTATTTAATCCAGAAGATCTGTCTACTGCGGTAGAGCAAATAGATATTATTTTTAATAATTATACAAAGGCACAGGAAAAAGCCCTGCAAGCACGCACAGATGTTAAATACTATACCTGGGAAAAGCGTGCAGAGGCTATTTTAGCATTTATAGAAAAATAGTATGTGTGGCATTATTGGTGGAATATCAAAACGATTAGACAAGTCAATTGCTCAAGATATGCTTGAGCAAATTAGACATCGTGGTCCTGATGGTGATGGACTGTATTGTGATACCGAAAATAACGTCTATTTAGGGCATACTCGACTTGCTATCATTGGATTATCATATGCGGGTGCACAGCCAATGACAGTGATGTATAAGCAAAAAAAATATATTATTAGCTATAATGGAGAAGTATATAATTATAAGGAAATAAAAAAAGAATTACAGGATTTAGGACATGAATTTGTAAATGAAACAGATACAGAAGTGATTGCTCATGCTTATATTGAATGGGGGATTAATGAAAGTATTCGAAAGTTTATAGGGATGTTTGTTTTTGCATTATGGGATGACTCTTTGCAAAAAATGTATATTGTTCGTGATCGTTTTGGAGTAAAGCCATTATATATCTTAGAGCAAGATGGGTCTGTGTTATTTGCTTCAGAATTAAAAGCATTACTTGTATATCCTGAGTATAAAAAACAAATATCCCAAAAAGCGCTTCAACTATATTTTCAGTTAGGGTATATCCCTGCACCGTATAGTATTTTTGAAGGAATATGTAAAGTGTTGCCTGGACATTATTTAGAAGTAGCTGTTGATGGGAGTATTGTTGATTATGCATATTGGGATGCTTTAGACAGTATAAAACATCGTTTAATTGACAAAAATAAAACAGAAAAAGAATATATTGATGAACTCGAACAAGTGTTACAAAAGAGTTTTGATTATAGAATGGTCGCAGATGTGGATGTTGGAGTATTTTTAAGTGGGGGGATTGACTCTTCTCTTGTGGCAGCATTATTACAAAAAGGGAGAAAAGAAAAAATAAAAACATTTACTATTGGTTTTGAAGATTCTAGGTATGATGAAGCACCTTATGCAAAAAAAATTGCAGAAGTGTTGGGTACGGATCATCATGAAATATATCTTACAGAAAAAGATGTTAAAGCATGTATCCCACAATTATTTCAGGTATATGATGAACCATTTGCAGATAGTTCAGCCATTCCAACGTATTTGCTTGCAAAATATACAAAAGATCATGTAAAAGTTGCTTTGTCAGGTGATGGGGGAGATGAATTATTTTCTGGGTATACAAAATATAAAGCAGTCGATGCATTACAGAGTATGGCGCGATATAAAAAAGTATTTTTACGTGTTTGCTTCATGTTGCCAATTTCTGTGTTGTTATCTGTATATAGATTAATGGTTTTTGTGAAACTTCTTCCATTATATTCAAATATTGAAAGAAAATTATATAAGTTGAAAAAATTGTTGGCTGTAACAAGTATAAAAGATCGTTTTATTCAAAGTAGCCGATATTTTTCTGTTGATGAATTAAAGAAATTAGGTATCACACAAGATAATGCTCCAAATATACTAAATCAGTTATTTGTAGAAGAAACTGATGTGACACCTATAGAACAGATGCAGCTCTGGGACCTAAAAATCTACTTTCTTGACGATATCTTGGTAAAAACGGATAGAATGACCATGGCACATGGTGTAGAGGGGAGAGAGCCGTTTTTAGATGAATCAATATTGTCTTTTGTTTCTTCGCTACCCAAAGAAATAAGGCAAGAACAGTTAGGTACAAAAAAGATGCTTAAACAAGTGTTAGGCCGTCATCTTGATCAAGGATTGTTTGAGCGTGAAAAATCAGGCTTTGTTCCACCAATTGGGGCGTGGTTGACGAGTGATTGGGGTAAAAAGATGATAGAAGTATATCTATCTGACGAATATATTAAAAAACAGCATATATTCTCTCTTGAGTATATACAAATTATTCGTAAGGATATTTATTCTGTTCAACCAGAAAAATTGTGGATGATTATTGCCTTTCAGTTGTGGTATGAAGAGTGGATGGTCTAGTATAGTTTGATATAAGAATCAACTGTATGATCAATATTAAATATGCTTGAATTTTTTTTGTTTTCTTTTCCAAGCTTTTCTTGTAATTCTTTTGAGGGGATCAATGTATTAAGTGCTTCTTGAAACCGTATACTGTCATTAAGTGGATACAGACATGAGTTATTTGCTATGGTTTCTTGTGCACCACCAACTTGGCTACTAATAATAGGAATACCTGCAAATAATGCTTCAAGGAGAGTAATCGAAAGCCCTTCATAACGAGAAGGAAGAACAAAAATATTAAATCCCTTCATGTAGCGGTATGCTTCTGGGATATTTCCGAGTAAATAAATATCTTTTGTAAGATTGTATTTTTGAATAAGTTCTTTGTATCTTGTTTCTTCTGGCCCAGTGCCAATGATAAGACATACTGTCTGTGGATATTTTTCTTTGATTGTCAAAAATTCTTTTATTAAAAACTCATAATTTTTTTGATAAGCAAGTCGGCCTATTGATCCTATGATTGTTTTATTTTGTAGTGATTGGCCTATTTTTTTTTCAAAAAATTCATGTGCTTGTTCTTTTGGGTAAAATTTAAGTAGTTGCTGGTCTAAACCATTATAGATAACAGTGTCATTTTTTACAAAAGAAAATCGTTGTGCTTGTGTTTGGTTTTCTTTGCTTACAAATACTTGATGATGAACAAGTGGAAGAAGTAATGTAAATGAAATTTTTGCATATAGTCGAATAAGAGCACTTTGTTTGTAATCTTTATCAAGAAGAGACAAGCCTCTATGAGTAAAGATAACGTTTGGTTTATTGTTAGATAATTTTGCGGCTATTGCAGCAAAGAGTGTATTTGTACTATTTAGGTGTATCACATCTATATTATGGGTATCTATATATTTTTTTGTTTCAAAAATAAAACGAATATTAGTATAGGGAGATATGGTTCGTTTTAAATATGAAAATCGTTTGGTTGGTATATTGAGATCTTTTAATTTATCTGCTAAAAAAGTACCTGTTCCAAAACCAACGGTAATAGGGAATCCTTTTTCTTTTAATTTTCGGGCAAGGTTAAATACAGACATCTGTGCACCGCCTACTTCTGCTTTTGTTATGAGGATAAGTATGTTTTTCATATATTATATAGTATACTGTATATGGAGTTTATGTCAATTGAGCTTTATTGACACCTTATGATACTTTGCTGTATACTATAAATAATGTAAATCATTAGATATATGCACGAAGAAATAAAGCCAAATGCTATTTATACAACGAGCGAAGTTGAACAATTACTAAAGATTAGTAAAAGTACAATGAAAAGGTTACTGAAAAGTGGCTTGATTAAGGCAAATAAAGTAGGAAGACAATATAGAATTTTAGGAAAGGAAATACTAAAACTTGTTTCACCAGAAGTAGAAAAAAAAGCCATAAAATCATATTTGTCAGTAAAAAAGCGAGTGATACATACATTAAATGAATAAATAGTAATATGTTTTCCATCATTTCACAAAAAATAAAAAGCATGTTAAAAAATATTCATGTTATTTTGGTATTATATCGAAGTTTTAAAGCATATCGTAAGCAGGTGCTTACTTTAACATTGATGGGTTTTTTGAGTGGTTTATTAGAAGGAATTGGTGTTAATGCATTAATCCCTTTATTTTCTATTGCGATGAATCAAGGTGAGCGAGGGCAAGATATTATTTCTCAATCTATTGAAAAGTTGTTTGTTTTTTTTCATGTAGATTTTAATATAACTACTTTACTTATATTTATTTTAAGTATATTTATTGTGCGTACATTGGTTTTGTTGGCTTTTTATTATATTAAAATAAAAATTAGTGCAGATTACGAAGAAAAAACTCGTAGTGAATTATTAAAGAAAACATTAAATGCAGAGTGGAGTTATTTATTGAAACAAAAATTTGGTAAGCTTGAAACATTGTTAATTACTCATGTGCAATATGGGGCCAATGCATTACTTAGTTTGAGTACTACATTTATGGCAATTGTGATATTGTGTACATATGTCGTGATTGCTTTAAATATTTCTATCATAATTACATTAGGGGCATTTATTTTAGGTATATTGTCTATATTTGTATTAAAACCAATTTTTGTAAAAACAAAAAATATTGGGTATAAGGCTGGGAAAGCATTAGAAGATGTTTCACATTTTGTAAATCAAAATGTATTAGGGATGAAAACATTAAAATATACCGGAGTAGCTGATAAACTTATGCAAACAGGGAATCAATATTTTAAATTGTTAAATGAGTATAAAGTTAAGGTATATATATATAAAAATTTTTCACCACAAGTCTTACAATTGATTAGTCTTGTGTTTATTTGTTTGTTATTTGGATTATCTTATCAGTTTAATTATTTAAATTTCGGTGCATTAATTGCTGTGATTTATTTGGTGCAACGTATGTTCAATTATGTTCAACAATTGCAGACAAGTGTACATGGAATGAGTGAGTCACTTTCATATCTTGATAATATTATTCAATATGGACGTGTATTGAAACAGCATAAGGAATCTATTGTCGGAGATAAAGAGTTTATATTTAAAGATGCATTATCTTTTCAAAATGTTTCTTTTTCATATGATACAAAAAATGTAATTTTAAATCGAGTAAATATCAATATTACACAAGGAGAAAGTGTTGCGTTTATCGGGCCTTCTGGTGCAGGAAAGACAACCGTTGTTGATTTAGTTTTAAGATTATTTTCGGTTGATAGTGGTATGATTTGTTTAGATAGTGTTCCTGTGGGTGACATCAATATGAAAAAATGGAGAAATAATATTGGTTATGTATCTCAAGATATGTTTTTAAAAAATGATAGTATTTTAAATAATATCATTTTTTATGATGATACTATTACAAAAAAAGATGCTATCGCTGCAGCAAAAAAAGCATATATTTATGATTTTATTATGCAATGTGAACAGGATTTTGATACGATGATTGGTGAGCGTGGTATTGCCTTATCTGTAGGACAAAGACAGCGTATTGTCATTGCGCGTATGCTTGCAAGAAAACCAAAGATTCTTATTTTTGATGAAGCAACAAGTGCTCTTGATAATGAATCTGAACAATATATTCAACATGTCATTAACGATTTAAAGGGGAAAGTAACCGTCATTATGATTGCACATCGTTTATCTACTGTGCGTGATGTCGACAATATATTTGTTTTGGATAAGGGAAGTATTATAGAGAGTGGACATCCTGATGTTTTATTACAGGATAAACAATCTTATTTTAGTACTTTGTATAATATGAAAAATAATAGCTAAGATATGTCTAATGTTATTCTGTATAGACAAGATGATGAATCATTGTTTTTAACATATTGGAATTCTTTTGTTCAAGAACAAAAAGCAGATTTTAGATATTTTGATGAAAATATTGAGACTGTTCGTATTTTATCTCAAGAAAGAGGCTTTTTTCAAAAAGACAAGAGTTTTATTTATATAGAGAGTGGTCAAGTACTTGGATGTGTATTTTTGTTGATAGAAAAACATGAGGGAATAACAAGTGCAACTGCAGCGCAAGGATATTTGCCAGCACCACTGTGTATTGAAAGTAAAAGAGTTGAAAAAAAGGTATTTTCTATCATAGATAATATCGCTCAAGAAGAAAGTGCCGATAAAGTGCTTTTTTCTATTGATCCTTTACAAGATAACGTTGACTTTAATTATCTGCAAAGTTATAATTATTTAGATACATCTATTTTATCTTATCGTATTGAGTTATTACCACCAGATGATATATTAAAATCTTGCAGGAAAGGGCATCGATGTGATATAAAACATATGCAACTTAATCCAGATATTTCTGCATTTGTAATTGATCACACAAATAGTTCATATGATTTACATGAAGAATATCGTGCATTACATGCAAAATGTTCTGGAGGGGTGACTCGATCAAAAGAAACCTTTGATATACAGTTTGATCTATTAAAAAAGGGAAAAGCATTTCTTGTAGGATTATCGTATAAGGGAAAAAACATTGCTTATGCGTATTTTGAACATGCTTTTGGGAAGGCTATTTATTATTCAGGGGTAGATGATCCTGAATATACGAATTTTCCTCTTTATCACATGTTATTATTTCGTGCTATGGAGTATGCACAAAATAATAATATCGTATATATTGATGTTGGGCAGCCAGCAAGCCCTTCTGCACAATGGGACTATTATCCAGATAAAAAACAGTTAAATATTGCAACATTTAAACGTGGGTTTCATGGTAAATATATATCGCAGTATCGTGGAATCAAATATTTTTCTAGAACATGTTTTGAACAAGATGTTGAGCAATTTAAAAATGAATATTATATATAAACTATTTCGTGTTATCTTATGAAATTTTTAGAAAATAAAACAGTACTTATTACAGGCGGAACTGGATCATTTGGGAAGAGTTTTACTCATTTTTTGTTAAATAACACAGAAGTAAAAAAGGTGATTATTTTTAGTCGTGATGAATTAAAACAATATCACCTTGCAAAAGAAATTCAAGATGATCGGGTTCGTTTTTTCTTGGGTGATATTAGAGATGTTTCACGTTTGCAACGTGCATTTCATGGGGTTGATATTGTTGTGCATGCAGCAGCACTTAAACAAGTCCCAACACTTGAATATAACCCAACTGAAGCGATAAAAACAAATGTGCTCGGGACTCAAAATATTATTGAGGCTGCGATAGATCAACATATAGAAAAAGTTTTGCTTATTTCGACAGATAAAGCGGCTGAACCTGCTAATTTGTATGGATCGACTAAGTTATGTGCTGAAAAATTAATTGTGAGTGGTAATGTGTATGCAGGTGGAAGAACAAAATTTTCTTGTGTGCGTTATGGAAATGTTATTGGCAGTCGCGGAAGTATAGTTGATACATTATTGCAAAAAAAATCTGAAGGTACACTTGATGAGGTATTTATTACCGATGAGAGAATGACACGATTTTGGTTAACACTCAAGCAAGCTTGTGAATTAGTGATGTATGGATTGGGTCAAATGGAAGGAGGAGAAATTTTTATTCCAAAAGCACCAAGTATGAGTATCGTGGATTTATTAGATGCTATGGCCCCTGGAGTAGTTAAAAAAAATATGGGTATTCGTCCGGGAGAAAAAATTCATGAGGTACTCGTGACAGAACAAGAAGCACGGCATACAGTAGAGTTAGATAAACATTATGTAATACTTCCTGAATTTTTAGGAGAAGAAAAATATAAAAAATATAAAGATGAGGGACAATTGCTTTCAGAAGGATTTATGTTTAGAAGTGATAAAAATGATAGTTGGATAAAAAAAGAAGAGTTTTTAGATATTATTCAAAATATATGATTCCATATGGAAGACAATCCATTGAAGAAGAAGATATTCATGCGGTAGTTGAGGCACTTCGATCTGATTGGTTAACACAAGGACCAAAGTTAAAAGAGTTTGAAGAAAAATTAGCTGCATATTGTGGTGCAAAATATGCAGTAGCCGTGTCTAATGGAACTACTGCATTGCATGTTGCTTATCTTGGATTGGGCATTGGTGAGGGAGATGAAGTCATTACAACCCCAAATACGTTCGTTGCAACAAGTAATATGTTATTGGTGGTTGGTGCTACTCCTGTATTTTGTGATATAGATCCAAAAAGATATAATATTGATGTAGAAAAAATTGAATCTTTGATTACTCCAAGTACAAAAGCAATTTCACTTGTTCATTTTGCAGGTCATCCTGTTGATATAGATACTATCGAGCGTATTGCAAAGAAGCATAATTTATTAGTGATTGAAGATAGTTGTCAAGCTCTGGGTGCAACATATAAAAATAAAAAGATAGGAAGCTGCACACAAAGTAACGCCGCTGTATTTAGTTTTCATCCAGTAAAATCAATTACAACAGGTGAAGGTGGGGCTATTTTAACGAATGATAAGGAACTATATGAAAAAATGATGCGTCTGCGCACACATGGTGTGACAAAAGATCCTGAATTATTAGAAGAATATCATGGTGATTGGTATTTTGAGACATGTGAGCTTGGATATAATTATCGTATGACAGATATGCAAGCCGCACTGGGTATTTCTCAATTAAAACAATTAGATACATTTATAGAAAAAAGAAATAAGCAAGCCACATATTATAATGAACAACTAAAAGACGTATCAAATATTGTTTTGCCAACTGTTGATGATACTGTTCGCTCAGCATGGCATTTATATGTTATTCAGGTATTAAAAGAACATAGAAAAGAAATTTTTGATGCGATGCGTGAAGCCGGTATTGGGGTACAAGTACATCATGTGCCAGTACATATTCATCCTTTATTTAAAAAGGTATTAGGTGAACAAAAGTATTTAGTACATGCAGACGAGTATTATTCACGATGTTTTTCATTGCCAATTTTCCCAAAAATGACTCGTGAAGAACAAAATCATGTTATTGGTACCTTAAAACATATTATGGAAACATATGAGTAATCGATATCAAAAAAGTAATGAAATGTTAGAGGAAGTGAAGAAGGTTATTCCACTTGCGACACAAACATTTAGTAAAAGTTATTTGCAGTATATTAAAGGGCAAGCACCATTATTTGTCACACATGCAGATGGGGCGTATATTTGGGATGTTGATGGAAATAAATACATTGATTTTATTAATGGGTTATTATCTGTTTATTTAGGATATAATTATAAACCAGTAAATGATTCCATCATTGAACAACTTGGAAAAGGAATTAATTTTTCTTTGCCTTCTGTTTTGGAGTCAGAATTAGCACAAAAGTTGATTGATATTATCCCTTGTGCAGAAATGGTCCGTTTTGGGAAAAATGGTTCAGATGTAACCAGTGGTGCTATTCGGGTTGCTCGAGCAGTTACCAGGAGAGATCATGTGGCCGTCTGTGGCTATCATGGATGGCATGACTGGTATATTGGATCAACTACGCGGCATTTAGGGGTTCCTGAGAGCACAAGAGCATTGACTCATAAATTTACATATAATGATATTGATTCTCTTGAAGTGATTTTAAAAAAGAATGAGGGTAATATTGCCGCTGTTATTATGGAGGCAATGAATTATGAGGAACCTGAAGATGATTTTTTAAAAAAAGTAAAAGAATTAGCTCATAAGCATGGTGCTTTACTTATATTTGATGAAGTGATTACTGGATTTCGTTTTGGACTGGGTGGTGCACAAGCATTATTTGGGGTTACCCCAGATCTAGCTACTTTTGGAAAATCAATGGCAAATGGGATGCCAATTTCTGCTTTAGTGGGGAAAAAGGAGTATATGCAAAAAATAGATGATATTTTTTATTCATTTACCTATGGTGGTGAAGCATTGTCAATTGCAGCATCTTTAGCAACTATTAAGGAAATTGAAGAAAAAGATGTTGTGCAAGAAGTAGAAAAAAAAGGTATCTATCTAAAAGAAAAGACCATTGAGTTAATTGAAAAACATAATTTGTCATCAATTCTTTCTTTAAAAGGGCGACCATTTTGGAGTATATTATTTGTTGAAGATACAGATCATGCTACAGGAATTGAAATAAAAAGTTATATGCAGCAGGAGATTTTGGCACGTGGATTTTTGTGGTATGGGCAACATAATATGAGTTTTAGTCATACACAAGAGCATCTGGATGATTTATTACAAGCATATGATGAATTATTTCCACAGCTTAAGCAGCTATTAGATACTGGTAAATTAAAAGAATCCCTAAAAGGCGAGCCTATTACTAATATTTTTA
Organism: Patescibacteria group bacterium; assembly: GCA_018823045.1. GTDB lineage: Bacteria > Patescibacteriota > Patescibacteriia > Magasanikbacterales > UBA922 > JAHJIX01. The sequence continues at coordinate 41,871 of JAHJIX010000022.1, read as the reverse complement.
AGGTAAGATAGTGTGTATGAGACATGCTTTATTATTTCTTAGTGCTGGTATCATTCAAGATAGTCAAGGAAATTGGATCAGCACTCAATTAGAAAATCCGTTAGGAAAGGGATTTGCACCTGGGGGAGAGACTCGTTTATGGGCTACAAAATATCTTTTTGATCAAAAAGAATTTGATTATATTATGGTGCCAGGTGGTAAAGGGAATGATAAAAATTTAGCAGATGTGGTTCATCCAAGTATTTATACGATTGTTTTACAAGAGTTGATAGATATGGAAATACCAGAGGATAAAATTATTGGTGAAGAACAATCAAATAATACGTATGAACAATTGTTATATAGTATTGATTTATTAAAAAAAAATGATGTTGGATCAGTTACAATAATCAGTAGTGATTATCATATTCCAAGGATTAAAGCAATGATTACATATAAAAAAGAGTTAGCTTTTTATAATGATATACAAACAATATTCGTTCTCGCTGAGGAATTATGTATAAACATGGATCCTACTCGGTGGAAAGATCATATTGAAAAGGTATATGCTAGTAGTTGGATGAATAATTTACAAAAAAAAGAAGAACAAGGAATACAACAGATCAAAGATGGAACTTATTTATTTAAGTAATAGTATATATGAATTCAATTAAAATACAAACACCAAAAGGGGATCGGTATATAGGTGAAGGGCATCCTGTATTTGTTATTGCTGAATTATCAGGTAATCATAATCATGATATTAATAAAGCATTTGCCTTAATTGACGCTGCGGCAGATGCTGGTGCAGATGCGGTTAAATTACAAACATATACACCTGATACGTTAACAATTGATTGTGATAATGACTATTTTCAGGTAAAAGTAAATGATGCTTGGGCAGGAAAAACATTATATGAATTATATAAAACAGCTTATACACCTTGGGAATGGCATGAAGAGCTAAAAGCATATGGTGAAGAAAAAGGATTAATTGTTTTTTCTACTCCTTTTGATGAAACAGCCGTTGATTTTTTAGAAGAACTTGGCGTAGAGTTATATAAAGTAGCATCATTTGAAACTGGTGATTTGGAATTATTAAAGAAAATTGGTTCAACCAAAAAACCTGTGATTATGTCTCGTGGGTTAACAAGTGAGCCAGAAATTCAACGTGCTATTGATACATTAAAATCATCTGGGTGCCCAGAAGTTATTGTTTTACACTGTATTAGCTCATACCCTGCAAATTTAGAGCAAATGAATGTAGCTACGGTGGCTGATATACCTAAAAGATTTAATGTAATTTCTGGATTATCTGATCATAGCTTAGGATTAGTAGCAGCAACTGCCGCAGTTGCAAATGGTGCTGCTGTACTAGAAAAGCATATTACCTTAGATCGTTCAGCAGGTGGTCCTGATGCTGCTTTTTCATTAGAACCGGATGAATTAAAGGCATTGGTAGATACTGTTCAAGATGTGTCAAAAGCTATGGGTACTGTTTCTTATGAAATTGGAGAAAAAGAAAAAGAAAATCTTGTGTTTCGTCGTTCTATTTTTGTTGTGAAAGATATAAAACAAGGAGAACCTATCACAAGAGAGCATGTTCGTGTGATTCGTCCAGGTTATGGTTTAGATCCAAAGGAACTCCCAAGTATTTTAGGTAAAATAGTAACACAAGATCTTGAACGAGGAACACCTTTATCCTTGGATCATGTAGAAAAATAATATTTCATTATATGAAAATCACTTTATTGATGGATAATCCAAAAAGTTGGTATTTATCATATGCAAGACAGTTACAAACACAATTAATGAGCTATGGACATGTTGTATCTCTTGTACATAGTATTGATAATATGGAGAAAGGAGATATTGCTTTTTTTCTGAGTTGTGAAAAGATCATGAAAAAATCAATAAGGGATTTGCATACTCATAGTTTAGTTGTTCACTCAAGTGCGTTACCTGAAGGAAAGGGGTGGTCTCCATTAACGTGGAGTATTCTCGCTGGAGAAACATCTGTAACAAATACATTATTTAAAGCAGTAGATTCTGTTGATGCTGGAACAATTTATGCACAAAATGTTATGCATTTTATTGGAAATGAATTATTGGATGAGCTTCATGATATACAAGGAAATGCAATTAATGATTTAATTATTAATTTTATAAAAACATATCCAAAAGGTATTGAAAATGGATATGAACAACAAGGAAAAGAAACGTTTTATTCAAAAAGAACTCCTAAAGATAGTGAATTAGATCTAAATAAAACTATAAATGAACAGTTTAATCTTTTTCGTGTTGTTGATAATGAAAAGTATCCAGCATTTTTTTATCGTGGTGGAAAAAAATACATATTAAAAATTTATAAAGGATAAATAGATTATATGGATCAATTAGCTTTATTAGGTGGTACACCTGTATTAGAACAACCGTATCCCATACATAATCCTCTTGGAGAAGAAGAAAAACAAGCCGTCATTGAGGTTATGGATAAAAAGATTATTTCAGATTTCATCGGGCGTGCAGGGGATAAGTTTTGTGGTGGAGAGTATGTATTAGCATTTGAAAAGCTCATGTGTGATATGTTTAGTGTTGAATATTCTGTGAGTTTTAATTCTGCTACAACAGCTTTACAAGCGGCAGTAACTGCAGCAGGAGTTGGACCTGGAGATGAAGTGATTACTTCCCCATATACAATGAGTGCCACAGCTTCAGCAATTCTTTTAAATAATGCGATTCCTGTATTTGCAGATATTGAAGATGATACATATTGTTTGAATCCAAAAGAAGTAGAAAAGTTAATTACAGAAAGAACTAAAGCTATTTTGGTGGTCAATATCTTTGGTGGTTCAGCACGGTATGATGAATTGCTTGCTATTGCTCAAAAATATAGTCTTATTGTTATTGAGGATAATGCTCAGGCAATTGGTGGTACATATAAAGGACAGCATCTTGGAACAATAGGGGATATTGGTGTATTTAGTTTTAATGTTCATAAACATATTCAATGTGGTGAAGGGGGAGTCTTGGTAACAAATAATAATAAATATGCTCAGAGAGCTCAGTTAGTTCGTAATCATGGAGAAGTGGTTATGGATGATCTTGTGAGTGCTGGAGAAGATTTTTATCCGATTGTAGGAAGTAATTATCGTTTAAGTGAATTACATGCAGCGGTGGCAATTGAACAATTAAAGAAAATGGAGAAATTAAATAAAACGCGAGTTGATTTAGCCTTATATTTAAGTGAGCAACTTCAACATATTGATTGGATCAATGGGGCATATATTTTGCCAGAAACACGGCATGTATTTTATGTGTATCCCATGAAATTTATCATAGAAAATATTGGGATAAGTAGGCGTGTATTTGCTGAAGCAATGAAGGCTGAAGGATTTCCTATTAACGAGGGATATGTAAAACCGTTGTATTTAATGCCTGTATATCAGAAAAAACGTATGTTTCCGCATAGTCAGTTTCCATTTGTTTCAACTGAATATCTTACCGATGTTTCGTATGATAAAGGAATTTGTCCAGTAACAGATCGTTTATTTGATGAAGATTTTATTTTTACAGGTATTTGTCATCATCCACGCACAAAAGAAGATATGGATTTATTTATCCAGGCAATAAAAAAAATCGAATATCATATTGATGCATTAAAAAAATATGAAACAGAAGCAACATAACATATTATTTGTGGCGCAAAATCCAGGAGGATTTAACGCTATATTTCCATTAATACAATCGGTATCCTTGTCTCAACGACATGTTGTTTTTGCGCTATTTGCAGAAGAAGCCTGTTTGTTTGCAGGTAAACATAAGGTAGAGTATGTGGATGCTTCAGAAGATAGTTTAGTTGTTGTTCATGATTTTTTTGAACAACATGATATTAATGTTGTTGTGACAGGTACAAGTATGGGGATGAGTCTTGAAAAGTATTGTATTCAAGAAGCAAATATGCGGGGTATTCATTCTGTATCGATTGTTGATTTTTGGAGTAATTATGCTATGCGTTTTTCTACTCCCAAAACAACTGATTTGAAATATCTCTCAAATAGTGTGTGTGCGGTAGATATAGAAATGAAGATGGAAATGATAGCAGAAGGTATTCCAGAAGATATTATACAAGTAACAGGGAATCCGTTTTTTGACGGTTTCGGTGATAGAGTCATAGAAAATAAAGAAGAAGAGTATATATTGTTTGTGTCACAACCATTTTCAGAAGTGTTTCATGCAAAAGACGAGTCAATAACAGCTCCAGTATTTGATGAAGTGCAAGTATTGAAAGATATTATTGAGGTGTGTACCGAATTAAATGTCATAGTTCCAATTCATGTTGGGTTACATCCAAGAGCAAAGGATAAAGAAAAATTTAGAGAAGTTATAGAATCATCTACTATTGATATACAGATAATTGACACTCCAACACAAGAAAGTTTATACCAAGCGAAATTTGTTATCGGGATGAATAGTATGATATTGTTTCAGGCAGCACTTATGGGTATCCCAGTAATTAGTTATCAGCCAAATGTGACATCATCTGAGAACGTTTTGCCTAGTAATAGATTTGGATTATCTAAGGGTATTTATACAAAAATTGATTTAAAAGAAATAGTAGGTAAGTATATAAAAAACGAAAAAAGATATATAGAAAATATAGAAGAGATTAGAAAAAAATATACACAAAATAATGCAACAAGAAATATTTTGGCTCTTATAAATAATATCTTGATATAATATGGATAAAAAAATTATATGTATTGTTCAAGCGAGAACTGGCTCAACACGCCTTCCAAATAAGATATTTTTAGATTTACAAGGAAAAACGGTGTTAGGGCAAGTTATAGACCGTTTAAACTATTCTAAATTAATAACTCAAATTGTCATTGCTGCTCCAAATAAAAAAGAAGATGATGTTATTGAAGAATTTGTAAAAAAGAATTATGAAGATGTTGGTATATATCGTGGTTCAGAAGATGATGTCTTAGATAGGTATTATCAAGCAGCAAAAAAATATAATGCGGATGTTATTATACGTATAACGTCAGATTGTCCATTAATTGATTCTGTTGAGGTAGATAAAGTGATTCAGGCTTATTTGGATAATGGTGTTGATTATTGTGCTAATATATTAGGGAAACGAACATATCCCAGAGGGTTAGATACAGAAGTATTTTCATGGGATGTTTTATCAAGTATCTGGCATAAAGCGTTAGAAAAAGAGGATCGAGAACATGTGACATTGTATATACGAAAACATCCTAAGTTATATTCAACATATAATGTTGAATATATAAAAGATTATTCTCAGTATCGGATTACGCTTGATACTCCAGAAGATTATGCTTTAATACAGCTATTATATAAACAATTGTTCCCAGATAAATTAGATATAGAGTACGTTGTTGATATGTTAGAAAGCAATCAGGAACTCATAGACATAAATAAGCATATAAAACAAAAATATGGGCAATACTGATATAAGAAAAAAGGTAGTGGCTGTTATTCAGGTCCGGATGGGTTCTACACGTTTACCTCAAAAAGCCTTACTAAAAATACATAAAAAAACCGCAATAGAATGGATTAAATATCGTTTGTCTTTTTGTAAAGAAGTTGATCAGGTAGTATTAAGTACCTCTGACACAGCTGAAAATGATCCTTTGGAAATACTTGCGGGTGAGTTGGGATTAGGAATCTATAGAGGAAAAGAGGCTGATTTAGTTGATAGATTATATCAAACAGCAAAAAAATTTAATGCTGATGCTATTGTGCGGGTAACAGGGGACTGCCCCTTGATTGATCCCCATATTGTTGATACACTTATTGGTGTATATAGAACGAATATTGGTGAGTATGATCATATTACAAATATTTTTCCACCCACTTATCCTGATGGATTAGATATTGAAGTTATGCCATTTTCTACGCTTGATCGTTTAAATACAGAAGTAGATAATTCTTTATATCGTGAATGGATTACGACAACAATAATGGAGCAACCAGATAAATTTCGTATAAAAAATATTTCATATACTAAAAATATGTCTTATTTACGAATGACATTAGACTATATTGAAGATTTAGAACTGATAGAACAAATATTAATACGCTTACATCAAGAAGGAAAAGTGTTTTTTTTAGAAGATATATTGGAATTATTGCAGAAAGAGCCTTCATTAGTTGCTATTAATAAGAATCGTATAGATCAAGGAATTTTAGATAATATTCGTAGTGCAGAATTTCATGAATTAAAAGAACAATCTCACTTGTCATAATTATTAGACTAATATGGAATATTTACAAACAGATAGAATTATATTTCAACCATATACTGATGAACATAATATTACTCTTTATAAATGGTTTAACGATCCAGAAGTGACACAGTATATGTTTACAGGTCAAAAGCCAATTACCCTTCAACAAGTTAATAATCAGGTTAAAGAAGATCTCGATGGAGAAAATGTTATTATGCTTGTTTTTGATAAAAAGGATAATAAACTTATTGGTATTGTTGGGTTATATAATATTCACCAGACTGCAAGAAAAGCAGAAATGCGTATTATTATTGGTGAGAAAGAATATTGGGGGAAAGGATATGGAACTGAGATTACAGAATTAATAACATTTTATGGATTTGATCGGTTAAATTTGCATCGGATATATCTTGGGTATACGTCTGCTAATGCTTCTGCTGCTAAAGCATATGCAAAAGCTGGTTACGTGCAAGAAGGGATTTTAAAAGAGGATATATACAGAAATAGTCAATATTATGATTCTATTCGTATGGCAATACTGAGAGATGATTATTATGAAAGATTTTATCAAGAACACCAAAAAATGTTTGTAAAAATATGATAAATTCAGTGTTATGACAAATATTGATTTTTTTAATGATTTAGCTCAAAAAACAAGTAAACACTTAAATGGTGGAAGGATGTTTTTTCATATATTTGTTGAAAAGAAAATCGTTCGAGATGTCCATGAAAAATTGACTATTTCCTCAAAAGATATTTTGCTTGATTTAGGAGGGGGTTGTGGAAATATTACAAAATATTTACTTGAAAAATGTCATCAGGTATGTTTGGCTGACATGGCAGAGCAAACGATATCTGTTGCAAAAAAAAAATTAAGTAAATTTAGTAATGTTGTATATAAAATAGTTGATATTAATCAAGATTTACCATTTAAAGATAGTGAGTTTGATAAAATAGTTTGTTACAGTGTTGTTCATTATTTAGATAAAAAAGAATATATTGAGGGATTAATTTTAGAATTGATTCGTATTACTAATTCTGATGGAAAAATTTTAATTGGTGATATTCCATTAAAAGAAAAGCATGCATCTCTTTTGAAAGAAAGAGAAAAGAAAACTATTAAAAATTTTTTTCTTAATCAAAAGTATTTTTTTGATAAACGATTATTGCGGTATATATATACAAAAAAGGGGATAAATATAAGTCAAGTTAAGGGTGTAAATTATACTCAAATTTTTTTAGAAAATATTTTAAAAGATATACCTAATATTAAATTTTATTTTTTAGAACAGCCAAAAGCACTTCCATTTGCTAATTCTAGAAAAGATTTATTGATTATTAAAATATGATACAGAAAATAACAGCAGCTGTTATCGGTGGAGGAAATATCGGTGCTGGTGTTGCAAATTATAGTAAATCAGTACGGCCTGGTAGTCATGCTGATGCATATCGTCTACATGAAGATGTTGATCTTGTTGGTATTGTAGAAATAAATGAAGATCGACGGGAATATTTACAGAAAGAGTATGAACATGTTGATATTTTTGAAAGTATTGAAGAATTATTTAAACATCATCAGCCAGAAATAGTATCAATTGCAACACCTTCACAGTATCATGCGGAGCATCTTTTTCAGATTGTTCCATATAAGCCTAAAGTGATTTTGTGTGAAAAGCCATTAGCATATTCTATAGAAGATGGAGAGAAAATGGTTCAATTGTGTAAAGAAAAAGGTATACAATTATTTGTGAATCATCAAAGACATTTTGATCCATTGTTACAAGAGTGGGCAGGAAAAGTAAAAAATGGTTTACTCGGGGAATTATATCAAGGGCATGCATATTATTATAATGGGTTTTTTAATAATGGAACACATTTAATAGACATCATGCGAGTGTTTTGTGGAGAAGTGAAGTCTGTTTCAGCGAGATATAATGAAAAAACAAGCAGTAATCCAGATGATAAAAATATTGACGCAGATTTATTATTTGAAAATGGCTTGAGATTAAGTATGCATTCTCTATCAAAAAATTATGGTCATTTTGGTTTTACCATCTTTGGAGAGAAAGGAATGATTTCTATGAGCAATTTAGGTTTTGAAGTTCAGTATAGAGAAAAAATAAATAGTGAACATTTCCCTGGTTTTTTTGAGTTAAATAAAGAAATAGAACGTGATGGTGAACCACGTAGCATGATTTCATCTTCGATTGATCATGTCATTTCGTATATAAAAGATGGTATAGCACCCTATGGAACAGGTGAGGATGCTTTGGCTGTCTTGAAGATTTTAGAAGAATCAAAATTAAGTGCTGATGATAAAGAATAGCTGTTATGATCATGAATCAGAAAAAAAATAATGTAAAAGTAAGCCTATGGAGAGATCGGCCAATATTGTCATTTTCTGATAAACAAATAATGAAGAAAAATGTATTTCCAAGTGGTCGTCAAGCATTGACAGCAGCACTATGTCATATGGGTTTAGATCGAAGTAGTAGAGTAGCCGTTCCTGAATGGAGTTCACATTGTGTATTAAGCGCTATTGCTAAAGTAGCAACCCCAATACCAATTAAAGAGGTTGTAAATTGTAGTATTTCAGTGGATAGTATCTTACTCTATTCTCAGTGGGGATGGACCCCAAATATAGACTGGACAGAATATCATTCTATATTTGGAGATATTCCTGTTATATGCGATGAAGTAGATTCAGCGCATATGTTGGATGAGAGTATGCCGTATATTCAAGCACATTATGAAGTACGAAGTTTATCAAAAACATTGGGTTTAAAGAGTGGTGGTTTATTAAAGTATAATGGTAAATATGTTGAATTTACATCGGATAAAAATCACAAAAATTTGGATATTACTGGATTTACAGATGTTAATACTATTGTGAGAAATACTTTTTTAAAAGCAGAAAAAATATATTTAGATGAGGAAGTTGATATATGGTTAGATAATAATGATGTTTCGGCTGCATTATTACATGAATCTAGATTAAGAAGATGTAACGTAAAAAATATCATAGATAGTCATTTAGCTTCTACATGGAAAGAGTGGATGATTCAATCATTTAACCGTGGTATTGCCCCTGGGTTAGTTCCATTATATATAGGTTATGACCGAAATGATTTATTAAAAATTAAATCAGAGTTAGCGAGGACATTTAATATAGAAACATCGATATATCATTTCAATATATCAGAATGTCCATGGGTAGTTGATTATAAGCAGTGTTTGGCTTTTCCTGTACATGGTTTAAATAACAAGGTAGAAGAGATTATACAATTTTTAAAATATGAATAAAACGCAGAAAAAATTTTCAAAACGAATGTTAGTTGTATTATCTCGTGGTTGGGGAGTTCAGTTAGGGCATCCGTTGTTACGGGTATTAAAATCAAAATATCCTGATAGTCAATATGTTGGTTTAGTACATGGTGAAGGAACTTTTGATTTTTTAAAGAAACAGAGTGATATTGAATATAAAGAATTACATTTACTTGATGCATTATGGAACGATGCTTTAGATCCTAAGAATGTACCATCTATTTCTATTGATAAAATTGAAAAAGAATTAGGAATAAAAAGTATTTGGGAGATTATAGGGACAGTTCGTTCTCTTGTATATGATATGAGGACTTATCCATTATTTCGATACAGAAAGACAGTTTCTGATGAAGTTATGATAAATTTAGTTAAAATATTTTTTGTTCATATAAAAAATGTTTTTCATGAATATAATCCTGATGTGATTTTTACTCATAGTTTTGTGACGATGTACCATATTTTATTATATCATTATGCCAAAAAACATGGTGTATATATGTTTGGAATAGGAGATACAAAGGTAAAAGGATATCATTTTGAACATGATATCCCTGAATATCTTTTACCTAAAAGAGTAGAAAAATGTTATCAAAAAAATTTAAATGATATAACTTCCTCAAATAATTATCAAAAAGCTATTGATTATATTAATAAAAATAGGCAACAATTAGATATTCCCGATTATGCTTCTGAAAAAAATAAACATTTAGATAAAGAATATAAACAAGCCATTAAAAAAATATTTTTATTACCATTATATTTTAGTAAATATTTATATCGTTGGATAGTTAAGGTAGATGCTCGAAATAAGTTTAAACATTTAGATAATATTGGTCCATTTATTAAAAGTAAAACAATTATTTGGGAATATCAGGCGATAGCATTCTTTCGTAAGATAACATTTCATCAAATAAGTAAATCAGACAAATTTATTTATTTTCCATTACAATATGAACCAGAAGCTCATACATTGGTTCAAGCACCTTATTTTACAAATCAGCTTGAGTTAGTACGTATGGTTGCAAAATCTCTACCAGGTGAATATAGTTTATATGTAAAGGAACACCCTGCCATGCTTGGTAAAAGAAAACCGGGGTATTATAAAAAAATAATGAGCTTGCCAAATGTAACGTTTATTGATTATAAGTACACATCTGCTGATGTACTACCAAAATGTACTGCAGTGGTTACAGCAACTGGGACCAGTTCTTTTGAGGCGGCAATATTAAAAAAACCATCTATTGTGTTTGGAAATGATTTGATTATAGATTTACCTCAGATTTATCATATTACAGATTTCACTGCTTTATCTGCATTATTTCAAGAAATCTCATCTATTGATTATACTGAAAAAACATACGATAATGCATTAATGGCATATATTACTGCTGTCATGGATTGTGGAATAGAGTTAGATTATACAAAACTTCATGCGGGTGATAAGGAAGAATTTTTAAAATGGGCAGAATATATAGAATATATAATAACATATAATTTATCACAATAATTTTATTGCTATGACTTCAAAAGAAAAATCAACAGCATCACCAATGCTCGTAAAAAATAAGCATGGAAAAACAGTATGTGCCCATTTATGGACAAGTTTTGATATTTATCCAGATGGGAATGTTGCACCATGTTGTTACTTACCGGGGGCAATAATGGGTAATATAAATAAACAATCAATAGATGAGATTAGGAATAGTAAAGAGTTCAAGGATTTTCGTAAAAAGATGACTACTTGTGGTGTCAAAAAAACTTGTCAGCTTTGTCCAGTACAGTTAGGGATGAACCATTGGGAAGATTATGATATATATAAAAAATTACCAAAAGATTCTTTGGTGCGAAAAAATGCAGAATTAAATGAGCAAGAAATTTGGAATGGGGATATTGAGTTAAAGAGTAAGGTAAGAAAATTAAAATATACTCCAAGCTATAAATGTAATTTAAATTGTTATCATTGTAATCAAGATCAATATAGAGAAAAAAAATGTGATCGATTAGATAAAACTACTGTAGAAAAAGTAAAAGAAGTTATGCCTACATTGCAAATTTTCAATCCATTTGGTGGAGAACCATTTTTGTTTCCTGAAACATATGAAATTATGCAAAGTATGTTAAACATTAATCCTGAATGTGTGTTATATACAACTACTAATGCTAATATTTTTGCACAACGGACTATTGAATATTTAAATAAAGTGAAAATTGCAAAAATTGCGGTTTCTTTAGATGGATTTTCAAAAGAAACATATGAAAAGTATCGTGTAAATGGAAATTGGGAGTTATTACATAAAAATATTGAGATATTAGCTGATATTAGAAAAAAGAAACCATTTACATTGATTTTTAATGCAAGTTTTAATAATGAAACATATAAAGAAATTCCTGTATTTATGAATATTTGTCGTAAATACGATGCAATAGGAAAATTAGTTCTTTTACAAAGAAAATCAAATCATGATAATGAGTTTTGGGGTAAACATATTAGAATGAAACGGAAAGATTGGATTGAATTTAAGCAGTTAGTAGATAATGAGTTGTCGGACGATTCTTTGCATATAGATACAATAAATGCTTTAAAGAACATAAAAAAGATGTTGAAACGATATCCATATTCTCGATATACAATTTATAGAAATAATGTTAAACAGTTTATAATTGACACCCTTAAGCGAGTAGGATTATTTCATTATGTATTCAATTTAAGAGAAAAAATTCTTAAAAGGAGATAGGTCAGACAGATATGTTATCAATATCATTACAACATATTTTTAAGCTGTTAAACGATGCAGGTATTCTTTATGTTGTCATGAGACATTATGATCCAATAGAGCAATTAAATGAACAAAAAGATATTGATATACTCGTAAATCCTAAACAAAAAAAGAAACTTATAAAGATTCTAAAAGAGTTTGGGTTTATTTCAAGAAGCTTTCCTACTATTGATTGGAGACATGAAGAGTACATTTATATTGATAATATTGAAAAAAAAATTATTTGTTTTGATATCCAAACCAAGTTGATTTTTGGTAAAAAACGATTTTTTTGTTTAAATAAAGTAGAGACTGTTTTGGAAAATAGAATAAAAAAAGAAAATATATATATTCCAAATAAGGTGGATGCTTCGGTATTATTTTTGTATCACCGTCATTTGGATAAAGGAGATAGGCAAGCCAATGTTTCTATGGATGAATTACATGAGAAAAGGTATGTTTTACAAAGAAATATACATGCATGTATATTTACATTACACAAAATAATATTGTTATTTAAGCCTGTAAATTTGCTGGTGTTTATTGGGGTAGATGGAGCTGGAAAATCTACGTTGATTAATAAAGTTAAAGAAGAAATACCGTTATTTAATACAACTGTATATCTTGGATGGAATAATTATTTTTTTTCATTTTGTGAAAAATTGTCTTTTCCTTTTTTTCATTTGGTGCTTCCTTTTGATATGTGGTTTAGATATTTACGTGCTAAAACGTTAACTAAACATCAATTTCTTATTTCAGATAGATATCCATTAGATCCTCGGTTAAAGTTCCCAAACAAAAAATCATTAAATTTTGCAATGATTTTGCGAATTTTTTCTTATAAGTTGATGATGTTTCTTTTACCAAAACCCAAAGGTATCATTATGTTAACAGGTGATCTTAACATATTATGGGAAAGAAAAAAAGAAGGAACATATGAAAAATTCATTTGTGAATCAGAACGTCTGGATAAAACGATGGCTGCATTTAAATATGATAGTTTAATTGTAAGAAGTGATGTTGATATCAAAGAATCTATGTCTGTTATTATAAATTATTGCTTTCCATTTATCTTAAAAAAAATAAAAGGAAAGCAATTTGTATTTCAGTATAGAAAAGGAAATGGATTTTTTATAATTACTGCTAAACATCATGTATATAAAATTGCTGCATCTTATAAAGGATTTAAAGAATTATTTCGGGAATATCATAAGATAACATGTATAAAGAAAGATGATTTTTTCATTTCTTATCTCCCAAAATATGTATATAGAGGAATATATTCACGTACAAAAAGATATATACAAATAGAAGATGACAAAGATAAAAATAGTATCATCATCAATTATGTTACAAAAGCATTTCAACATAAAAAGGATTGGCCATTACAAAAAATTGGAGACTTATTAAATAAAAAGGATTTATTGAGTTTTATTGAAATGTATTCTCTGAGTGAGCTACCTTTTTGGAATAATATCTTAGATATGCTTAAAGTTCCTTTTTCTTCTGCGCATGGGGATTGTCATCGTAGTAATATGTTATTGAATGATTCTCAATTGGTTTTAATTGATTGGGGAAATTACAGTAATTCTTCTTCTAGATATTTTGACTTAATTGATTATTGTATTATTACTAATAGTAAGCAAGTTTGGTTTGCTGAATTTAAAGCAATCATTGATAATTTTAGGGGAGATGGTAAAGTGGATCTTTTTGGTGTTGATGTAAAAAAGAATATATTTTTTGCTTATGCTCTTTGGAAAATTTCAAATGAGTTGATTGCATTTCCAAAAAAACAAGAAAAGTATAAAGAAATGTTATGTGCATTAAAAGAGCTTATTCGTGACGAATTATAAATATGAATTTATTATGTCTTAGTTTTTGGACACCACCTGTAGTGAGGCCTCAGTCTATTTTAATCGGAAAAATGATTCCAGAATGGATTCGTCAGGGGAATACTCCTGTACTAGTGACTTATGATATTTGTGGTGATTGGGATATTGATGCCCCTACATACAAAATACCTGTTTTTTATGTACCAAAAATGTTAAAGAGAATACCATATATTCAAAAAATATTACGTAAAAAATATTATGAGAACATAGTAAATCAAATTAAGCCACTTATTAAAGAGCATAATATTTCTCTTATTTTTTCATTTGCAAATCCTCAAGAAAGTAATGTTATAGGAGCTATGCTTAAGGAACAAACAGGCGTGCCATTTGTCTCGTATTTTAGTGATCCTTGGTATGATAATCCATATAAAAGAACGTGTAGTTTTAAAAATAAAGATATATTAAAAAAAGAACAGTTTGTTATCTCACAAAGTGATCGTGTATTATTTACAAATAATACAGCAAAAGATCTCGTGATGAAAAAATATTCTGTAGAATTACAAGAAAAATCAAAAGTTATTCCTCATTGTTATGATGATGCATTATATATTTCTTCTAAAAAAAATAATAAATGTAAAAAAATAATATTTAGTCATATTGGTGCCTTTTATAAGCAACGTAATCCTAAATTTTTTTTAGAAGCTTTAAGTGAATTATTTAAGAGTCTACCTGAGGTGAAAAAATTAGTTCGTGTTGATTTTGTAGGTGGGTCAAGTAAATATACAAATTTTTCTTTAAAACAGTTAGAACAATTAATTGATAATTTTGATTTACGGGATAATATAAATATATTACCATCTGTGTCTTATAAAGAAAGTTTAAGATATATGAGTGATTCAGATATGCTTGTGGTTATCGATGCTCCTTTTAAACACAGTCCTTTTTTACCTTCTAAATTAATTGATTATATTGGAAGCAAAAAAGAAATTATTGCTATCACTCCTAATGATAGTCCTACAGCAAATTGTGTGCAAGAATTAGGCTACAGTTCTTTTGATTATAACCAGCTTAATCAATTAGTGTCTTATTTGAAAAATCGTGTACAATGCATAGACCAACAGATTGTTGTTAAAGAAGCTGTACGTCATAGGTACGCAGTGCATTCTACAACAGAACAATTATTTAAAGAGTTTTCAGATATATTACATTTGGAGAATAATTAATTTATATGAATATTGCAATTATTGTAGGAACTCGTCCAGAGATCATTAAAATGGCACCAATTATTCGTTTCTGTGAACAAGAAAATAAATCATATTTTATTTTACATACAGGGCAGCATTATGATTATGAGATGGATAAAACTTTTTTTGATGAATTAGAACTTCCATTGCCTAAGTATAATCTTGAAGTGGGTGGATTATCATATGCTGAACAAATGGGTAAAATGATTGCTGGGATGACTCGTATTTTTAAAGATGAATTACCTCAAGCAATTATTGTACAAGGAGATACAAATTCCGTATTGGCGGCAAGTTTAGTAGCAAATAAATTAGGAGTTACACTCGTACATCATGAAGCAGGATTACGGAGTGGTGATTTATCTATGCCAGAAGAAAAAAATAGAATATTAACTGATCATATATCAGATGTATTATTTACTCCAACCAATAATGCAACGAAGCAACTCAATATCGAGGGGATTGATAATAAAAAAACATTTTGTTCTGGGAATACCATTGTTGATGCTGTAGAGCAACATAAAGGTTTAGCACTAAAAAAGAGTCAAATATTAGATCAACTAGGGATAAAACCTAAAGAATATATACTATGTACTGTACATCGTTCAGAAAATATTATGGATGAAGAGCGTTTAGAAGGTATTGTCAATGGATTGTCTTTGGTTCAAAAGCAGACTGGTTTACCTATTATTATACCAATGCATCCACATACAAAAAATAAGTTAAAATTATTTGGTTTATCATTACCTGAAGGAATAATTGAGTTAGAACCGCTAGGGTATTTGGATTTTTTATGTTTAGAGATGAATGCAAGAGCGGTATTAACTGATTCTGGTGGAATACAAGAGGAGGCCTGTATTTTACAAGTTCCTTGTGTGACGATTCGTAATAATACCGAAAGACCAGAGACATTAAAAGGAAATATGAATATTATTGCAGGAGTTTATCCAAAAAGTATCGTACAGGCAGTTATTGATATAACGGAGGGGCAGAAAAAAATCGAATGGAGTAATCCATTTGGAGATGGAAAGAGTGCAAAGATGATAATAGAAAAATTAGAAAAAGTACTATAAATATTATATATATGATTTTTACTGCTCGTCCATCAAAGAATTTTGTGTTTAATCTCTTGGAGCATCGTCTATCAAAAATAACAAGTGGTATTGCGCTTGATGCAGGTTCTTCTGGAGATAAAAATAGACGTTTATTTAAGACAGATATATATTGTGGAATAGATATAGAATTATCAAAATTAAAACAAGTTGCACAAAAAACAAAAGATGATAAAAATATTTTTTATCTTTGGGCAGATTTGTCTTATTTAGCTATATTACCTTCTGCGAGTGTTGATGTTGTTGTTTCTACAAACACTCTATATTGTCTCCCTTCAAAAGCTCGTAAAAAAGCAGTAAAACAATTGTGTCGTATCACAGCACCAGAGGGCCAATTCTTTTGTGAAATGGTAATGGATGCAGACTTTGATATTTATAAAAAAATATTTCATACATATTTTGAATTAGTAGACATATTTTATTATAGAAATCGTTTGAGTAGAATTTATGAAAAAATTATGGGAGATACTGGTTCAACAAGATATCGTGTTTTTGCGACGAGTTTCCCTTTTCGTTTGCTTGCTGGTGTGTTGAGTGTTTTTGAATATTTTACAGCTTCATATATTCATAAAGAAAAATATGTATTTATATTATGTAAAAAAAGAAAAAACATTATAAAAAAAAAATTATTTGATATTTCTCAACTTCCATTAATAGAGTCAAATATTTACAGTGCATATATTCAAAAATAAATTATAAAGCCTGTGATAATTTCACAGGCTTTGGTATCCAACGCTCTTCCTGCGCGTTGGTGGTGTTATGTGTTAGGTGCATCCATCTTCGTCGACAAGACCATCACAGTCATTGTCGATAAGATCATCACAGACTTCTTCTGGGTTTGGTGATGGATCAGTATCATTGCAATCAGTAAATGATATTGATCCATCATTATCTCGATCGATAAATCCATGACTGTATAAATCTTGGATTTCTTGTTGTGATAAGGTTTTCTGTCCAAAGAGAATAATATCGTCGAGTTTACCATACCAATTTGCTTGATCTCGCCCATTCCCACTTAGATTTCCATTCCAGTAGTTGCCTGTACCTATGTGAATAAAACCTGGATCGGTAGTAAAAGTGTTTCTGAGGTTATCGGCATCAAGAATGGTATCAGCAGCAAGTTGTCCGTTGACATACAGTGCATGCCTATTTCCATCTCGATTATATATGACATGGTACCAGGTACCTGGAAGTAAGCGTTGTATATTTACTTCTGAGTGCAGAGGATCTCTTTCACCATCTGAAGTTGGCAATAATGGTGAAAGAGTAACCGTATCTTGACTACGAGTAAATTCAAAGAGTAAACCTTTAGATCCACTATTTATTCCATTACCTCCAGAATGGATTGCAAATGGCATTTTGTACCATTCAGGGGGTTCCTCTATCAAAAACCAATAAGAGATAGCAAAATTTTGACCAAATGTTATTGAATCAGTTGCAATTCTTGATTTATATCCCGTTCCATCAAAATGAATTGCATTTTGTTCTCCTAATCTATCAAGACTAGAAGTCCCAGCTCCTGTCCCATGAGTGAGGTCATACGGGGCACCTCCTGTGCCTCGGTTTAGTATGTCTCCATTAGGGAGAAAATCTTCGTTATCGAAAAGATAACAAATACTTGCTTCTTCACAAGGGTTGCAAGCATTGCCGACACCGTCGGCGTTACTATCTACTTGATAGACATTTGCCACCTCTGGACAATTATCACAAGCATCAGCAAATCCATCCAAATCAGTATCCAGCTGATCGGGGTTTGGGGTATCTACACAATTATCACAAAGATCTCCGACCTCGTCACCATCAACATCTCCTTGCTCTGGGTTTGAAATTTCCGGGCAATTGTCACAGACATCACCCACACCATCTTCATCAACATCCTCTTGTCCACCATTGGCAATGGCGATGCAATTATCGATGTCATCTGGGATACCATCAGCATCAGTATCTCGGGGTGGGGGAGGACAGTTACAGATTTCTACACCATTGGTGCAGACTGTATTTCCATCCTCACAGCCATTTTGACACGGCTCTGATTGGTAGTCCTCATCTGTTTCACCATCGCAATCATCGTCTATGTTGTTACAGTCATCCTCAGGAAGAGGACCACAGTATCTACAAGCATTGAGGATACATTGATCAGTCTCCACATATACGTCCTCAATAGGCATATCATGTTCAATTTCGGCATCAACGATGATGATATCTATATCCTCTGAATCAACAGGAGGAATCACATCTACAATTGATGCATCCTCAACTGTAACATCCATGGGGGTGATATCTTCTTGTGGCATGTCAGAAGTAGTTTCTGAGTCGACAATTAAAATATCTTCGGAAGAGGTATCGAGTTCCTCTACGTCAGCTATTTCAAAATCCTGGATTTGTGCATCCACAATGACGATTATATCATCAGGGATACTTGCATCAGTAGCGCTATCGATAGAAATGAATTGATCCCGGATTTCTCCTTGATCATTTCGACCCGCATCAGAGACAGTTACTTCTTTTTGCTGAGGATTTGTATCCGTTGGTTGAGGTTGCGTATCAATGGGGGCTTGTCTCATCCCCTCAGGAAGCTCTCCCAAGCATCCGAAGATACTCAAGGAGAACAGGATTGAGATGATGTATCTCATGATCTACCTTTCTCCGCATGTTGCGGATGTTGTTGGTTTTTGTTTGGAGTTTGTATTGTAAAAAGAACAATAAAGTATCTTATATCCAATTAAGATAGTGTATTTATATGAGTTGTTCATATAGACACATTATATTATTGGGGATTGTGCTTAGGGAAGTGACGATCTTGTGTCGTGTTCCCTAAGCGGTGTTAGAATTCTAATGATATTGATAGTGGTAGGGTGGGGTGTTGAGGAACGTTACGGGAGAAAAAGTGCTTATTTTCATCAGGCATCAGGAGTGTTGTTGCCCCTCCTGCACCTAAGAATCCTCCCGCTATCCAGAACCCTACAGCCCATGCTTGAGCTGTGCTCGTTTGTTCTGCCGTTGTTTCCCATGTTGGGTCATAGTTATCCCATCGTTTGATTGTCTCATCGTATCGTTCTCTTGCTTGCATGTGGTACCAAGTACCCAATCCTGTAGCAATAAGACCTGCACCGATGAGACTCCAACCGATGGTTTGTCTGTTTTTGTACCAAGTAATATCTGTTTCGGTGATAGATCCTTGATAAAATGATGGGACGGTGATAGTAGTCTGTGCATTGCCCCGTACGCTAAAACGTACGCCGTTTATTTTGTAATGTCCAACAGGCATCCAAACAGTTTGTGCTATTTGGTGAGAAAGGTCCCTTTTTATGTTAGCGATGAGTTCTAGCTCTGCTGAATTTAATCCAGAAGGATAATTCAGTGCTATCTTTCGGGTGTTCCCTAAAAAAGTGACTTGACCATATGAATTGTTGATTCTGCGCAGTAATAAGGTTGTCTTAATGGTATGTTTTTGCAAAAGTGCTAATTCAGAAGCTTTTTTTGCAAAAAACATCGCTTTTTCTATATGATGTGTCTTTAAGAAACATTCAGCGATCAGTACATATGATAGGGTATCGGATCTTCCATCTTGAGTATCAATTACTTTTTTTAATAGAGTAATTGCGTTTACATAGTCATTTTTTTCCATCAACTGTTGAGCTTGTCTTCTCTCATCGATGGTTCTTAACGCCGACTTAATCCATGCTTTTATTTCAGACTCCCTTTCTTGTGGGCTTATGTTGAGATATTCTTTTAATATCTCCGCATATTCCCATGGACGTCCTAGTTCCTGAAGAGAACGAGCTAAGTTATAGAGTCCTATCGGTTTTTTATACTTATCATAAAAAGCCTCAAACAGTATCGCAGCTTCTTTGAATTTTTTATTTTTGAAGGCTGCTGCTGCTTTGCGGTATTCTTGTTCTTCCTTTTTGTCTTCTGTAAGGGTAGTCTCCTGTTTTTGTGGTTGGGAAGTTTGGGCTTGTATTGGAACTATTCCAATACTTAACCACGTCAATATCATTGTAACGAACAATCTCACTTGTTCTCCTTGTTTGTTGGGTGTGAGTACTTAATTAATAGCATGATGGTATGAATTTGTCAAGTGGATTTGTGCCTAAAATAAGAGATAAAAGAGTCTTTTGTTCTTTATCCACAGAAGAAGAACTAGTCATATATAAAAAAAGGGAGTATACTAAATATGTTTCTAATAATATACAAAAATGTTAATTTAAAGAAATAACATTGTATTATGAATGTTCAAGAATTTTTGACAACACTAAAAAAGATAAGAAAAGTATTTACTCTTCAAGATATTACATTAATCTTTGGGAGCGATGCTATTTCTTCTGTACAATTAAGTCGTTGGCAAAAACAAGGATATATCACAAAATTACGTCGAGGAGTATATGCTATGTCTGAATATATAGAAGACATACCCCATTTTTTTATAGCAAATATTGTCTATGATCCTTCTTATGTCAGTTTAGAGTCAGCACTGTATGAATATAATTTTATTCCAGATATTCCTCATGCTGTTACGAGTGTTTCAAGTAAAAAAACAACATCATTCCATATTCTTCAGACAGATTTTTTGTATCATAATATAAAAGAAAGTGCTTTTATTGGGTATAAACCACTTTCTTATGGAGACTATACTGTTTTGTTTGCCGAACCAGAAAAAGCAATTGTAGATTTTTTATATCTCAAAGCAAAAGAATATAAAGATGATGAAATGGAGGAATTGCGATTTAATTATGAAGAAATGAATATCAAAATTGATAAGAAGAAGTTACTGCTCTATGCAAGTTTGTTAGGTAATACTAGCTTGGATAAAAAAATAGCGTATTTGTTAAAGAAAATATAATATGGAGGATTTACAAAGTGTACTGAGTTACGCAAAAAATAACAATTATCCAATCAGCAATAAAAAGGGACTCTATGTAGAATATCTGCAACATGAGATTCTTAAGTCTGTTTTTAAGCATACAGATAAGCTTCATTTTATTGGTGGAACTTGTCTTCGTATTGTACATAAAATTCCGAGATTTTCTGAAGATCTTGATTTTGATAATTTTGGATTAGAAGAAAAAGACTTTGAAGTCTTGATTGATTATATTCAAAAAGATATGACATTACTTGGTTTTTCTGTAGAGTTTCGAAATGTCTATAAAGGAGCTTATCATTGTTATTTTAAATTTTCAGATATTTTATATACTAATGATTTATCTCCAAATAAAGATGAAAAGATTTTGGTACGTCTTGATACCGTAAAACAAGATGTTGATATTATTCCACAAGTAACTCTTTTGGATAATTTTGGTTTATTTTTTGAAGTAAAATCAAATCCTATTGATGTACTTTTGAGTCAAAAATTCTTAGCAGTACTTGGGAGAAAACGATCAAAAGGGCGTGATTTTTTTGATATTACATATTTAATGGCAAAAACAACACCAAATATGGCATATATAGAGAAAAAAATAGGAATAAAGACCGAGGTTGAGTTAAGACAAAAAATGCTTTCATTTTGTGAAACAGTTAATTTTGATGAAATGTATGAAGAGGTAAAGCCATTTTTGTTTTCATCTGATGATGGAATACGTATAAAAAAATTCAAGCAATATATGGAGCAATGGGATACTCATTAATGAGTAGTGTGAATTAAAATTTTTAAAAAATAACGTCATTGCGAGCTGCCCATCGGGACAGCGTAGCAATCCCTTTGTTTAAAACGATAAACGATTGATTATTTATATAAACTAAGGGATTGCCGCGGTGTCCCGCCGATTGCGCGGGCACCTCGCAATGACGTACTTATAAAAAAAGAATATATATGAACATTTTATACATTGGCGGAGGATTTGTAGGGACTGCTTCAGCAGCTGTTTCGGCTGATTCTGGGCATCAAACACTTGTATTTGACATTGATCAAGAAAAAGTTGATAAACTAGGCTCATGTGATCGTGATACGATTGAGTCATGTCTGTTTGAGCAAGGTCTCGGTGATTTGCTTGTTCGCAATAAAGAACGCATTCGCTTTACTGCTGATTACAGCGAAGTAGAAGCACTGCTTGATACTGTGGATGCTATTTTTATGTGTCTGCCAACTCCAGAGATAGGAGAGACCGGTGAGAGCAATTTGTCTTATTATATTGCAGCAGCAGAATCTTTGGCAGGGGCACTGGTGAAAAGAAATAATGCAACACAAGAAAAATACATTGTTATTGTGAACAAAAGTACGGTACCAATTGATATGGTGGATCGAACAGCAGACATTATGGATGCTGCAGGAGTAAAACATTATGGAGTCGTATCTAATCCAGAATTTTTAGTAGAAGGAAAAGCCGTAGAAGGTTCTATGAAACCAAACCGTGTGGTGGTAGGAGCATGGAAGCAAGAAGATTTTGAGATTATGCGCCAAGTGTATCGTCGTTTTTATGATTCTCCGACATCTGACTATATTGAAGTCAATCCACAAGAAGCAGCAGCAGGGAAATTACTGGCAAATTATTATTTATTTAATAAATTAGCCGTCTGTTTTGATGTGATTGGTCGCACCTGTGAAGCCTTTGATCATGTTCAATTTGAGCAACTTCGTCGTATTATTACTACAGACAATCGTATTGGTTCTTGGGGGTTTTATGATAGCCTCTATGCAGGAGGCAGTTGTTTTATTAAAGACGCACGATCCCTTTCTCATCAATTACAAACAAAAGGAAAAACAGCAAGCCTTGTCAATGAAACATATTTGGCAAATAAACGTCAATTAGAATTATTTGTTGGGCGTGCAAAAACAGAGGCTGGTTTTGATTGGAGTGGCAAAACCGTGGCACTTCTAGGGCTTGCATTTAAACGAGATACCAATGATACACGCAACTCACCAAGTATTGATATCGTGCACATGCTCAAAGAAGAAGGTGTCAAAAAAATTATTGCGTATGATCCTGCGGCAGTTCCTATGTTTCAAAAAGACTTTCCTGCATCAGAGCAGATAGAATATGTTACGCATGAGTTTGAGGCAATTAAAGAAGCTGATGTTATTATTGTGGCAACTGATTGGCCACAATTTCGTGGGTTGGCAGATATTATTATTGCAGAGTTAGATAAGAAACCACTTATTATGGACGGTCGTCGTATGCTCCAACATCGGTATAAAGATTTGCAACATGTCGGGTGTAAAATTATTGCAGTTGGGAGTCCATTTATTTCATAATGTTTTATTAGTCTTATGAGCGAATTAACTCAGGCCGCAAAAGATACGTTAAAACAAGAGGGTATTCTTTCTGTCGCAAAAAAAAGTGTTTGTTTTGTTGGACGACAATTACGTGATACAAAAAAAACATGTACAGCAGTAAAAAAATGGAATAAAAAGAATCGTCCATTTAAAAAATCTTTTGAATTTGTCTTTTCTGTTACTGATGGATTTTTAGCACCTATGCAAGTGAAAAGCGAAATTCAACGTTTATTATCTCAAGTAAAAAAACAAGAGCCAAAAGTTGTGGTAGAGATTGGAACAGCGAATGGTGGAACATTATTTTTGTTTACGCGTGTGGCAGATGCTTCTGCAGATATTTATAGTATTGATTTACCTGGTGGTGCTTTTGGTGGTGGATATGCATTTTGGAAAAAACGTCTATATAAAGCGTTTGCACGAAAAGAGCAGACCATTCATCTCATTCGCGCAAATTCTCATGAGACAAAAACAAAAGAGCGTTTAGAAAAGAAATTAAAGGGCCGTCAAATTGATGTGTTATTTATTGATGGGGATCATTCGTATGAAGGAGTAAAACAAGATTTTGAATTATACCAAGATCTTGTGCGACCAGGTGGTTTAATTGGTTTTCATGATGTTGCAAAACATACTCCAGAGAGAAACTGTCATGTTGATCAATATTGGCAAGAAATAAAACAAAAGTATAGTAAACAATGGGAATTTATTCAAAAAGAAGATCAAGGCTGGGGTGGCATTGGTTTGATTCAAAAAAATAAATAATGGGTATGATTACTTTTGAGCAATTACAATCAAAACAAGAAGCAATTTGTGTGGTGGGTCTTGGGTATGTTGGGTTACCATTAGCAGTATTATTGTCAGAGCATTTTCATGTGCTTGGTTTTGATATTGATACAAAAAAGATTGCAGAATTAGAAAAAGGGTATGATAGAACGGGAGAAGTGACAAAAGAAAGATTAGAAAAAAGTAGTCTAACATATAGTGCTGATCCTCAAACGATTGCACAAGCAAAGTTTATTATTATTGCGGTCCCTACACCTGTTGATAGTCACAATATTCCAAATTTAAGTATTGTTAAATCAGCAACTCGTTTGGTCGCTGAGCATATGCAAAAAGGAAGTATTGTTGTATATGAATCAACGGTCTACCCAGGAGTGACAGAAGATATGTGTTTGCCAATTATAGAAGAAGTGTCTGGTTTGTCACTTCATACAGAGTTTGGTATTGCGTATTCTCCTGAGCGGGTAAATCCAGGAGATAAAAAACATACGATTGATAAAATCACCAAAGTCATTTCAGGGTCAAATGAAGCGGTCTTTGTGGTGTTAGAAGAAGTATATGGCAGTATTACTAATACCTTTCGTGCAGTATCAATTAAAGCAGCAGAAGCAGCAAAAGTAATTGAAAACACGCAACGAGATGTTAATATTGCCCTCATGAATGAATTGGCGATGATTTTTCACAAAATGGATTTGAGTATTTATGATGTACTTGAAGCGGCAAATACCAAATGGAATTTTCTTCCATTCACGCCAGGTCTTGTTGGTGGGCATTGTATTGGTGTTGACCCATATTATTTGACATATAAAGCACAAGAGTTAGGGCACACGCCAGAAGTAATGTTATCTGGTCGAGGAATTAATGATGCCATGCATGTATTTATGGCAAATGATATATTAAAAAAGGCCTTGCAATTAGGGAAAGACATCGCTTCACTGCAAGTAGCATTTTATGGAATGACTTTTAAAGAAAATGTGCCTGATATCCGTAATTCAAAAGTTGTTTCGTTATATAAAGAATTATGTTCGTTTGGCATGAAGCCATTTGTCTATGATCCTTATGTAGATAAAGATGAGCTTATGCATGAGTATGGTATTCCACTTGTCAGTGACCGAGATGATATTCCCGTTGTTGATATATTAATTGTGGCTGTTGCACATAGAGATTTTGCTATATATTGTATTGATGAACTAATGTATTTAACAAAAGAACACGCCTTGATTGTTGACATTAAACATCTGTATAATAAAGAAGAGATAGAAAAAAGCGGGCGATCATATTGGTCTTTGTAATATGTTATAAAAAATTAGACGAGGGTGTATTATTTCTATTTATGCCGTGAGGACCTGTTTCCACTCATAAATAAGTCCCGCAACAAATACATAGGAATAATACGCCTTCGTATGGACATCTAGTTTATTTAAATAATAATGATATGAAATACCTTGTTACCGGTGGAGCCGGATTTATTGGAACAAATGTAGTCAAACAATTGCTTGTAGAAGGGCATGAAGTTGTTGTACTCGATAATTTTGCTGGTGGAAAAAAAGAAGAACGTATTCAAGAAGGAGCAACATATGTGGTAGGGGATATTCGTAAACGAGAAGACTTAGATCAAGTCATGTCAGGTATTGATGGTATTTTTCATATGGCAGCACTTCCACGGGTAACATACTCTGTCGAAGAGCCGTGGTTAACTCATGATGTGAATGTAAATGGAACACTGCAAGTATTGCTTGCTGCCCGGGATCATGGTGTGAAGCGTATTGTCTTTTCTTCATCATCATCAACATATGGTTCAAATGAAGAAGCATTACTTAAAGAAGATGGATCAGTAAAAATGCCAATTAGTCCATATGCACTCCATAAATTAACAGGAGAACATTATTGCCGATTATTTGCAGAATTATATGGGTTAGAGACAGTAAGTTTAGTGTATTTTAATATTTATGGTCCATATTTTGATCCAGAGGGAGCATATGCATTAGTTATTGGACGATTCCTTACACAAAAGAAAAATGGTGAACCCATGACTGTTTGTGGAGATGGGGAGTATTTTCGTGATTATACGCATGTTACAGATGTTGTTCGTGCAAATATTTTAGCGATGACAAAAGAAACCGTTGGAAAAGGTGAAACAATTAATATTGGGAATAGAAATCCAAAAAGTGTTAATGATTTAGTAAAAATAATTGGAGGAGAACATGTTAATGTTGATCCACGACCAGGAGATCCTCGTTTTTCAGGGGCAGATAATGATAAAGCAAGAGAGTTACTCGGTTGGGAGCCACAAGTACGTATTGAAGATGGAATTGCAATGCTTAAAGGAGAATTGGGGATTGCTTAAATAGTTTGAATGATAAAAAAGATCTTGCTATATATACAGCAAGATCTTTTTTATTTATGTGTCATCGAGCATATTATTTCTATGTATTTGTTGCGGGACTTATTTATGAGTGGAAACAGGTCCTCACGGCATAAATAGAAATAATATGCTCTCATTGGAAGCTTATTTTTTTCTCTTCTGTGCATTTAGCACAGTATTTTCAATGAGTTTAGCAACAGTAATTGGTCCAACGCCACCAGGTGTTGGGGTAACAGCTGAAGCGCGTTTTGCTATTTCTTTAAAATTGATGTCTCCGTACATTTGTTTTTTATCAAAACAAACACCCGCATCAATGACCACTGTTCCTTTTTTAATCATGTTTTTGCGGATAAGATCTTTTTTTCCGACAGCAGTAATAATAATATCAGCCTGTCGACAGATGGATTTGATGTCTTTTGTTTGTTGGTTGCAGGTCATGATACTTGCATGACGGTTCATAAGAAGAAGTGCAAGTGGTTTGCCTACTAAATTGCCGGTACCGACAAGGGCAATTTGTTTCCCTGCAAGAGAAAGTCCTAATTCTTTTTCTAAAATATGTAAAATAGCTCCTGGTGTAGGTGGAGTAATATCTTGGTCTCCACGAAGGAGTTTTCCAAGACTTGCATATGACAGATAATCCACATCTACATCTTGGTGGATAGTATTTAAAATAGCTCCTGTGTGTAAATGTTTTGGTAGGGGAAGTTGCACCATGAGTCCATCAATTGTTTCTTTTTGTATGTTTTTAATGTTTTGGATGAGTTCTTTTTGGCTGATATCTTTTGGATAGTGTACTACATCAACATCCATACCAATGGCTTTACCTGCATGTTGTTTTTTCAACACATACGTCTCAGACGCTTTATTATTACCAACAAGTACGACAATAAGACGAGGGGTGATTCCTTGTTTTTTTAATTGTGTCACCTGTCGTTTATTTGTGGAAAGAATTGATTCTGAAATCAGGTCTCCATTGATAATATTCATATGTGACGTAGTATAAATTAAAAAAGCAAAAAAATCAAGCTAGCGATAAGCATATGCTCTATGGTATACTATATCTATATTATTGTACATATGCGTATGAAATCAATTCAATTTTATTTTGCTCATGCGGTCAAACAGGGAGCATCAGATGTGCATCTCGTTGGAGGAAAAAAGCCCTCTATCCGGATTCATGGTATATTAGAAGATGTCGAGACAAAACTATTGAAAGACAGTGAATTACGTACGGTGATTGCTTCTATATTATCTTCTGCACAAAAAAAACAACTTGAGAAAGGAAAAGAACTTGATATGAGTCATGCAATTAGCGATGGAACACGTTTTCGTATTAATGTTCATTTTCAAGAAGGAAATATCGCTTTAGCGGCTCGTTTGATTCCTGAAAATATTCCAAGTCCTGAAGAATTAGCATTTGAGCCTGCATTAAATGGGTTTACTGATCTTCTTGATGGATTAGTATTAGTTGTTGGGCCGACAGGACAAGGAAAATCAACAACAATTGCGTCAATGATTGAGCAAATTAACCAAAAGAGAAAGGCACATATTATTACTATTGAAGACCCTATTGAGTTTTTATTTCAAGATGATAAGAGTTTAATTGAACAAAGAGAAATTGGAGAAGATACACATTCATTTTCTTCAGCACTTAAACATGTGCTTCGCCAAGACCCCGATGTTATTTTTGTGGGTGAAATGCGTGATCCTGAAACAATTGCAACCGTACTTACTGCGGCAGAAACAGGACATCTCGTATTTTCTACTTTGCATACAGCAACGGCTGCTGAAGCCGTAGAAAGAATTGTTGATGTATTTGAAGGGCCAAAACAGCGACAGGTGCTTATTCAATTATCAGCAGTATTGCGTGGAGTAGTTGCACAACATTTACTTCCTGCAAGTTCAGGTGGTCGTGTTGCTGCACGTGAAATTTTGATTAATACACCTGCTGTATCAAATTTAATTCGAGAAAATAATATTGTGCAGCTAAAGAGTGTTATTCAAACGAATGCAAAGATTGGTATGATTCCAATGGACACCTCTATTGATCGATTACTTAAAGATAATAAGATTACTGATGATATGGCTGAAAAAAGAAGTGGTCGTCAGCGTAAAATTTAGTTATGCTCAGTGTATTTCAAAAAAATAAGAAATGGAGTGAAAAAAAGTCAGTAAAAGATGTTCGTCTTAATGCGTTATTTTTTATTATCTTTGGAATTTTATGTATTGTGGCAGTTCGTTTTGGTATATTAATGATTTGGAGTCATAGTTTTTATGAACAATTAGCAAATGGTTTTCAGGAAGTTTCTGCGCAATTATTTCCTACACGTGGGAATGTCTATATTCAAGATTCTCGAACAAAAGAAGAATTTCCGATCGCAATGAATCGGGATGTATTTTTGGTATATGTAAATCCAAAAGAAATAAAAGAATATAGTGTTAGAAAAAAGACAGATGTAGAAGAGTTAACTCTTAATATGACGAAGTATTTATCCGAAGTATTTGGATTTAATGAAGAAGAACAATCTAGTTTACAAGCAAAATTACAGAAATATAATGATCCGTATGAGCCACTTAAAAAACAGGTAGAAGAAAAAATTATCGAAGAAATACGACAAAGAGATTATCCTGGTGTATACTTTTTGCGTCAATCTATTCGGTATTATCCAGAAGAAAATTTAGGAGCCCATATCGTAGGATTTGTGGGAAAAGATGAAACAGGAGAAGATATTGGGCGGTATGGAATAGAAGGATATTGGCAAGAAGAATTAGCCGGAGTATCTGGTTTTTTTGAGGGAATTAAAAGTGCAAAAGGGAGTTGGATTCCTTTAGGTGGAAAGAAACTTGAAGAATCAAAAGATGGAGTTGATTTGTTATTAACCATTGACCGTACTTTAGAGTTTTCTGCTTGTGGTATATTAAAAAAAGCAGTAGATTTATATGAAGCAGAAGATGGATCTGTAGTTATTATGGATCCGTATACAGGAGCAATTCGTGCAATGTGTAGTTTTCCTGATTTCGATCCAAATAATTATGGACAAGTTACTGAGGGAGGAGTCTATAATAATAAAAGTATTTTTACTGCATATGAACCTGGTTCAATTTTTAAACCAATTACGATGGCGGCTTCTTTAAATGAAAAAGTTATAACACCGCAATCAGTATTTTATGATAGTGGAGAGAGAGAAGTTGGGTGTTTGCATCCGATTAGAAATGCAGAAAACAAAATATATAAAGATCAAAGTATGAGTGGGTTGCTTGAAAATTCTGTTAATACAGGAATGGTCTGGGTGGCAGAACAAATTGGAAAAAATACTTTTCGACAATATATTGAAGATTTTGGTTTTGGGGTAAAAGAGGGTATTGAGCTTGATACAGAGTCAAGTGGAACAATTGATACATTATATAAGCAAGAAAGTGATAATATGGACTGTTATGCGTCTACTGCTGCATTTGGGCAGGGAATTACCGTTACACCACTACAAGTGGTTACAGCATTTAGTGCTATTGCAAATGGAGGAACATTGATGAAACCACAAATTATAGAAGAAATTCGATATAGTGATGGAGTGGTAGAATCTGTTGAGCCAAAGGAAGTGAGACGAGTTATATCGAAACATACTGCAGATATGGTCAGCGCAATGATGGTTAATGTGGTAGATAAAGGGCATGCTGCATTAGCAGCAGTACCGGGTTATTATATTGCAGGAAAAACAGGAACAGCACAAATTGCTGAAAGAGGAATATATATTGAAGAAACAAACCATTCTTTTGTTGGGATTATTCCTGCTGATAATCCAAGATTTGTTATGATGGTAAAACTCGGAAAGCCTAAAAATGGGAAGTATTCTTCAGGAACAAGTTCGGCCGTATTTGGTGATATTGCTCAATTTATTTTGCAGTATTATGGAATTCCACCGAGTAGAGCAATTTAAATATATGTTTAATATGATATATGCGTAGTCCTGAATTAGTGGGTAGATTTGATATCAATCCTGAAGTAGAAGTTGTTAAATCTATTGATTTAATTGAATTAATCGATCAAGGGATTGATATAAAAGAACTATTATTAGGTGCACAAAAACAAAAAAAAATTGGAAAGGGTGCACAGGCCGTTGTTTGGTTAATGGAAGCAACTTATGGAGATCACAAGCTGCCTTTTGTTCGTAAAACATTTACACAAGCACGTGAAAGTGACATCCAATTTGAATATGGTGTATTAGATCGTTTAAAGGGAATTAGTGGTATCCCAAGAGTATATTGGCATGATGAAAAATCAATAGATATGGAATATTTAACAGGGATACCATTGGGGCGAATGAAAAAAACACAACGAGATATGATACCAGATAGATCAATTATATCTTTCAGAGACAGTGTTATAAAATCAATAGCACGTGGGGTTATAAATACAGATTTTAATGTAAATAATATCTTATGGAATGCGGAAAGTATGAAATTGGAATGGATAGATTTTGGGGGCGTGCGGATGATTAACCCTAAAGATATGACACGCACAGACATAAAGAGTGTTTTTGATGCATTAAGAAAAACATTTCCATATATAGATTTGTCAAATGCCTATGAACAAGTGTATATTTTACTAAATCAATAATGTATTAATTTTTATGCTCTATAATGAAATTGGATTTAAATTTGGAATTGAAAGAGAACCTGTTGACGAAACAATAAAAAATAAGCAAGAATCTGCATTGCATACGCGAAAATCATTAGAAAAGATATTAGTACAAAAGCAAGAATTATTTCAAGAATATGGATATGAAGATATCCATATTGATAGTCAAGGTTCTATAGTTGAAACACCAGACCAAAAAATTTATGCACTTCCAATTTTGGTTAAACAAGATGATGGTATTGAACAAAATGGCTGGATAACCCTAGATATTAACTATGACGAGCATCTTGTTGAATATACGCTAAAAGTAGGAGAGACTACGGTAGTCCTAGATAAAATTTCTATGCAGGGAGATGAACAATTTGAGTTATTGAAAGGACGTTCAGAGACAACAAAAGTGGTTAAATCTCGTCCAATGTGGATGTATCCAGATTTGTTTGATTTGCCACAAGAAGAAGTATGGCCAAAAGATGGGCGTATAGCTGTTATAGGAGATCCATTTCAACGATGTGATAGGGAAAATACAACGATTATTGAGTATGAATATGCAGATGAGATGATTCCTTCTGGGTACTTACAAATATTTTTAAAAAAAGAAGGTCAAGATATCTATTGGCCAAAATCTTGGTTAGAGAACGTATACCATGAAGATATTCGTGCTTTGGATAATATATATGGAAATTTTACTCCAATGAATAATCCATATAGTGCATTTGTTAGACGTTGTTTTGATGTTTGTGATCAGTTTGTCTATGACTATGATAACCCAAATTTAGAAAAAGATATTGAAGATCAATTATCAGAATTAGAGGAAATAAAGAACATATTAACTGATGGATCTTGGTCAAGAAATCAGCTAAGAACATTTTTAGGTTATGATGATATAGACACATATATAGAAGATTATATTGATTTTTATATAGATGATCTAAATAATCGATCTACTGAACATAGAAGTAAAAAAGATTTTTCTCAAGAAGAATTAGATCAAATTGAAGAAACTGCTCGTGAGGAGTATCAAGCAGGAGTTGATGATATTAATCAATGGTATGAATATAAACAAAATGCATTAGAAGGATTAGGAAATCCAGAAAAGTGGAAAAAATTTATTGAGCGTTGGGAGCAATATATACAAAAATTACCACATGATTATTTATCTATGTTTATTCCTAATTACGATAGACAGTTAAATAAAGTAAAAAGTTGGTTAAATCAATTACCATATATAACATCACAAGATCGTGTGTCAAGTGGTTTACACGATTTAAATCATTTTGCAGAAAATTTGATGAATTACCATGATAAAAATGACCCACAATTAGCTGTTTTGGAAGATTATGATGTTTTAGATGCAACAAGTAATGGATTAATGGATGATGGAGCCTTTGGTTTCTTTGTTCCAGGACGTATTGTGAATAAGCGTACAAAAGATTTTTTACAAGAAGCAGTCGATCGATTAAAACAAGGATTACAATATAAGAGAGAAGTGCTTCCCATTCTATTATCAGAGCAAAGACGTTTTGAAGAAAATAATATTCCATTAGATAATACGGTTAAAGAAGCGTATTTTGTGGACGCAGAACGAGCATGGGCCCAACAACATTTTTTTAAGAGACGAACGGAAAAATCAGTGCCTATTCATGGATTTTTTCCATATGATATGCCTGATATGTACCCTCAAGATAGAATTATTGCTCTTACTTCTGTCACCATGCATGGATGGAATGATTTAAATAAAGATGGTTTTTATCGGGATATCCGAGATTCTATTGATTATGTAAAGGTTGGTGGTAAGTATATTTTAGGGCCAATAAATCAACGGGTATATTTTGGTGGGTCTAAAGAAGCGGGATACTTTGATGCAGATGGGTTGACAGCGGCGCTTGAGGAATTAGCTCATGCGGGCATTATTTCTTATTATTTTCAAAAAGGTGCTAATGAAAATAGAGATAATATAGATATGTCTGATTGGGATTCAGATGATCAAGTGTTGCATGATAATGAGTCTGCCGCATCTCTGGTGATTACGAGATTAAAATAATAATGGCAAAATTGTGATAAAAAAATAACAGCAGTAAATGCTGTTATTTTTTGTGACAGAGGGGAGAGTTGAACTCCCGACCTTAGGGTTATGAATCCTACGCTCTTACCAACTGAGCTACTCTGCCATGTTATACTGAGTTTTTTGTAGCCCGTAGGGGAATCGAACCCCTATTACTTGGATGAGAACCAAGCGTCCTAACCATTAGACGAACGGGCCGTTTTGGTTGGTAGCCAGTGACTGTTTGGACTAATATAGTGAGTAGTATATAGGATATTTTAGAATTTGTCAATTATTATTGTGGTGAGTAGGATCATATCTTCTATAATTAAAAATACACCACAGGTGGTGTATTTTTTGTTTGTATCAATTATTTAGAAGTGTGTAGTTGGTGTTACAGGCTCTTCTATTTTTGCTGCAGGAGGAGTAAAAACTCTTTTTCCCTTGAGTGCATCTTTGAGTGCTTTTCCTGCTTTAAACTTTGGCACAGTCACTGGGGGAATTGTAATTTTTTCTGTTGGGTTTTGTGGGTTTACACCAATGCGTCCAGCACGTGTTTTTGCACTAAATTGACCAAAACCTGCAATATTCACTGTTTCATTTTTTTGCAATTGTTCCATAACAATATGGACAAATGTGTTCACCATTTCTTCGGCCTCTTTTTTTGAGGTACCGACACGTTCAGCAATTGTTTGTGCTAAGCTTGCTTTATTCATATATATTACATTAGTTCCTAAATAGGGTATGTAAATGAGATATTATCCCCAAACAGATGTTTCTGGATGGGTGAATTATCTTTATTGTACAATAAAGCGAAATTACTGTCAATAGAGCCGAGAATATAATAGACCTGTTTCGCAATATGTGCATATTTCGTTTTTTCTATTTTGTTGGTGTTAGTATAAAAAAAACAAGAAAGAGTATTCTTGTTTTTTTATTTGTTGTTGGTGTTTATCGTGCGTATTCAATAATTTTTGATTCACGAATAAGATGTACTTTGATTTCTCCAGGATATTGTAATTGACTTTCAATTTTACGCGCAATATCTTTTGCTAAATTATATGCTTGGTAATCATCAATTTGTGTTGGATTAACAAAAACACGAATTTCACGACCTGCTTGAATAGCATATACTCGCTCAACACCAGGGAAGTCTTTGGCTGTATCTTCTAGTTCTTCAAGACGTGCAACATATTGTTCAAAGGTATCGCGACGAGCCCCCACACGTGATGCAGAAATTGCGTCTGCTGCCATAACTACTTTTGTCAGTAAGAGTGGTGGATTGGTATCGTGATGAGTAAGTGCTACTTCTGCTGTTTCTTCATCAATATTAAATTTCTTTAAGATGGTATGACCAATTTCAGTATGCGCTCCTTGTGTTTCATGATCAATTGCTTTTCCAATATCATGAAAAAATCCTGCTTTTCTTGCTTTTGCTGGATTCATGCCAAGTTCTTCTGCCATAAGGCCAGATAAATAGCCAACTTCGATAGAATGGTTTAAGACATTTTGTCCATAACTGGTGCGATATTTTAGACGACCAACAATAGAAACAAGTTTTGGGTCGATACCAATAATTCCCATTTTGTGGAGCGCTTCTTCTCCTGCTTTGTGGATATCGAGTGCTAATTCTTTTTTTGATTCTTCGATAAATTCTTCAATACGTGCTGGCTGAATGCGGCCATCAGTAATGAGTTTTTTGAGCGCTAAGTAACAAACACGGCGACGAATAGGGGAGAAACTAGAAATAACAAGCATGTTTGGTGTCTCATCGATGATAAGCTCACAGCCGGTCATTTTTTCAATTGTTTTAATATTTCTTCCTTCTTTTCCGATGATTCTTCCTTTCATTTCATCACTTGGAAGTTCAATCATGGTTCCTGTTGTTTCTTGAGAGTGGTCACATGCAGTGCGTTGCATTGCATTAATGACCTTTTCTTTTGCTTCTCGTTCAATATCTTCTTGATTGCGACGATCGAGCTTAATGCGTAAATGTAATAAATCTTCTTGGGCATCTCTTTCAACATGTTGTGTTAACTCTATTTTTGCGTCTTCTTGTGATAGTTTACCAATTTCCTCTAAGCGTTGAACACTTTTTGCTCGTGCTTCTTCTACCTTTTCTTTGATGCTTAAAATTTCTTGTACTTTCTCTTCTAACTTTTGTTTTCGTGTTTCAAACTCTTGAAGTTTGGTATCAACAAGTGATTCACGATTTTCAATACGTTCTCGTGTTTTGTCTAAATCTGCTTGGCGCTTTTTTTCTTCAATTTTAGCCTCCTCAATAATTTCGAGGGCTTTTTCTTTTGCTTTGAGTATAAGTTCTTGCTCTTTGTTGTGTGCTTCGGCTAATCGTTTTTCCGCTTGTGCTTCGATAGAATTTGCGTCAGCCTTTGCCATACGTTTTCTGGCAGCGTAGCCAATGAGTCCACCGATTGCAGCACTAATGATTGCTGCGATAGTTATTTGTACAAACATAAATACCTCTTTAGATTATGAAGAGGGTGCTTGATTATAGAAGATGTCTGAATATATATGTATCACAATATTCCATGGTTTATGAGTCCATGGGATAGGCCACGATAAGTGAAGTGGCGTTTATATAACTATGTGAAGAAATATTCTTCATAATGATAACAATTGATAAATATATACAAATGGGATTTCTTTTCTGAAATGTCAGTATCATTTTTCCCACAGACATGCTTGCAATCAATACAGCCTCAACATGTATAATGTATAAAATATACATATATCATAGCAAAAAAGGGGACTATTGTCAATTTGTTTGTATTTTCGCCTAAAATAAGGTAAAATAATATTGTTTTTATCTTCATATATTTTACATATTTATGTCTGTAGCAAAAAACACAACGTGGATGACGATTGCCTCTGTTGGTCAAAAAATTATTGCTTTTGCATATTTTGCAATGATTGCGCGCTTTTTAGGAACAGAATTAACAGGTCGTTATACGACCGTTCTTGCTTTTACGACAATTGTTGTTGTCTTTGTGGATTTGGGATTAAGTACCGTATTAGTCAGAGAAGTCGCTCGGGCAAAAGAGAAAGCACAGACATATTTATCAACAGTATTGGCGACGAAAATAGTATTAGCTATTCTTGCTTATTTGGGATTAATCGTGTTGGCATATCTGTTTGGATATGATAGTGAATATCGTCTTATGTTGTATATTTCTGGTATGACTATGTTATTTGATTCACTTCATTTAAGTTTGTATGCTGTTTTACGTGGGTATGGTGTATTAAAATATGAAGCAGTTGGTGTCCTCATGAGCCAAGCGCTTACATTAATATTAGGGGGTCTTGCCTTGTATTTTGCGTTGCCTCTTGTGTATTTGATTGCCGCATTTACCATATCAAGTGCGATGAATGTATTGTATGTTCGTCGTATATTAAAAGAAAAATATCATATATCGATACGTCCTATATTTAAAAAAGATATTTTTTATCATATTGCCCGTATTGCGGTGCCATTTGCTTTTGCCGCTATTTTTGCTCGTGTCTATTCATATATAGATGGTTTGATGTTAAAACATATGCTTGGTGATAGTGCTGCTGGTATTTATGCTGTGCCAATGAAAATAAATTTTGCTTTTCAGTTTATTCCGTTTGCTCTGGTGGCATCATTGTATCCGCGTATGAGTGAATATTTTACAACAAATAAAGAACGGTTAGCAACAATATTTCATCAAGGAATTATTTATTTAGGAATTATTGTATTACCAATTGCAGTCGGGATAGGATTGCTTGCACGAGATATTGTGTTACTTATTTATACTGATACGTATATTGATTCTATTTTGCCGTTACAAATTTTAATGGGTGGGTTGTTTTTCTTTTTTATGAGCTTTCCGATTGGTGCATGTTTAAATGCGTGTAATCGACAAAAAACACAAACGATTATTGCAGGTGTGGTGATGCTGGTAAATATTGGGTTAAATATGGTTTTGATTCCAATCTATGGTATTGTTGGTGCTGCTGTGGCTGCTGTGGCTGGGAATATATTACTTGTATTGTTTGGCGTATACATTGTGCGTCAGGTTGTTCGTATTTCGGGATTATATTTATTGAAAAAATTTATACAAATGGGTATTGCTGTTGTGACAATGGGAGTGGTTGTAAACATGCTTTCTGGTAGTGTTTCATTATTGATGAGTATTGTTGTAGGTGCACTGGTTTATCTATTGATGTTGTTTGTAACAAAAGCGGTAGAACCAAGACAAATAGAAGAAATCACCGCACTAATTCGTGGATGATTTTTTTAGAAAATATGTTTTTTATAGCGGTTTAGCGTGCATCAAGAACCTTGTTAACTTCAGCATCAGCTTCTTTGTTTTTTTCACGACGGATGTGTGTTATTTTTATCTGTTCAAATTGTTGCATACTATTCCAAGCTTCGACAAAAAGTTTTTGAATATTGAGATTTTTGACCTTCCATCTTCTATTCAGTTGTTCTACAACTAATTTACTATCAAGATAACAGTGGGCCGATGTAGCGCCTATTTTTTTTGCCGTATGTAAGGCTGAAATAAGTGCTTTATATTCAGCATAATTATTTGTTTGTTCACCTAAATATTCGCCATAGGCTTTAATTGTTTCTTCAGTATCATTTTTAATAATAATTCCAGTTGCTGCAGGCCCTGGGTTTCCACGCGCACCGCCATCTGTATAAATAGAAACGTTCATAAATATGTAAGATTAATATGAGTAGTAAGGAGTACTAAGATTGTTTTATATCAACAATTGTTAATTGAAGATTACGGTTGCCATTCCATTCATTTACTCCAATATGAAATGCGATATCAATTTTTTCTCCAACAGTTAATTGGTTGCACCAGTTTACACTTTTTTTGTCTGTCAGACAGAGATTCCAACCGATAGCTTGTTTTGTGTGGCCATCTTGAGTCAGTGTTATTTTTAAGTGATTGGCTATTTTTCCTATTCCTTTAAATTGTGAGACGGTCACTCCATATGCAGCATAGATGGGTTCAGGGTTTTTTTGTCCAAATGGTTTGAATTTTTCAAGAAGATCATAGCGCTCCCAGTTTATATCTGCAAGAGTAATGTTTGCTGCAATAGAAAGGGTGAGGCTTAGATCTATATCTTTTGTTTTTTCTTTAAAGTAGGCCATGAAGGCTTGTTCAAATGTTTTGCGTTCATCTTTATGTTTTAAAGAAAAACCACAGGCCATAGGGTGCCCACCAAATTTCTCAAAAAATTCAGGCATTGCTCGGAGTGCTTCAATGAGATTAAATCCCTTAATACTTCTTCCGGATCCGGTAATGTCATTTCCATTTGGTGCCATGGCAATAACCGGTGTGTCATAGAGTGTTTTTAAACGGCTTGCAATGAGTCCTACAATACCAGTAGTCCATGTTTCATGATAGACAAAGAGAATGGGATTGCCTTTTTGGTTTGCCTCAATGTCAGTTATGGCTTGCTCGACATAGCGTTCTGTGAGTTCGCGACGTTCTGTGTTATTTTGGTTGAGTGTAAATGCTAAGTCAATTGCATCTGTCCCATATTGTGCGGTAAGAAGATTATATGCGACATTGGCGTTTCCTATTCTTCCGGCCGCATTAATTTGTGGTGCAATACGAAACCCAATGGTGACTGCATCAATATCTTGTTTCATACTTTCGTCATCATGCATGAGTCCAGTTTCTTGAAATAATTTTTTCAGTCCTATTCGGCGTGTTTTATTGAGTACCACTAATCCATATTGGGTGAGCGTTCGTGATTCTCCGAGAAGAGGAACCATATCTGCAACCGTCGCAATAGCGACCATATCTAAGAGCCATTTTTCAAATCCTTCGTGGCTTTCACCATTTGGGAGTTCCTTATGTGTTTGGTGATGTGTGTGTAAGAGCCCTTGTGCGAGTTTAAACGCGACTGCACCACCTGCGAGTTCTTTATCTGGATATGATTCTCCAATAACTTTTGGGTGAATAATAGCATGTGCTTCTGGCAATATTTCAGGAACACTGTGATGGTCAGTAATAATAGTATCTATTCCTTTGCTATTTGCATATGCAATTTCAGCAGTATTACTAATACCACAATCACAGGTAATAATAAGCGTTGTTTTTTCTGTGGCGAGGTAGTCAATCGTTTTATTATTGAGTCCATAGCCGTCTGTTTCTCTGTGAGGGAGATACACGTCGACATGTTTTGCCCCAAGTGTGGTGAGTGTGTCATGTAAAATTACGGCAGCGCTTACACCATCAGCATCATAGTCGCCATGAATGGTAATATATTCTTCTTTTTCAATAGCAGTAAATAAACGACGGACAGCACGATCCATGTCTTGAAATAAAAAAGGATCATGTACATCGTTGCTATAATTTGGATGTAAAAAAGCATCAATTTCTTCTTGCGTGTGGAGTGATCGTTCGTAGAGTAAATTGATAATTAATGGATCAAGGTCACTGTGTTCGTTAATAAATGATTGTGGTGCTTGCGGAAGTAATTCCCAGGTACGAGATGCATGAGTCATAATAATCAGATCAAATCAATAATTTATCGTATGCGTCAATGTGTGGTATAATATATTACAGAATAACGATGGCAGTGAGCAAAATAAAAAATGCAATGAGGGTAAAATAAAAGAGCATTTGTAATTTTTGTGGAGTACTTGCTGGAGAAATTTCTTGTAATGATGGGTTTCTGGGTAATCGTTTTTTACTTGCAATAAATAGAAGGACTAATAGAGTAAAAAGTACCCCAAGGAAAAACCCTGGCATGAGTTGGCTCTGAAGACTTGTTTGCAGAAAGAGTGCCATCTCTTGTGTAATTGCATGGATGCTCAGAAAAAAGTTATTCATAAATATTGATAAAATAAAAGTTCAAGTATCTTCCTTATTATATAGGATGAATAGCTATGAATCAATACATCGAGTATAATAAACCCATTATTAAAACCTATTTAATAGAATTTGTTTTATTTTTTGCGTTGTTTGTCGCATGTGTTTTGGCAACACGTTTGTTTATTGTGAGTCCAGGCATTGTCAATGGGCCATCTATGGAGCCCAGTTATTTTGATGAAGATTTGTTTTTTGTGAATCATTTTGCGTATTTAGTAGGTTATCCAGAACGGTTAGATGTTGTAGAAATTATTCAAAAAGATGAAAAGAAAAAAGTGATTAAACGGGTGATTGGCTTGCCAGGAGATGTTATTGAAATCAAAAGAGGGCAAGTATATATTCAAAAACGTGGAGAAGAGACCTTAGAGTTACTTGATGAAAAAATGTATTTATCAGTAACTAGTTATACGACTGTATTAAATCAAAAAGGAGTGTATCGTGTTTCTTTGGGGGGTAATCAGTATTTTGTCTTAGGAGATAATCGTGCGCAAAGTCTTGATTCAAGGCATTATGGTCCAGTGTCTCGAGATC
Source organism: Patescibacteria group bacterium (assembly GCA_018823045.1). Lineage (GTDB taxonomy): Bacteria > Patescibacteriota > Patescibacteriia > Magasanikbacterales > UBA922 > JAHJIX01. The sequence goes on along the minus strand of JAHJIX010000022.1, from coordinate 926 downwards.
GTATTGTTGGTAGAGTTATTCATTAATAAAAGTAGGTATGTTTAAGCAATTTTGTGTATTATTTTTGTGTATTTTTGCATTTTTATTGCCAAAAAGTGCATCTGCATTTGGTATTACTCCACCAGAAAATAATGTTTTAAATCAACATTATCAAGAAAAAAGTACGCACAGTTTTATTGTGAGTGCTTGGGAATTTGTTGAAGGAAGTGTCGAATTTCGAGTAACAGGAGAGTTGGCTGATCATATTTCTTTTGCAAAAGATCATTTTGATATTCCCACACAAGAGTATGCCGTACAAGAAGTCTTTTATACTATTGATCCAGATGGGTTAGAAGTGGGAAAGACCTATGAAGGTGTTATTTATGTATTGGGTGTTGGTAGTCATAATGGAACTCGCTTAACTTTAGAGTTATTACATAAAGTAGAGGTAGATATTATAGAAGAAGCAGATAAACATGTTGAGATTCATAGTACTGCTTCAGTAAAAAAAGAAGGTGAATATCTTACATTGGGTGTTGGCGTAAAAAATAAAGGAAACACGACACGGACAGTTAAAGAAATATCATTACTATATAATAAAAATGGAAAAACAAAAGAACTTGAAATTGATGACACTGTTTTTGAGGTTGCTCCATATACGGTAGAAGAATTAAATATTGCTGTTCCTATAGATTTATTACAAGAAAAAATAGATCGTTTTGGCAGTATGAGTATACAAGTATTATTTGAAGATAAAGAAAAGGAAACATTATCAATTTATATTTCGAATGATTTTTTTGTAGTGGATAGTCTTGCACAACAAAAAGAAGTAAAAAGTTCAAAAAAATGGTATATCAAGTTTGTCGATTCAATACGTACATTTTTTTCAGAATTATTTTAGAGTAGTTTTATTTCGATTATGAAAAAGTTTTTATTATTTATTATAT
>JAHJIX010000021.1 GCA_018823045.1 Patescibacteria group bacterium | reverse complement strand
CCAGTTATTATAGGAGCACTTATTGGCGGTGCTATAAGAAAAAGCAAAGCACAATAGGCAAAATTTACATCTGACAACAGGGTATAGGTGGTTCACTCAGTCGCTCCGCTCCTTCGTTCTCCCATATTGTCTGGCGGTAGATCGCTTCGCGACATATTATACCGCCAGACAACATCGCCTATACCCGGACGTTAGCTGAAATATCCCTTTTCTTTTTAGAGCTATCGCTCTATTGTTTAAAAAATTTTCAAATTTCTTTTTCTTTATTTTTAGAGGGGAAATAAGGAGTTTTCTCCGCTACGCTCCGAAAACGATTTATTAATTAATACTCAAAATATGTTATAATAAACACATTATTAAATAATTTACTAACTAACTTAAAAACTATGAACAAAAAAATTATCGGAGCAATTATTGCTCTCGTCGTGGTAGTACTCTTAGTAGTTGTCTTTACACAGAGCAACAAAAATAATTCCGACAACCAGCAAACAAAAAAATCAGTCACTATTGGCATGGTTACGTTTCCTGGATATGCACCTTTGTATTTAGCAAAAGAGAAAGATCTTTTTAAAGATGTCGATGTCAACTTAGTACGAATTGAATCAATTGGTGATCTTAGGGCTGCCATGAACAGTGGACAAATCGATATGTATGCAGCAACTTATGATATTTTTCAAGCGGTAGAAGGCAATGAGCCTCCAGGGGTTGGATTTCTTGCAATAGACGAATCACATGGTGGCGATGGCGTAGTCGTTTCTAGTGAGATTTCAGAATTGAAAGACTTAAAAGGCAAAACAGTCGCCGCTGAACCTGGTTTCCCTCCTTATTTCATCTTGCAATACTTATTAAATAAAGAAGGGATGAATTTATCAGATGTAAACTTTAAAGATCTTCCTTCAGCAGATGCAGGAAACGCATTTGTCGCGAGTCAAGTAGATGTTGCTGCCACTTATGAACCTTACTTATCTATTAGCGCGGATAAAAGAGCTGGTGCAAAGATATTAGTTTCAAGTGCAGATACCCCGGGTTTAATTGTTGATTTATTATTTGCTTCAGACAATTTAGTTAAAAACGATCAAGAAGTTCTTAAAAAGATTTCCGATGGTTGGTTTGCGGCTGTCGATTACTGGCAAAAGAATCCAGATGAATCAATGCAAATTATGGCTGACGCCTTTGGTGTAGATAAAGCTGAAATGGAAGATATTAAATCAGGAATGAGTTGGTTAACATTAGAAGATAATCAAAAATTATTTGATAAGAAACAAGCCAACAACGCTTATGCAACTTTTGATCTTGTGGGTGACATTTTAGAAAGCAACGACTCAGCAGGCGTAAGAGTAAAATCAAGCGATAAATTGTCAGACAAGACAATTAAAAGTTATAAATAAATCTATATTTCCATGAAATTATTTAGAGGAAATTATGTCTTCCCGATTTCCATAGTGGTTTTACTGTCACTATGGATTTTGGGTTCGTGGATTGAACTTATAAACCCCATATTCTTTCCGACAATACAAGATTTTTTAACAGCAACACAAAAGTTGTTTTTAGAAAAATCTTTTGTTTCAGATATTGGTATTTCTATTTTCCGAGTTTTAGTCGCTTTCTTATTAGCGTTTGTTATTGCTGTCCCACTCGCACTATTGATGGGTTCATGGAAAAAATTGCATGACTTACTTTCTCCGTATATAGACTTTATTAGATATTTACCTGTGCCAGCTCTTATTCCATTAACAATTTTATTTTTTGGGATTGGAGAAGGTGCTAAAATATCACTTTTATTTATCGGTACTTTTTTCCAGCTTATTTTATTGGTAATTGATGATTTAAATAATGTTCCTAAAGAGTATTTAGACTTATCTCATACTTTAAATTTCAGTAGATATAAAGTACTAAAAACAAAATTATCAAGTATCGCCCCACAATTATTTAATAATTCCCGAATAACTTTGGGTTGGTGCTGGACTTATCTCGTTATCGCAGAATTAGTTGCTGCAAATTCAGGTATTGGGCATATGATCAAAGAAGCACAAAGGTTTTCTAACATACCGGATTTATATGTAGGAATCGTTGTAATTGGTATAATTGGTTTTTTCTCAGATCATATCTTCAAAAAACTATATCCGCACATCTTCAAATACAAAACATAAAATTATGCTTGAAGTTCAGAAACTAACTAAACATTACTATAATCGCGAAAATAAATCTTTTATCGCAATAAAAGATATTTCTTTTGATGTGAAAAAAGGTGAAATAGTATGTATAGTTGGTCCAAGTGGATCAGGCAAGAGTACTATTTTGAAATGCTTAACGGGTTTAGATGAAGAATTCGAGGGCAACATAAAAATCAATGGATTAGATAGCTCTAAATATTTAGAAAGTAATAGGATTGCATTAGTTTCTCAGCAATACTCTAATTTCCCTTGGTTGAATGTTTTTGAAAATATCGCTATTGGATTTTACGGCAAAAATAAATCCGAGGGTGAAATACAAAACGAAACTAATAAATTACTTAAACGAGTTGGATTATATAAAGTTAAGGATTATTTTCCTAACAAACTTTCAGGAGGCATGCAACAAAGAATCGCTATTGCAAGAGCGATAGCGCAACAGACTGACCTAATTGCATTTGACGAGCCTTTTGGCGCACTTGATGTACAAACGAGATCTCAAATGCAAGAATTTTTAGCAAGATTATGGGAAGAAGAACAAAAAACAATGATTCTTGTCACTCATGATATTGATGAAGCTATATATTTAGCTGATCGAATTATCGTTTTAGGATTAAATCCAGGAACCGTCAAAGAGGTGGTAAATGTAAATATCAAACGACCTAGAAAATCTGAAATTAGATTTCATGATGATTTTATAAAACTAAAAAAGTTTATTAGTTACATCATTCGTTCAGAATCAATTAAGGCAAGCTTAGAAGAAGGAATTGTTACAGACACTGATGTTTTCAAAATGGGATTATATATTTGGTCCGGAAACACTCTACTTTACTATGCAAAAGACAACGGTCTGTTTATCGATGAGTCACTTGACGTGGAGCAGATCAATTTTGAAGACAACAAGAAAAAAGTAGAATTATGGGAACAAGGAAAGCTAGACGCAGTAAATATTACCCTAGATAAAGCTATCGAATTACACTCAAAAATATCAGATCTTAGAATAGTAAGTGTATTAAACCGTTCAGTTGGTGGCGATGCTTTAGTTTCACAATCCAATATAAAATCTGTAACTGAATTAAAAGGTAAAACTATAGGACTTGAGAAAGGGTCGGTAGCTGAATTTTTTCTGTCATACATTCTCCAAAAAGAAAAGATGACCTCTAAAGATGTAAAAATTAAAGATATGCAATGCTCTGAAATTGGAGCTGGAATTATTGCAGGTAATATTGACGCTGGAATTATTTGGGAACCATGGCTTGAAAAAGCGCTAGAACTTTCAAATATAAATATCTTAAAAACAACAAAAGATTATCCTGTGCTGTATGATGTATTAATTGTGAATAATAAATTGCTAAAACAAAAAACTAACGAGATTGAAAAAATTAAGAAAGTATGGAATAAATCAGTAGCTATATGGAAAAAACAAAAGAAAGAAGTGATCAATGTTGCATCTTCGCATATTGGAATACCAGAACGCGAGCTAACCGAATCATTAAAGAAGATAGAATTTTTTGATGAAGTTCCAAAAGATTTTAATTTAGTTATTGACGAAATTCAAAATGTTTTAATAAAGGATAAGATAATCAAAAATAGTTATTCTGCAGACAAACTTATTATTAAATAAAACAAATAAGGTGTTTGAGGGAGGGGAAATTCACCCCTTTAATTCCCCTCTTCCCCCTCCCTCAAACGGAAAAAGAAATTTGAAAATTTTTAAAACAAGTTTTCTTATCAGAAAACAAAAGAAAAGGAATACATCAGCTAACACGGCATATCTGGTTACGGCTTTTATACAAAAGCCTCCACCCATATTTTGTTCCGCTACGCTCCACAAAACATCAGATATGTCGAAACGCACTAGTGTTGCGTTAAAAAATAGCTAAGGGAAGCTGTTTTTCTAAGTCGAGTTCGTCTTTCTGTAATCCAGTATTACTCAAAAGGCTTTCTAAAGCCGTTTTCTCAAATTGAGAGACCGACAAAATTTGTAGAATT
>JAHJIX010000020.1 GCA_018823045.1 Patescibacteria group bacterium | reverse complement strand
TTTAATTTTTTATATATGAAAATAGTCATAAAGATTTTTACAGCTATCATAGGTTTTGTTGTATTGGTGGTTGGGCTTATGTTTGCGTTTAAAGCATGTCCACCACAAGGACCATGGATGATGCCACCGTGGTGTGAAGATAAGACATTTGAGCGGCCAGTGTATGATATTGATGTAAAAACACAAGTTCTTTCTCAAACAAAGGCGGTGAATATGGCAGACACTTGGGGGAGAAATTACAATTTTTCTATGATAGAGAATACTCGCAATAATATTGAGAGTTCTTTTGATCGTGTAAAAGAGTTGGGCGCTGAAGAAGTATATGTCCATGATTTTAACCGTGCGGTATATAATCATAAAGAAGAAGATTTTGCGAGTTTGGATTATGAGATTGTTGACGAAATATTTGCAAATGATTTGCGTGATGAATCAATGACAGAAAAAGATATCAAAAAATTAGCCAAAGCAGCCCATGAGCGAGGATTGAAGTTGGGGATTAAGCAAAACATGGCCTTTGTTGATATTGGAAAATATATTAAAGAAGGGCTTACTGGAGAAATTCAAGGGGGTGTAGAAGAAGATTATGTTGCATTTAATAGTGAGCATTCAGAAGAATGGATTCGTGATTATTTTAAAAAATGGGAGGCACGTTTGCTTGAGCGTGGAAAGTTGTATGAAAAATATGGGGTAGATATCATAAGTATTACTCCAAATTGGATGGGACCAACGTTTATTGGGCAAGAAGCATTAGCAAATGATTTGCAAAAAGAACTTATTGCAAAATTACGAGGAGTGTTTTCTGGAGAAATTCATACGGAGATTGATTTTTGGGGTGTGATTCATGAAGGAAGAACAGATAGAGAAGATTGGCGAAAATATGATTATTATAAAGATGCAGATATTCAAGAAGTGCGTGTATACCAGCTAGTAGATAATTTTGCAGTTGTTGATGGTGCGAGTACTGCACAAATAAAAGTTGGAATTGATCGATTATTAGATAGATTTGAACAATATGCAGAAAAAAATGAGATAAAGATGTCTGTATTTTTCTCTCCATCTTCTTACCCAAATGCAATCAATGTGGGCGCTGCGGAGTTTCATGATATTCGTAATGCTGATGTTGCGGCAATACAAAAGGATTGGGATCATCAAGCTGATGCATGGCAGGCATTTTTTGAAGCCGTATCTCAAAGACAATTAATTGATCGAGTAAATGTGAGTGCTATGTGGTGGGATAATGCGATGGATCCTGATGTAAAGGTTCGTATTAGTATTTCACCAAGTGTACGAAATAAACCAGCAGAAGAAATTATCAAACAATGGTTTAATCAGTAATAGTTATATTTGATTTTTCACCATATCTATGCTATAGTCAGCATACTATATATTTCAATTATTTTATGAAACAAGGAGACATTACATTACAAGGGTTTTATCAAGCATTTGTGGCATATACTCAAAAGGTAGATGCGCAATTTAGTAAACAAGATGAATTATTAGATAACATTGCAATTCAGGTAACAAATAATACTGAATTATTGAAAGAGCATAATCAAAAGATTGATACACTACAAACAGACATGAGTACAGTTAAGAGTGGTGTGGATTTCTTATTAAAAAAAGACAAAAAATACGAAACAGAAAATGCATCACATAAATCAAGCTATAATAGATTAAATGATACACAAGAAGAACATACAGAACAAATTGCTGAAAATAAAGAAAACATTGTCATCTTAAAGAAAGCAATGGCGATATAAGGGCATTTATAAACAAAAAAAGATCCTTCATATAGTTGAAGGATCTTTTTGATTGATATTAATATTTCAAGCTATAGATGTTGTCATCAATATCAGAAAAATAGATATGTTGTTCTTTTGTTTGCGTCCAAATATGTCTGATAGAATTATCCGTGATTAATTCTTGCATCGTATAGTAAAGTGGGTTTGGGTTAAAAGCAATAAGTCCTTTGTTTGTATTCAAAAGAAGTGTTCCTTCTTTGTAGAGAAGTGCTACATCTTGAATATGTTCACTTGTTCGTAAACGTAGTGTTGCTTCTTCGTCATGAGGCATAACCCAGAGCTCCCATGGAGACCACGCCAGCCATTCATCACGAGATGATAAGTAGCGGGTGTGTGTGGTGTTGAGTGTTTGCACCATTTGTGTTTCTTTTTGGTAGTCATGAATAATGGTCAGTGTATCTTTATATTGAAGAAGAATTTTATTGTCATCAATTGCTATAATAGTATCTATTGCTTGATCAAGAGATATAGTGTATTGCTCACTGAAGAGTTTGTTTTTTTGAGCATCATACTCCCAAAGATTATTTTTTCTATCAATATACCAGAGAGTTGAAGATGTTTGTGTTTTTAACTGTTTGCCTTCTCTATTTAATTCATAAATACTTTTTTCTTCTGAAATGAATAGCGCTGGGGTGTTGTTTTCTTCCCATTGGGTATGTAGTGGGGAGATAATATCAAAGGTTTGTGCTTCTTGTGGGAGAGATGGATCAAGAAGGGTAAGAGTGGATGTGGTATGTGCCATGAAGAAATCATCATGAGGGGCCCAATCTATTTTTTCTATTTGAGATGCGTTGGCTTTAAACGTATATAAAATAGTATCAGGAGAAGCATTATTTGCTACAAGAAGCTGATTGTCTTGAGTGTAAGCAATATATTTACTATTGGGAGAAATTATTGCTTTGCTTGCACCAAGTAAATGAGGGTTGTGACCATGAAGCTCAGGAAGGGTAATATTATTAATATATGTTGTTTGGTTGCTTGATATGATCATGGATTTTTCCCAAGTATGGTGGCCGTCTTTTTCTAAGCGAATAGTATAATTATTTGGGCTTAAATCAGCTAAACGAATAGGAATAGGGTCTTTGATTATTTGATTATTTATAAATACACGGGCATCATCTGGTTCAATATCAATACTCAGCACTCCTGTGGTCAGTACTGTTTGTGATTCCCAGTCATAGCGGTATCCTTCGGTATATAAGATGAGAATAGGAGAAACAATAAAAAAAGTACTAATAAGCAAGAGCATAATAGTAATACGCCATGGGCGGTTGATGTAGTAAGGAGGGTATTTCATAGAACTTGATTTTTAGTGGGCTTTTGTGTACAATAGTATCATAATTACATAAAAAATTCAATTAATTTAAATGAGAATTCTCCCCCTATGAGGGGGAGTTAGGGGGGTCTGGATGACAGGGGAAGTATATATTGCAAAGAGGACCCCACCTAACCTCCCCTCATAGGGGAGGAAGCTAATTAATATCGCCACATATGGCTAAATTTATTATCAACGGAGGAAAAAAATTACAAGGGAGTATTGCAACATCTTCTGCAAAAAATGCAGCAATGGGTATTTTGTGTGCATCACTTATGGTACGAGGTAAAGTAACCCTTCATGATATGCCACGTATTCAAGAAGTTGAGCGCATGCTTGAGGTGTTTAAAAGTATTGGTGTCTCTTGTGTGTGGGAAGGAGACAATAGTTTACGTATCGATAGTTCAGGAACATTAAAGATGGCTGATCTAGATAAACAGGCGTCAAAACGTATGCGTTCATCGCTTATGTTGTTTGGGGCACTTGCAACACAAGTAAAAGAGTATAAAATTTATAAAAGTGGTGGGTGTAAATTAGGAGAGCGTACTGTGCGCCCACATCTTTATGCCTTAGAAAAATTTGGTGTGAGTGTAAAGTCAACAGCGCACTATTATGAAGTGAAAAATAAAAAGATTACTGCTGTTGAAAATTTGGTTATGTTTGAATCAGGGGATACTACGACAGAAAATGCTATTATGGCAGCAGTGCTTGCGCCGGGTAAAACGGTCATTAAATTTGCCTCATCAAATTATATGGTACAAGATGTGTGTTATTTTTTACAAGCAGCTGGGGCTAAAATAGAGGGAATTGGTACAACGACTTTAGAAATTATTGGTGTGAAAAAATTGAAATCAGTTGAATACACTATTATGCCTGATCCAATTGTCGCAATGACTTGGATTTCTTTAGGAGTGACAACGCATTCAACAATGACTATTGAGAATTGTCCTATTCAATTTTTAGAGTTAGAACTTGAAAAGCTTTCTGTGATGGGACAAAAATATGTATTAAAAAATAAAAGGAAATCACAGAATGGACATTTTGATATTGTTGATATTGTTCTTTGTCCATCTGAATTAGTTGCACTCGAAGATAAAATTTATGGTCGACCATTTCCTGGATTAAATATTGATAATTTGCCATTTTTTTTACCGATACTTACCCAAGCAAAAGGAAGAACATTGGTGCATGATTGGGTATATGAAAATCGGGCAATTTATTATTTAGAGTTACAAAAATTTGGGGCAAAGGTATTTCTTGTTGATCCACATCGTGTATTTGTTGAAGGAAAAACCGTACTCAAAGGAAATGAAGTTATGTCCCCCTCAGGTATTCGTCCTGCAATGGTAGTGCTTATTACGATGATTGCAGCAAAAGGACAATCCGTTCTTCGTAATTCATATATGATTGAACGTGGTTATGAAGATGTTGTTGAAAAATTACAAGGATTAGGTGTTGACATTACACGAGTAGATTAGACTTATTGCATAATAATATTTTTATATGGTCTCAAAGCAAACACATGGACAATTAAACAAAAGAAATATTATTGTGTGGGCGGTCCTCATGGTGATGTTTGCATTTGCAGGAGGGTATTTATATGGTTCTGCAAAAGGATTGCAAAAAGAATTACTTAATGCACAAGGTGATGTAGAAATTACCAAAGTCGTTGATTTGTATAGCAAAACACGTTCAGAAAAGGTTGATTTTGACCAATTTTGGGACGTGTGGGACATGTTGAAAGAAAAACATGTTGATCAACCGGTGGATGATACTCAATTATTTTATGGGGCAATTGAAGGATTAGTTGCAGGACTCGATGATCCCTACACTGTGTACTTTCCACCAAAAGATGCAAGTGATTTTGTAGAGAGTTTAAGTGGTGAATTTGAAGGTATTGGGGCTGAAATTGGTTTAAGAGAAAGTCAGCTGACTGTTGTTGCACCATTACCTGATTCTCCTGCAATGCAGTCTGGAGTAAAACCAGGTGATAAAATTTTAAAGATTGATGGAGAAGATACCTATGGTTTGAGTGTTGAAGAAGCGGTAACACATATTCGTGGGCCACGAGGGACACAAGTGGTTTTAGGTGTATTGCGTGATGAGGCTGAAAGTTTAGATATTAGTATTACGCGCGATACTATTAATGTGCCAACCATTCGTTTTGAAATGAAAGAAAACAATATTGCTTATATGCGTATCAGTCATTTTAATGAAGATACCTTAAGTGAATTTTATACAGCACTGGATGATATGTTGTTAGAGACTCCAGATGGTATGATTCTTGATTTACGCAGTAACCCAGGTGGATTTTTAGATAGTTCTGTCATGGTTGCAAGTGAGTGGGTGGATGAAGGAAGTATTGTACTTGAAGCATTTAAAGATGACAAAAAAGAAGCCTACATGCGTAAAGGAAACAAACGCTTACTCGGTATGCCAACGATTGTATTGGTTGATGGAGGAACGGCATCTGGATCTGAAATTGTTGCAGGAGCACTTCAAGACTATGGTGTTGCAACGATTGTCGGGGAGCAAACATTTGGGAAAGGGTCTGTACAAGAATTTGAAGTATTACCAGACGGATCTGCTATTAAAATTACGATTGCAAAATGGTTAACACCACTTGGTCGAGAAATTAATGGCATTGGTGTTGAACCAGATATTATATTAGATGAGATGATTTCATTTGATGAATCACTTCCAGAAGATCATGAAGACTATATTATTGATTTAGGAGTACAAAAAGCATTAGAATTATTACAACAATAATGTATGTTATGTGGAGAGGTCATTGCCGGTGCCCGTATTGGAAGAATCCTTGGGTTTCCGACAGCAAATATTAATAAAGATCCAAAAGACAGTGGCTTAGAACAAGGAGTTTATGCTGCTATTGTGGTTCTCAAAAAGAAAAAATATCATGGGGCATTAATTATTAATACACGTCATAATAAAGTAGAAGTATATATTATTGATTTTTTTGGAGATATTTATGGTGAACGTATTGCCATTGATCCACAAGAAAAAGTAAGTGATTTGGTGTCTTGTTCTTCAAAAAAGGAAATGAAAGAAAAAATTGCTGCTGATATAGAAAAAGTAAAGAATTTTTTTAAGAAAAAGTAGTTATGTTTACTGGGATTGTGCGGGGGAATGTTCAAATACAATTAATAGACAAAAAAGAAGGAATTTGTAGAATGGCCTTACTTTTTGATAATCAATTTTTGTTAAACATCGTTATTGGTGCAAGCGTTGCTGTTGATGGGGTATGTTTAACCATTGTTGAAATAGAAGGGAATATTGGTTACTTTGATGTGATGGAAGAAACATTATTAGTTACAACACTTGGAAAAAAAGTTGTTGGAGACTATGTAAATGTTGAGCGAGCAGCGCACATGGGTGATGAAATTGGCGGGCATTTATTATCTGGGCATATTGCTACACAAGGAGAAGTCGTTGCGTTTACTAGAGAAGATCATGATGTGCGGATGACGATTCATGTTGATGAAGAGTGGATGAAATATATGTTACATAAAGGATTTATTGCTATTGATGGGATTAGTTTAACTGTTGTTGAGCCTTCAGTACAAGAAGGATTGTTTCAACTTTGTTTGATTCCAGAGACGCTTGAAAAAACGGGTTTAGGAAAAAAGCAAATAGGAGATAAGGTGAATATTGAAATTGATCCGATGACGCAAGCGATTGTTGATACGACGGAACGGGTTTTGGCTAAGAAATAATGATGTATTTCAGATTTAGTTGTTTACGGATATACTCTATTTATTTTTTTAATACTGAACTGCTCTATAGGGTCATTCTGGGGGAGTTTGTTCTCATTATCAAAAAAATAAACAGAGTATAGATTGTGTATGTTATTTACTCTATTCATTAGAAGAAAAATAAATATATTTTTAAGATAGGCGAGATATGACAAAAGGAATTACATTTGAACCAGTGAATGGTGAAGGGTTACGTATTGGTATTGTAAAAGCGCGATGGAATAGTCAATATACTGATCCTATTGCGCAGGGAGTATTGCAAGCTTTGTATGATAGTGGAGTGCTCGCAAAAGATGTGGTAGAGTTAGAGGTACCGGGAGCGTATGAGGTCATGTATGGAGCAAAACATTTAATTGACACCAATCAAGTAGATGCAATAGTATGTATTGGTGTATTAATAAAAGGGGAGAGTCTTCATTTTGAATATATCTCTGAGGCTGTGAGCTTGGGTATTAAAGATTTAAACATCATTAGTGGTGTTCCGGTAGTGTTTGGTATACTGACTTGTTTAAACGAAGCACAAGCAGAGGCGCGTTCACAAGGAGAATCAAATCATGGATATCCGTGGGGGCAAACGGCAATTGAAATGGCGTTACTTTGTAAATCATGATATACTCTATATAGAGATATTATTATCTAAAATATAGAGAGGGGGTGGAATACATGAAAAATAAAGTTGTACATATGATTTCATTTTTATTGTTAATTATTGGTGGATTAAATTGGTTACTTGTCGGATTATTTGGATGGGATGTTGGAGAATTATTTGGTGGACAAGGAGCATTGCTTTCTCGAATTATCTATGTTCTTGTTGGACTATCTGCAATTTATCTAGTACTTTCTCATAAAAAAGATTGTAATTATTGTAAAGTATAATTACATATTGAGTATAACAAAAAAAGAACGGAAGTATTTTCGTTCTTTTTTTGTCTCGTATTATTTATATCCTAATACTTTTCGAACTGCTTGCTTTACTGGATCAGAGAAAGAACCTTTATTAATCCATTCTAAATATCCTGGATCGTTCAGTGCTAATTCTTGAAGTGTTTTTCCTTTGTTTTTTCCAAAATTAATGGTGAGAACGCCATCAACAAATAATAATTTTCCTTCAGCATCATATGCATTTGGATCTTCTGGAAAACAAAATTCATGAAGCGCTTTAGGAGTTGCTGGTAAGTCATCATAGGTATTCATTTGCCCGTAAAGTACTTCAAGAGATGCGGTAATGTCAACCATGGCATTGTGGGCATCTACAAGTTCTTTGCCACAAAATTTTTGGTATGCAGCTGCTAATGTCCTTGGTTCTTTTATTTGAAATATTTTCATTGCGTCAACAATAGATATGTTTTCTATATCAAACATAAGACCAATGCGTTGAAATTCTTGTATCAGTAATGGAATGTCGAAATTTTTGACATTATATCCTCCAAGATCAACACCAATAAACCATTCTTGTAATTCTGCAATAATATCACCAAGGCGTGGAGCATCTTGAACCATATCATTGGTAATTCCATGGATATCGCTGGCACTTTTTGGGATAGGCATTCCTGGATTGACGAGCCATTCTTTTTCTTTTTTTGTTCCATCCGGCATGAGTTGAATTGCCCCAATTTGAACAATGCGATCGTTATATGGATCAACACCTGTTGTTTCTAGATCAAAAAATGTCAGTGGGCGAGTGAGTGTAAGCATGTTAAAGATATTAATAATAAATATGTTTATTCCTCCCCTATAAGGGGAGGTTAGGTGGGGTCTTTCGAAGGGGAATAAAGGAAGATTATCCAATATCCATCTATATTGCAAAGATAAACCCCCTTTGACTCCCCCTAATAGGGGGAGAATTTGCTGATAATATTTTGAGTGATTAGTACACAACAATAGCAGTATATCCAAGATAATTCCAGGTGGCAAGAAAACTTTGTGCGGTATGAGTACGGACGCCACGCCATGGATCGTTGCTGATGAAAGAAATTGGGTTTTTTGCATCTCCAATAAATCCTTTGACGACTTCTGAGTGCATTCCTTTGTATCCTGTTGCACCTGATTCAAGAGTAAAGGCACCACTTCCGCTATAATTATTATGCCACCAGATAATTACAGGATTACCTTGTTCTACTTCGTGGGCAAGTTCTGCAATATTCCATCCTGTTTTAATTGCGACTCTTCTATATTGAGAAATATAGTTGGCAACAGGACCCCAATGAACACCATACCCTTCAACCCAGTTGGCATCGGGATTGCCACCTACACCAATAGATGATTTAATTTGTGCCTCGCTTAAGTTGACTCCTCGATAAGCAAGTACCATGCGGGTTGCAGAGATATTGCAAGTAAAATCTTCTGCTTGGTGATATAAAGGAATATCAAGGGAAAATGTTTTATTTTTAGTGGTAAATGTTGTATTGATATTGTGTGCTAAATTATCTCCATAGAGGCTTTTAATTCCTGCATTGAGATGAATGGTATATGTTGTTGAGTAGGGAAGTGTTTCCCCGAGTGTATAGGTCATGGTGTTTCCACTCCATGAGAATGCACCAGGAATATGTGGAGTAAGAGAAAAGGATTGTTCTGCTGAGTTGTGGTCCACTTCTTGATTAAAAGCAATAACAATTTGTTTGGTATAAATATCAACACCGTAAGCACCATGGCGTGGGCTAATACTTTTTGTTTCAACTGCACCAAGTGTGTGAAAACGAAGCTCTATATCTTCTTCGGTTTGGCCACCTGAGGCATTACGTAATCCTTTTGGAAGAGAAATAATATATTCTGTGTCTTTTTTGAGTGGTTCTTCTGGAGTAAATATAAAAGTCTTTTCATCTTCCCAAACAATGTGGCCTGTTGTGCTTGGAGAGATTTGTATATGTGTATCTACTTGTTCTGTATCCATGTTGCTATCAAAAACAATACGAATTGACTCATTTGCTTTTACTGCTGTTCCACGAGGAGATGCGGTATCAATAAGTGGGGCAGAAACCGTATGAAATTTTGTCGTAGAAACTGTTTCGACATTACTGGTATAGATGGGTGAAAAATCTTCAGTATTATATGTATTTATCCTGCGTCTGAGTGTAAGAGTGTAGTTTGTATCTTGAAAAAAAGGTTCTTTTGTTTTTAGGGTGTATGTCGTGTCATTTGTTTTTTCTACGCTAAAGGGAACTATTGGTTCAATTTGAAATTCCCAATCAACACTTTGAAGGAGCGGTGCATCAAAAGTAATGACGATATCATCATCTATAGCAACATCAGTACTGTTATCTTGAGGAGAAACAGACTGTGGATTGGGTATATCTGGAGAAAAAAATTCTAAGGACTGTTCATGTAATTCTCCGCCTGGAAGTAGGCGAGTAAGGCCAACAATATAGACAACAATTTTTTGTTCAGGAAGAAATGATTCTTCTGGGTAAAATGTTGCTTGTGTTTTTAGTGAGGTATCTTTTGAAAAGACATTGGTAAATACCCATTCTCCTTTTATTTCAGGAGAAACATGTAGAGTTAAATCTTCTTGTTTGACTGGGCGATTAAAACCAATAGCAATCGGCATATGTGCCTCTTGCATGTGGCCTTGTGGTTTAATTTCTTTGAGATATGCGTATGGTCTTGGTAAAAGGCAAGACAAAATAAATGATATGAGAAAAACAAATAATACCGTAGTAATGGCGAGCAAAAATTCTTTAGGCACTTTTTCTTTTGGTAAAAATACATCAATACTTTTACTATAAAAATGGGTGAGAAAAAGAATAAGGTATATGCCAAGAATAATTAAAAAGAGTATAAGAATAATGGTGACTTTTATATTAAAGTTGACAATATAAAAGGTCATGAAATTGAGTATGTTTTCTCCCATCATAATTTAGGTATTATTTAATGGTGTTTGTTATGCCCCAAATGTGGTAGAGATCATCAAAATTGATATAGAGTACTGGTCCTGCATCTTTGAGATAGCTATATTGATCAATATGTGGAAATAGTTCATTTAATTTTGGTGTATCACGATCAAACCATTCGGGGTGACTCAGATAAACGATCGTTGTTTTTTGTGTGAGTACTTCTGGTCGCGTAGGCCAGTTTTGTTCAAATCGATCAAGCAGTTCTTGTGTACTTGACCACCAAGAGTCAGCCCCATTATTAGGGAATTCCCATAATTGTATTTGAGGAGCTGTTTTTGCATTTTGATCAAAACGGTTTGGGCGGTAGGGTTGTGAATTGGCTGCAAGATGCCAATCGCCAGCCATATTGTTTGTTCCAAAAGTATAGGCGGTTCTTCCTGATGTATCAATAAGAAAACTGTACTCTTCTAATACCTGTAATGTTTCGCTATCAGCAAACCAGCCACCAGCACGAAATGCTGTTGGGCGAGGAAGATTATTGCGTTTAAATATGTCTAGCGCATACTGGAGTGCTTTACCGGTATCTTTTTTACTTAAACTGGAGAATGGAATGTCATAACCATCGGGGAGGTAGTAGCCCCATTGTGGAAGTGTTGTTGTGGTCATTTGTATGCTTGATGTTGGTGTTAATGCAACTTTAATTTCTTTTTGTACTTCAATATCCATTGCTTTTGCTAAATCGTAAAACATATGGATATGTAAATCGAGACTGTCTGTACCACCATTTTCTTGTAATCGTTTTTTGACCCAACCCACAATATAGTCTTTTCTTTCTTGTGGAATACTTGCCGTCATGAGTAGACGTGGATTAAAAAAGTGTGACATTGGTATGCCATATTCATCACTAAAACGAGCCATTTCATCTAAAAATTCGTTTTTCATATCATAACCTTCCCAATCAATAGACCATAATACATAATAGGGATAAGAAATATGAAATATGTCTGTTAATTGTGTAATATCTCCACAATCAAATGAAAGAGTGAGTTGTGCAATATAGTCTCCAGGTAACAGTTTTGCCCCATCAATTATTTGCTCCATATCATATATTTGTGGGGTAGACGTTGGAATGAATTCTTCAATAATACTTGTACTGGTGTTATTTGTAGTAAAAAGTTCAAAGCGAATTGCTCTAATTGTTTGCTCAGGGTAAGTAAAATTAAAAGAATCATTGAGTGTAATATTGAGTGTCAGTGTCTGTTCTTCTTGTGTAAACTCATCGCCTAATAGCAGCCAGGTTTTGTCTAAAGAAACAGCAACAATGTTTGAGTCATCACGCTCTACTAATTCACACACATTTGTGTTTGGGAGTATAATGCGAGCGAATGGATTAGATTCAGGATGAGAGAAAAAAGAAACAACAAAGGATACTGCAAATCCAAATAGTCCAATAGCAAGAAGAGAAAGAAAAATAATACTTTTCTTTTTTTTGAAGAATCGTCGTTGTTTTCTATGTGTATATTTTTGTAAAAACATAACGAGAAGGGAAATAGCTCCAATAAGAGAGATATATAATAATAAAATATATGTATGTGCAATTGTTTGATGATGAAATAGAAAAAAAGAGCCAAGTATAACAATAATGTTGAGTATAAAAATGTTTAGTGCATTTTGCCCTAAAAAAAGCATGTATTGATGCAGTGGGCGAATCTTTTTTAGGTAAGGATAAAGAAGAAGCAAACCCAGGATGTATGCAACACCATAGAGTAAAAATAAACTAGACGGTGGAAAACGATACCACAAGGAATAATCGGTGAGACGTAATATACTGGCAGCAATACTAGATAGTCCAAAGAGCGTATACAGTAGATTTTTTTTGTATGCATTGTCTTTGAGTGCGCCAAAGAGAAAACCAAGCATAAATATTGGTGCGTAAGACAAAACGCCAAAGGTATGCATGTGTGCATCACCTACAAATAATGCTTTTGTTGTGACAAACCATGTCGGTACATCAATAGTATAGAGCCATCTACTCAGTACGTATACAAAAATCGATAAGATAATTGCTGCAATAGGGAAGCGTCTTATCTGTTTGAGTACAGGTCTAAACGGAATAATAAGCAAAATGTAGAGGGCAAAGGCAAGAATAAATTCTGTATAGAGCGGGATGTGTTTGAGAATAAGAATTTCTCCTGTTTCTGCTAAAGAGAGTGGGGGATAGAGAAAAAATGCAGCAAGGAGTGCCGAAATATAGTAGACAAGGATAATTTGTCCAAATCGTTTCCATTGTTTTTTTGTATCCCATTTGTTTGCTGTAATTTGTTTGCCATAAATAAAGGCAAAGCAAAATAAAAATGCAGAAAAACAACATGTTGCACCAAACCAACTGAGTTTATCGAGCGCGTAATTACCTTTTGTAATAAATACCGCATTAATATGTGTGACTAACATGAAAAAAATGGCCACTCCTCTTAAAAAGTCGAGACCATGAATTCGTTTTTTTGCCATATACCAATGGGTATATGAAGACCACAGTTTTTTGATGTTCATGTAGTACTAGTATATATGATTTTTTTGCATTTTTCAAGGTGAATCACTTGACTTTTTTTGTGAAATATGGTAGCTTTTTTATATTAACAACAAGGAGGAAATAAAGATGGCTTTGCCACCACCAGTGTATCCTGAGTATGGTTGGTATCATGTAGGGTTATGTGATTTGGAGGAACAAAGAATAACGTGTGAATGGTGTAAACTTCGACAAATTCGTTATGTTCACGTTTTGAGACATCCCGATCATTCTGGAAAAATAAGGGTGGGGAAAATATGTGCTGGATATATCACTAAAAACAATCAGTTAGCACATGATTTGCATCAATTCTTTTTTTCTCGTAGGGGAGTTAATGAGCGAATAATAGATAGCCCTCGTTGGAAGAAAGCCTCTCAATATGTGGAGGAACTAAAAACAAGAGATGGTTATCTTATATCAATATACACGAGTGGCGGTGCATATATTTGTACATTAACGTGTATAGAAACAGGGGAAAAGAGGAAGAGTCAATTAATCTATATGAATCGAATAGATATGATCTATGCTGCATGTGATGCAATTACAGATCACATTATGTGGCGAAGGTGGAAGATGAAATTTTTTGGAGACAAACGTTGAACCTTGAAAGGAGATGAAGTGTCGTAATCTTGCGACACTTTTTAAATACAAAAAAACACTCTCTAAATAACTTCTAGAGAGTGTTTATATTAAAGTATATTTTTATTTTAGCAACACAGTGTTTGCACCATTGCTATGATCAGTACAACTATTGTTCATTGTTGTTACTTTTTTTTCATCACCAGATACAATACTTTCTGAGATAATATTTGTACTCACTGTTCCTTCATCTCTAAAACAGTTTTCATTACTGATTGCGTAGCTCACAGTAGTACTATCTGCTGACCAAACGAATTGGTTTTCAATACTTGCATGTGTTGGAGTTAAATCTTCTCCCCAAGCAATTAATTCTTTTGTTTGAGAACCATCGATGTTGGCAACGTGTATTTGATGTGGCCATGCTGGTTTTTGCATATATGCAACTTTTTTTCCATCTGGAGAGATTGTCGCATACATTTGTTCTGTTTGTCCTTGTGCTTCTTTATTTGGCTCTACTGCAACACGAAGGCCTGTTTTTTCTTTTCCTTCACCTGTAAGGGTGTAGAGTATCCAAGTGTTTCCTTCACGTTGGAAGAATGTTACTGATGTTTCTTCAGCCGTTGTTGTTTCAGGAACTACAGTTGTTTCAGTTTCTTCTTCTGCTACTTCATTTGCACCCGTTAATGCTGAGGCAAAAGGAATCTGTCCTTTTTGTACGGCAAGATATACATTAAATCCTACTGACACAACAAGGAGTGCGATAATGAGGTTTCTCATATATTATGATATTATTTATAAATAAGATACTCCGATATAGCATATTTTAAGTGTTTTGTCAAGTAGGCGATATACTAGACTTTTTTCTCCATTAACACTGAGCCACCCTTATTTTCTATGATGCTAAATCCTGTCTTTTCATAGAGACGTTTTGCAGGATTATCTTTAAATACTGTTAGTTGGATGCAGTGTTTTTTCAATTGTTTTGCTTCTTTTTCGATTTTATTCATGATGTATGTTCCGATGCCTTTTCCTTGTAGTGCTGAAGAAATTTGGATATTATCTCTATAATAACAATTATCTTTTACTTTTGTAGAATAGTACCCAAATCGTCGGTTATTTTTCAATATTATTTCTCCCCTTCCCATTCTTTATAAAATTCATCAAGAAATTGTTCCATAAAGGTATGTCGATGCTTTGCGATAGAAGTGCCCGTTTTTGTATTCATTCTATCTTTGAGTAAAAGAAGTTTTTCATAAAAATGGTTAAGTGTTGGGGCGGTACTATGTTTATATTCTTCTTTTGTCATGTTTAGATTTGGTGGAATTTCTGGATTGTAAATTTCTCTTTGTGTATGCCCTCCATAATTAAAGGTTCTTGCTATTCCAATTGCACCCATGGCATCAAGTCTATCTGCATCTTGTACAACATCAAGTTCTATTGATTTAAATGTTTGAGCATGTTTGCCACCTTTAAAAGAAATGTGTGTAATAATGTTTTCAATATGAATAATAATTTCTTTATTAACATCAAGAGATTGTAAAAATACTCTGGCTTTTTGTGGGCCAACGGTTTCATCACCATTATGAAATTTTGAATCAGCTATATCATGAAGTAATGCACCAAGTTCTACGACAAATATATCAACTTCTTCTGTTTCTGCAATATGTTTGGATAATTGCCATACACGATAAATATGCCACCAATCATGCCCACCTTCAGCATCAGCTAATGATTCTTTGACAAAATCAACTGTTTTTTGGATTATTTCTTGTTTATTCTGCATATTGTTCTCTTCCTTTCATTTCTTTTAAATCAGGAATATAATCTGCATTTTTTGGAATAATATGTCGAACACCACCACGCGGATTTTCTACATCACCAATATAGCGGGGGATTAAGTGAATGTGAAGATGGTGTTGTGTTCTGCCAGCGGCTTCGCCTTCATTAATACCAATATTATATCCATCTGGATTGTGCGCAGCATCGATAATAGTCTTTGCTTCTGAAATGAGTGCATAAAAGGCTTCTCGTTCTTCTTGATTTAAATCAAAAAAAGAAACGATATGTTTTTTGGGAATGATTTCACAATGTCCTTTACTAATGGCAAAATCATCATAGCGTGCAAAAAAATATTCATTTTCTGCAAAACGCATTGTGTCATCTTGGGTTTGGATGTCGCAAAAAAAGCATGGTTTAGTCATAAGAATTGTTTAGAGATAAAATATTATTTTAAAATTATGTAGGGGATCCTTCGACTCCGCTACGCTCCACTCAGGATGACAATATAATTGTTACTTAGCAAAAACTTTTTGCCCATCAGCTGTGTCTTCTACAATATATCCTTTGGCAAATATTTCATCTCTGAGCTTATCACTATCTGCCCAGTTTTTATCTGTTCGGGCTTGTGCGCGAGCATCAACTAATGTTTGAATGTCTTCAGAAATTCCTATATCTTTTTCTGGTTGGTGGAGGTGTAGTCCGAGTACTTTATCAAATTCGACAAGCATATTAAGATCAATGCTTCCTTCTTTAATTGCCGTCCAAAGAATAGCTAGTGCTTCTGGTGTGTTTAAATCATCATTAATTGCATTGTTGAAAAGTTCTCGTATATGTGGGTCTACATTAGTAGAAGGAGTAAGTTTGTTTACATGTTGGCGTAATTTTTTTAATCCTTGTGCTGCAGCATCGAGTGCTTCAAAGCTAAAATTAATTTGTTTGCGATAATGTGCTTGGAGTAAATAATAGCGGTAGGCGAGTGGGTCGTATCCTTTTTCTACCAGTGTTTGGAGTGTAATAAAGTCACCCGTTGATTTTGACATTTTGCCTTCATCAACAATAAGCCATTCACCATGCATCCAAACATTGACCCATGGTTTTTTGCCAGTAGCTGCTTCGGTTTGTGCGATTTCATTGGTATGGTGCACTGGTTTGTGATCAATACCACCACAGTGAATATCAAAATGGTCACCAAGATATTTCATGCTCATTGCAGAACATTCAACATGCCATCCAGGAAATCCTTTTTTAAAGAAGGCATCCCATTCCATTTGTCGGCTTTCTTCTTCTTTGGTAAATTTCCAAAGGGCAAAATCATGTGGGTTCTTTTTTTCTCCTAGATCAACACGTGCACCTGCTTGTAATTCTTGTTTATGTAAATCTACTAATTTACCGTAGTCTTTTACTTTTGTTGTATCAAAATAGATGCCTTCATTTGTTTGGTAGGCAAAGCCTTTATCGAGAAGTGTTTGGACAAGCACAATTTGTTCATCAATGTGATCAGTGGCTTTTGCCCAAATACTTGGTTCTAAAATATCAAGAAGCGCAATGTCATGTTTAAATGCATCAGTATAAAATTCAGCAATTTCCCAGGCCGTTTTTCCTTCACGCTGTGATCCTTTTTCCATTTTGTCTTCTCCATCATCAGCATCATCAGTCAAATGGCCCACATCAGTAATATTCATGACGTGTTTTACCTTGTATCCATTAAAACGAAGTGCGCGACGCAAGATATCTTCAAACACATAGGTCCGTAAATTTCCAATGTGTGCATAATGGTACACGGTTGGTCCACATGCATAAAGAGAAACCTCGTGATCATGGATAGGGGTAAATTCTTCTTTTTGTTTTGTGAGGGAATTGTATAAAGAAAGAGTCATAAAATATCGGTTAAGAATGTAAGGCTTTTTTATCTTCTGCCCAAATATCTTTTTGGGTTATATATACAATATAGCATAATCCAATAAAAGCTGCGATAAGTACGTATGGGAGTAAAAAGGCGACATGGGTTTTTCCGAAGAAAATAATCATTGTATTAATGATAATAAAAACAAGGCGAATTTCAGTGGGGCCAATGCCCATGTGGGTAATACGGAATTTATTTGTCGCAGCCATTGCTAAAAATGAATTGACCATAAAGCCAACTAATACTGCAAAAACAAAGAATAGTTGATATTTTAATTGATCAGGAAGAAAAAATCCATAGCCGATAACAATAGAAGCCAAAAAGATATAATCAAGAAAATGATCCATGTAGTAGCCCCATTTAATAAGGCCTTCGCCACGGTATTTACCAAGAGATCCATCGAGTGAGTCAGTAACATATTGCATAAAAATCATCATTGATACAAGCCAAAGCCAATTGACATCCCAATGTTCAGCAGCAAGGCTCCCTAAGATAATAGCAAGACTCCATATGATTGTTGTCATGGTAAGTCGAGCAGAAGTCATCCACATTGGGAGTTTAGGTACCAAAAAATCGATCGCTTTTTTCTCAAGCGGCCCGAGTATTGATTGACCAACTTTTTTGTCTCCAGCAAAGGGTTCTTTTTGCATATGTATTTTTTATTCCTCCCCTATAAGGGGAGGTTAGGTGGGGTCTTCCGGAGAGTATAATGAAGGATTAATCTACTCCAATCTTAATTGCAAAGATGGACCCCCTCTAACTCCCCCTCGTAGGGGGAGAATTTTCATTGTTGTAATAATGCCTCAATATCGAGTTCAATATCAGTAAATTTGCTAGCCATGAGATCTTTGACTTCTTGTCTTCCGTGATTGAGGAGTTCTTTGCCAACAGTATCTAAAAAGAAGTTAAGGATTTGCTCTGCGGCAATCATCCCAATTTCTTCATCTCGCTCTTCTTCAAAAAAACGAATAATTTGATCGATGATATATCTTTTTTCGTCTGTACTAAATATATCGCTGGTGCGTCTTATTTCTGTCATAAGAAATATAGATGATTATAATCTTTCTACCCAATGTTGATCGACCTCTACTTCAAGTGATAAAAATATTTTTTTATTTAATGCTTGTTCTAATTCTTTACGTGCCATTTGACCAATTTCTTTGATTCGGGTTCCTTTTGTTCCTATAATCATGCGTTTATATCGATCTTGATCAGTTAAAATACGTGCAGAAATAGAAAAGATTTCTTTGCCTGTTTCTGTTATTTTTTCTTCAACGGTATCAACTTCTACAGCAACAGAGTAGGGAACCTCTTTATCAAGTACTGAGAAGATTTTTTCACGAATAAGCTCTGCAATCCAAAATTCATTATCAATATTTGTGAGTTGGTCTCCCTCATAAAATGGATGTCCTTCTGGAAGTAACTCCATGACTTTTTCTTTGAGTGGGTGAATGTGACTTGCACGAAGAGCAGAAAGTGGAATTACGGCATCAAAATCATCAGTCCATGCTTCGTATGATGCTTGATGTTTGCGTTCTTCAGGAGACATGTCACTTTTGTTAATCACCAAAATCTTTGGTTTATCAATATGACGAATCATTCCATATACTGCTCTTTCTTCAGTTCCAATTTCGCGTGTTGGGTCAACAACATATACAATTACATCGATATCTCGAAGCGCTGTATTTACTTTTCCTGTTAATTTTGCAGTAAGTGCATTTTTTTTGTCTTTAAAAACACCTGGGGTATCAACAAATACTGCTTGACCATCTGGCATGTTCAATACGCCATGAATAACATTTCTTGTTAATTGCGCACGAAAACTCGTTGCAGCAATTTTTGTACCAACGAGCGTATTGAGTAAAGTAGATTTTCCGACGTTTGAACGTCCAACAAGTACAACGAGTCCTGATTTCATAGTAAAAGTATTTAGATTGTCATCCTGAGCGAATGAAGTGAAACGGAATGAGTCGAAGGATCCCCTGTGAATATCGTATTAAGTAGGGTATACTTCGATTACATCCAGTATTCGCGTCGGAATTTGACTCAGTATGACATAATATTATTGTCATCTTAGCAAAGTTTTGCTAAAAAATCAAGTAAATGGTAGGATAAGTATACAGAAAGGCTATTTTTATCTATTTTTTCTATGAAAGTTATATTTTTACAAACGGTTGCTGGAAAGGGAAAAAAAGGAGAGGTTAAAGAGGTTGCTGATGGTTATGCACGTAATTTTTTGCTAAAACAAGGTTTCGCTAAACTTGCAACTGGAAATGTTATTTCTCAAGTACAAGCAGAAAAAAAGCGCAAAGATAAGCAAAAACAAGGAGAAAAACAATTAGCAAAGAAAATTATTAAAACCGTACAAAATGCACGTATTACTATTTCAGGAAAAGCACATAGTGGAGACGTATTGTACGCTGCAATTAGTGAAAAAGAGCTTATACAAGCAATTGAAGCGCAATTAGGGTTAACGATTGTATCAGGAGTACTTCAATTACAGACTCCGATAAAAACAATAGGGAGTCATATGGTGCAAGTAGTCGTTGGAGGAACAAAAGGAAGTTGTACTGTTGTTGTTGAATAAAAAAACATGTGGCACAGCAGGATGACAATAAATATATAGTGGTGAATAACCCTGCTTCATTTGGGCATCAATTGAAAGTTATGGTATAATAGCCTCGTATAATTTTTATCTTCATAAGCACGATATGAGTAAAAAAGTAAAATCACAGAAATTTGTTTTTGTTGTTGGTGGGGTATTAAGTGGTGTTGGAAAAGGAGTGACGACTTCTTCTATTGGAGCTATTTTGGCGGCCAAAGGATTTAAAGTAACGGCACTCAAGGCAGATCCATATATTAATGTCGATGCTGGGACCATGAATCCAACAGAACATGGAGAGGTTTTTGTTACTGATGATGGTGATGAAACAGATCAAGACATGGGGAATTATGAACGATTTTTAAATATTCGTCTTTCTTCGACAAATTATATGACGACTGGTCGTGTGTATACGACAGTGATTGAAAATGAACGAAAAATGAAATATAAAGGAAAATGTGTGCAAGTGGTGCCACATGTTCCGGAAGAAATTATTCGTAGAATTAAAGCGGCTGTAAAAGATAGTGATGCAGATATGGCCATTATTGAAATTGGTGGTACTGTTGGAGAGTATGAAAATATTTTGTTTATGGAAGCTGCGCGTATGCTTAAGTTGAAAAATCCAGAAGATGTAGCATTTGTATTGGTGAGTTATTTGCCTGTTCCATCTCATATTGGAGAAATGAAGACAAAACCAACACAACACGCTGCAAGAACATTAAATGGTACGGGGATTAATGCAGATTTTATTGTTGCACGTGGACCAGAGGTACTTGATAAGCCACGTCGTGAAAAATTAGCAACATTTTGTGGTGTTTCTGAAGCAAATTGTATTTCAGCGCCAGATGTTTCTTCTATTTATGAGGTGCCAATTAATTTTGAGAAAGAAGGATTGGGAAATAAAATTTTAAAAACATTACATCTTCCTGCAAGAAAAACAGATTTATCTGAATGGATTGTTTTAAATAAAAAAATACAAGGAACTAAAAAAGAAATAAAAATTGCTGTAGTTGGAAAATATTTTGGTACAGGAGATTATACCTTGTCTGATTCATATATTTCAGTTATTGAAGCGGTAAAACATGCAGCATGGCATCATAATGCAACCCCTTTACTTGAATGGGTAGATTCAGAAGTATTTGAACAAGATAAAAAAGCCGTGAAAGAATTGAAGAAATTTGATGCGATTCTTGTACCAGGTGGTTTTGGTACTCGTGGTATTGAAGGAATTATTAGTGCAATTCAGTATGCGCGTGAAGAAAAAATTCCTTATCTTGGTTTATGTTATGGCATGCAGCTTGCTTGTGTTGAGTTTGTTCGCAATGTGCTTAAAAAAGAAGAAGCACATACAGTAGAAGTTGATGATTCAACAGTGCATCCTGTTATTCATATTAATCCAAATCAAGCACAAAATGTACGAGAAAATCGTTATGGTGGTACGATGCGTTTGGGAGCATACGATTGTGTACTTGTAAAAGGAACAAAATCTGCACAAGCATATAAAGAAAAAACTATTTCAGAACGCCATCGTCATCGATATGAGTTTAATAATGATTATCGTGCAGAAATGGAAGCCGCTGGGATGCACGTTGCTGGGGTAAATCCTGAATCAAATTTAGTAGAAATTGTTGAGTTAACAGAGCATCCTTTTTTTGTAGGAGTGCAATTTCATCCAGAATTTAAATCAAGTCCAATGAAACCACATCCGTTGTTTGTTTCATTGTTGCAATATGCGTTGAAAAAATAATTTCTTAATTTGCTTGTCATGTCTAAAAAATCAAAAACATATAGTCATGCCTATGTCGTGACGGTCGATATGGGATATGGTCATCAACGAGCCGCATATCCACTTAAAGATATTGCTATAGCTCCAGATTGCATCCCTGTGGATGCTGATCATAAAATTATTAATGCCAATAATTATGCGGGTATTCCAACATTGGATAGAAACCGTTGGGAAGGTGGAAAGACTTTGTATGAAACTGTATCCCGCATGAAGAAGCTCCCGTTGATTGGTAAGCCTATTTTTGATTTCATGGATTATTTGCAACGGATTGAACCTTTTTATCCAAAAAGAGATTTGTCTAAGCCTTCAGCACAGCTCAAGCAAATTTATCGTATGATTGGGCGTGGATGGGGGAGAGATCTTATTACGAAATTAAATGAAGAACCATTACCTTTTATTACTACTTTTTTTACTCCAGCATTTTTTGCAGAAGAGCATGGGTATAAGGGAGATATTTATTGCCTGTGTACAGATACAGATGTAAGCCGTGCTTGGGCGCCAATGGAACCAAAAAAAAGTAAGATTAACTATTTTGCACCGAATTTGCGGGTAAAAGAGCGTTTAATGTGTTATGGTGTGCGCGAAAAAAATATTTTTGTGACCGGTTTTCCTTTACCTAAAGAAAATATTGGTGGAAAAAACCTTACTACATTGAGAAAAAGTCTTGGTTGTCGTTTAGCGCATTTAGATCCAGAAGGGCGTTATCAAAAAAAATATAAACATACGCTCGATTATTATCTTGGTCGGTCATTTTGTCATGTAAAGTCAAAGCGGCCATTTACGATTACCTTTGCTGTGGGTGGTGCAGGGGCACAACGTTCGGTTGGTATCCAAATTCTTGATAGTTTACATGAGTTTATTGATAGTGGAAAAATTCGATTAAATTTAGTGGCAGGTTCTCGCAGAGATGTATTTGATTATTATGAAAAAGAAGTAGATCGTCTTCATTTTTCTAAAAAACATCGTGGGAATGTACATATAGTTTATGATGAAAAGAAAGTTGATTACTTTAAAAAGTTTAATAAAATTTTGCTTGATACGGATATTTTGTGGACGAAACCAAGTGAGTTGTCTTTTTATGCAGGACTCGGTGTGCCAGTGATTATGGCACCAACGATTGGATCTCAAGAAGAATTTAATCGTGCATGGTTGCATGCTGTTGGTGCTGGAATTGAACAAGAAGATCCACGCTATACCCATGAATGGTTATTTGATTGGTTATCATCTGGGTGGCTTGCACAAGCAGCAATGGAAGGATTTTTAGATGCGCCACGTAATGGAGCATATCATATAGAAGACATTGCTTTGAGAGGAAGACGAAGTGAAATTGAAGCTTCACATTTATTTTAAACGCTTATGACTTGGTTTATTGTCGCACTGCTTGGATATACCTGTTTGGCTGTCGTTTTTATTTTGGATAAATTTATTTTAGATAAATCAGTGAGTAAACCGATTGTCTATACTTTTTATTCAACAATATTTATGTTTGCCGCGTTGTTGGCATTTCCTTTTGGCGTATCAATGTTAAGTGGACTTGATTGGATTATTGCTCTTGTTGCAGGTGTGAGTTTTGGTGTTGGGTTGTGGTGGATGTTTATCGCACTGAGTATCGGAGAAACCAGTCACATGAGCCCATTTATTGGTGGAATTATTACGATTGGTATTTATGCGTTATCGAGTGTTTTTTTAGGTGAACATCTTACTGGTTTGCATGTTATTGGTATTGCTATTCTTGCTATTGCATCTCTTTCATTATCATTTGAAGAAAGTAATAATCATCACGGATTTCATAAGGGGTTTCTGTGGGGGATAGCAGCAGCGCTTGCATTTGCGGTATCTCATGTAGCAACCAAACATATTTATAATCAGTATGATTTTTTAACAGGGATTGTGTGGACACGGGCAGCGATTGGTTTTGTGGGGCTCTATACCCTTTGTTTCCCGAGTGTGTATAAAACATTTACAGAAAAAAAGAAGTCTAAAGAAAAAACAACATATGCGACCAAACATGTATTGGGCTTAGTTGTTTCAGATAAAATATTGGCAGTTGTTGGTGTTATTTTGATTCAATATGCGATAGCACTCGGGAGTGTTACGATTGTTAACGCTATGGCAGGCATTCAGTTTGCACTGATGTTTATATTTATTATCATTTTAAGCAAATGGGCACCAAAAGTATTTGCTGAAGACTTTACAAAAAGAGAATTAGTGATAGAATGGGTAGGTATATTGCTTGTTATTGCGGGCTCTGTATTGTTTGTTATCTAATTATTACTTCTGTATGAAAAGAATTATGATGATTATCGCTGGTGTATTGCTCGCTATCGTGTTATTACTTTGGGCATTAAGTCAGCGAACCTTTCCTGTGACATATGGTATTAGTTTTAGTAAAGAATACGCAGAAGCTTTAGAATTAAATTGGCAAGAAGTATATACTGCTATGTTGACTGATTTACAGCCAACAAAGGTTAGAATTGCCGCAACATGGAAAGAAGTTGAAGCAACACAAGGGACATATGATTTTGGTGATATTGATTGGCAAATGGATCAAGCAGAAGAGCATGGGGCAAAAGTATTGTTAGTTGTGGGGCAAAAAGCACCACGTTGGCCTGAGTGTCATATTCCATCATGGGTAGAAGATACTGCAGAAGAGAAAGATCAATTACTTGGGTACGTTCGTGCTGTTGTTGAACGATATAAAGATCATCCAGCGCTTGAGTTGTGGCAAGTAGAAAATGAACCATTTATTCAGTTTACCTTTGGTGAATGTGAAAATTATCACAAAGAATATATTCATGAAGAGATTGATCTCGTCCGATCACTTGATCCAGATAAAAAGATTGTGGTGACAGACAGTGGAGAATTAGGATTATGGTATAAAGCGGCTAATACTGGTGATATTTTTGGGACAACACTCTACCGAATTGTGCGTACACCAAAAAATCATATTTGGACTTACGATTGGTTGCCACCTGCATTTTATTATCTTCGTGCACATATGTTTGGTGTAGATTTAGATAATTTTTTTGTAGCAGAACTTCAAGCAGAACCATGGTTTGGTGAGGGAAATCCACATGATAGTTCAATTGAAGAGCAAGAAGAGACGATGAATCCAAAGCGTTTAGAAAAACATATTGAATATGTGACACATATGGGAGTATCTCGAACCTATCTTTGGGGAGCAGAGTGGTGGTATTTTATGAAAAATACACATAATGATGCACGGTATTGGGATATTGTGAAGGAAACATTGAAAAAATAATTTGAATAGAAGATAGGTATTGATATATATCTGTTAATACCTATTTACATATTCTATTGACATCATATTAGATTTACGATATAATAATTGTATTAAAAGCGCGCCTAGCTCAGTTGGTTAGAGCACCTCGTTTACACCGAGGGGGTCAGGGGTTCGAATCCCTTGGCGCGCACCGCGAAAAATGGCGTTAGCCATTTATTACGCGCTACGTGATCCGACTGTAAGGAGGATTTTACGTGGGACGTAAGCAACGCATTGTCGCCATCTCGCGGCAAGCCATGAAAGATAGCTAATCAGAGCTGTTTTTTTTGTTGTTCGAATCTTGTTTGGGTATGAAGGGGTGTTTTTGAACTTTATTGACAATATTTAGATTAAATACTATGATTAACTTAGAGCGATAAAAATAATATATGATTAAAGTCTTACTTGAAAAAATAAAGAAAATTATAAATAAAGATATACCGCATGTAATGATGCTGCCTATTTTAGGGATAGCTATTTTTCAGTTGTTATTGGTATATGGACCATTTACTCACTATTTAACTCATACTTTAGGTTTTTCACGGACATTTTTAGAGTATTTTGAATATTTGGCTGTTCCTATTACGATTTTATTTATATGTTTATATAGTATTCAATTAATAAATAAAGATTGGTTGAAAAAAGATTTATTTATCTTGGGGTATAGTATAACTTTAATTGTTGTAGCCATTCTATCTTTATGGAATAATGGTTATATTGATACAGTATATTGGATTTTACTGCCTTGTTGGTTTTTCAATTTTCTTATTTTTATTGCTTTTGGTGCTGGGATTGATCGTTCTAATTATAATGAAAATAAAATATTGAGTGCATTGAAATTTATATTTGTATTATTAGTAGTCTCAATTGGTTTTTTGATGCTAACCATTTATTTGCCATCTAAATATATAGATTTTGTTGGTGTAAGTTATGCTGATGGTTCAATAATTCAGTATTTTTTCTTTAGTCTTGTGATTATGCCAGTTATTACAGGATATTCATCCTGTCTTATGTTTGGAAGTAAGTACAAAAAATAGATTTTAACTATTTAAGTCTATTATTCAACTCTTCATATCTGACAATTTCAGGATAAAAGATTCGATGTACATCCCTTAACGCGCACCGCGAAAAATGGCGTTAGCCATTTATTACGCGCCACGTGATCCGACTGTAAGGAGGATTTTACGTGGGACGTAAGCAACGCATTGTCGCTATCTCGCGGCAAGTCGCAAAAAAACTGCTATATTTAGCAGTTTTTTTGATATTAGAATGGGTTCGATAATTTAGGAATATTTATATTTCTTTTAAAATAAAAAATGGGGTGAGTCGTCACTCACCCCCGACTCAATGAAAGAGATTTAAGATAAACGCGTAGAGTGATTAGTGATTAGTCATTAGTGACTAAAGTGCTAACCGGCATTCATCCGCTTACAGGTGTTCGGTAGGTCCTGAAGTGGTCTCAATTCATGAGTAAATTGTCCATGCTTTATGCATGAAAGAACAATAGATGCATTCTTACATATTTCCATAGAATTGTCAAGGGCATTATGTTATACTATCCTTATATCTATTAATATAATTACTATGAAATATACTCAATATATCGGCATTGCTTGTGTTGTATTGTTACTTTCCGGCTGTTCTTTACTCGGGAAAGGGGAGAGCGTTACGCAAAAATCGATAGAGACCACGCAAGTACCAAAGGCTGTTGAAGATGGAGCGCAGAAGATTTCTTCTGTTACTGAGTTACAGGCATTATTTGATAGTACATTAAATAATGAAATGGGTGGTAATGGCTATTATAGAAATTTTGCTATTGGTGATATGGAAATTATGCCAATGGCAATGGAAGCGACAACTGGTTTAGGGAGTGGAGCTGTCATGAAAAGTTCTGCTGATTTTTCAGATACAAATTTGCAAGAAGCTGATGTAGACGAAGCAGATATGATCAAAACAAATGGTGAGTATATTTATATGCTTGCAGACAAAGACTTGTCTATTGTCAAAGCTTATCCAGCGGAGAGTGCAGAGCTTGTGGCAACAGTCCGTTTTGAAAATGCACCACAAGATATGTATATTACTGATGACAATCATCTGGTTATTTTAGGAGAAAAATATCGTTATGGAGATATTGAGCCATTTTTTCGTCGCTCATATTATGGGGCAAGTCCAGAAAGTTTCTTAAAAGTATTTGATGTTGTTGATCCAAAAAATCCAAAAGAAATTAGAGATGTGGTGTTTGAAGGAAATTATAAAAGTTCTCGTATGATCGGAAACTATGTATATATGTTGACGGATAATTACGGGTTTCAATATGATGGAATTGAAATGCCACTTCCACGTGTTTTTGACAATGGTATAGAGCTGGTAGATGACTGTGCCGAAGAGCAATGTTTATTTGGTTCATTGTATTATTTTGATATTCCATATAGAAATTATACCTTTACTGGTCTTGCTGCGGTAAATGTTGTTGATGTTGCAGAAGATATTACAAGAGAAACATATGTGCTTGAAGATACGCAAGAAGTATATGTATCAGAACATCATGCATATGTAACTTATACAGAGAGGTTAAATGAAAATGAAGTTGAGTATGACGTGATGTTGGATTATATGTTGCCCAAATTACCAGTGGATGTGGCTCAAAAAATTGAAAAGATTCAAATGGCAGAAAGTTATATTTTAAATGAATACGAAAAACAAGATAAAGTAAGTGATATTATTTATAACGAGTATATTTTGAAGTTATCTGATGATGAACAAATGCGTCTCGATGATACATTAGAAGAAAAAGTGAGAGAAACGATTTTAGAAAAAATAGATGAATTAGAAGTGACTCAAATTCACAAAATTGCATTAGATGGCAGTGATATTAAC
The DNA here is from genome assembly GCA_018823045.1 of Patescibacteria group bacterium. Classification (GTDB taxonomy): domain Bacteria; phylum Patescibacteriota; class Patescibacteriia; order Magasanikbacterales; family UBA922; genus JAHJIX01. The sequence continues at coordinate 86,977 of JAHJIX010000020.1, read as the reverse complement.
TATCTCACGAGTGGTGTAGTCAAAGGATATGTCAATAATCAGTTTTCAATGGATGAAGAAAAGGGATATTTTCGTATTGCGACAACCAAAGGGCAATTGTGGTCACATTATTTAGATAAAGAAGAAAGAAAATCATATAATAATGTGTATGTGTTAGATGAAGATTTAACTGTTGTCGGGAGTGTTGAAGAGCTTGCCAGCGATGAGCGTATTTATTCCGTTCGCTTTATGCAAGACCGTGCATATATTGTGACATTTAAACAAGTTGATCCACTTTTTGCTATCGATTTAAAAGATCCACGCAATCCAAAAGTATTAGGGGAATTAAAAGTACCAGGATTTTCTAAATATCTCCATCCATATGATGACAACACCCTCATTGGATTTGGCCAAGAGACAGAAGAAACAGAATGGGGTGGTGTAAGAACTGGTGGATTAAAAGTATCACTCTTTGATGTCAGCGATGTTAATAATTTAAAAGAATTAGATACCCTCATTTTAGGGGATAGTGGTAGTTATTCTGAAGCACTCTACAATCACAAAGCATTTATGTTTTCTAAAGAAAAAGAAATGATTGCTGTGCCATTGACTTTGCGTGAGAAAACAGGGGATCGTGAATGGAGTAGTTTATATTTTCAAGGTGCGGCAATTATCTCTGTTGATGGAAAGAGTTTGTCGTTAAAAGGAAAAATTACTCATGCAGATAAAGAACGCTGTGGCGAAGCACCAACCTATAACCGTTGTTATAACGATGCAAATGTAAAACGTATTTTGTATATTGGTGATAATCTTTATACATTATCTTCTGAATTTATGAAAGTAAATGCAATAAGTGATTTAGAAGAAGTAAAAAGTCTCAACTTGTTAAAACGAGTAGAGAAGGAAGATGATTTTGAGGTGATTATATAAAAAGAAAGTATTAAAAAAGGCTGTACAAAGAAATGTGTCAGCCTTTTTTCTTTTACAGGTTTAGTTGATTGACAATATCATATTTTTTTAGTAGTATATACCTGTATTATTGACAGGTGTTATGCAACAGAAAATCACAATTAAAGGGGCGCGCGAGCATAATTTAAAAAATATTAGTCTTGAGTTGCCACGCAATAAAATGATTGTGTTTACCGGTTTATCAGGCTCTGGGAAAAGTAGTCTTGCTTTTGATACTATTTTTGCAGAAGGACAACGTCGGTATATTGAAAGTTTATCAGCTTATGCACGTCAATTTTTAGGGGGAATGAGTAAGCCAGATGTGGACGAAATTGAAGGACTTTCTCCTGGTATTTCTATTGATCAAAAGGCACACAGTGCAAATCCACGTTCAACGGTTGCAACGATTACTGAAATTTATGATTATTTGCGGATTGTCTTTGCGCGTATTGGTGTCCCACATTCACCAATAAGTGGTCGTTCTCTTGAAAAAATGACAACAGACCAAATTACTGCACGGATAGAAGGATCAGAACATATACAGACAAAAGCACGCAAAAAAGAATCTATTCGTATTTTGGCTCCATTGGTTCGTGGAAGAAAAGGGGAATATTACCAAATGTTATATGATATTTATAACAGCGGATTTTTATCTGTACGTGTTGATGGAGAAATAAAAAGTTTACGTGAGAAAATTGTATTATCAAAACAAAAAAAGCATACGATTGAAGTTGTGGTAGATGAAATTCTTGCGACAACTGATTTTTCTATAAAAGAAGAGCAAGAACGTTTGGCATATGCGGTTGAGCAGGCGGTTGATTTGTCAAATGAATCTTGTATTGTGATATATCCAGATGGAGAGGAACGAGAATATAGTACGGAGTATGTGCTACCAGAAGATGGGACTAAGTTTCCTGACATTGAACCTCGATTATTTAGTTTTAACAGCCCCTATGGTTATTGTAGTGCCTGTACGGGGCTTGGGACAAAGGAGTTGTTTAGTGAAGATATTTGCCCTGTGTGTGAAGGAAAGCGTTTGAACGAATATGCCTTAAGTGTCAAAATTCAGAAAAAGAGTATTTATGACATTACGAGCATGACGATTTATGAAGCAAAAGAATTTTTTAATTCTATTGAAAAAGGATTATCAGAAAAAGAAAAAGAAATTATTGGTGCAGCACTTCGAGAGATTAAAAATAGAATTGGTTTTATGCATAATGTCGGGTTGCATTATTTAACATTAAATAGAAAAGCAGGGACACTCTCTGGAGGAGAAGCACAGCGCATTCGTCTTGCTTCTCAAGTGGGTCAACAACTTGTTGGAGCAATGTATGTGCTTGATGAACCAACGATTGGTTTGCATCAACGAGATAATGATCAGCTTGTATCGACTTTGCGTAATTTATGTGATATTGGAAATACCATTATTGTGGTTGAACATGATGAAGATACTATTCTTACCAGTGATTGGGTGGTAGATATTGGTCCAGGGGCTGGAGTACATGGAGGAAATGTGGTTTATTCTGGTCCATTGGTAACATTGCTTGAAGGAAAAGAAAGCACCAATACTTTAGAAAATTGTGCTGTACTTGGTAGCGCAAAACAATCCTTAACAGGAAAATATTTACGTGGTGAAGAAATGATTGACGTGCCAAAGAAACGCCGAAATGTTGGATCAGGGACTCCATTTTTAAAAATTTATGGTGCAACAGAGCATAATTTAAAAAATGTAAATGTACAAATTCCTTTGCGTCGTTTTGTTTGTTTGACTGGTGTATCTGGTTCAGGAAAGTCAACACTTATGCATCGTATTTTGTATCGGGCTATTGCAAATAAATTTAATCATGTTGATAAATCAATCGGAAAGCATAAAAAAATTACAGGTATTGAATATTTAGATAAGGTTATTCGTATTGATCAAAGCGCCATTGGAAGATCTCCTCGAAGTAATCCTGCAACATACACCAAAGCATACGATCATATTCGTCAAATTTTTTCACTTACAGCAGAAGCACGTATTCGTGGATATAACGTTGGACGTTTTAGTTTTAATCGTCCTGGTGGTCGTTGTGAGCATTGCGAAGGAAAAGGAATGCTTGACATTGAAATGCACTTTTTGCCAAGTGTTTCTGTTGTGTGTGAAGTATGTAAAGGAAAACGATTTAATCAAGAAACACTTCAAGTGCATTATAATGGAAAAAATATTTCAGATGTGTTGGAAATGACGATAGAAGAAGCGGAAGTGTTTTTTAAAGATATTCCAACGATTCATGACAAATTAAAAGTGTTAAATGATGTAGGATTGAGTTATTTGCGTCTCGGTCAATCATCAAAAACATTATCTGGTGGCGAAGCGCAACGGATTAAACTTTCTCGAGAATTATCAAAAAGAAACACAACAAAAACACTGTATTTGCTCGATGAGCCAACAACAGGCTTGCATTATGCAGATGTAAAAAAATTAATTGAAGTATTACAACGTTTGGTGAACCAAGGAAATACACTGATGGTCATTGAGCATAATTTAGATGTAATTAAGTCAGCTGATTGGTTGATTGATCTCGGGCCAGATGGGGGAGACAAAGGAGGAGAGCTTATCGCTGCGGGAACTCCTGAAGAAATTGCACGAAAGAGTACAATAAGTTATACCGGAAAGTACTTAAAAAAGTATTTAGATGTATCATAATAATATTTAGATAAAAAAACAAACCTACATCTAGGTTTGTTTTTTTGTTATTAATTATTATTGACCCATGCCTCGGAGAATGAGATTTATCGTTTTGAGCATAATAGAAACATCAACAAGTATTGATTTGTTTTTAATATAGTAGAGATCATACTGAAGTTTTTGTAGTGACGTTTCAATTGTATCGGTATAGTTTTGGTGAAGAACTGCCCAACCAGTGAGTCCTGGTTTTATCACATGGCGGAGTGGGTAGTAGGGCATGTGTTCTGTGAGATTTTGAACAATCTCAGGTCGTTCAGGTCTTGGGCCGATAAGAGAAATATCTCCTTTGATGAGATTGAGAATTTGTGGTAACTCATCAATGCGTGTTTTGCGTAAAAAACGTCCAACCGGTGTAATGCGATCATCATTTTTCTTTGCAAATTGGTAGCCATTTACTTCCGCACTGCCATCTTTTGCGAGGGCATACATTGATCTAAATTTATAGAGATGAAATGTTTTATTTCCAAGCCCTGTTCTTTTTTGTGTAAAAAATATTGGTCCTGGTGAGGTGAGACGAATGGCAAGGGCAACAAAGGGAAGGATACACAGAAACCATGCGCCAACAAAAATGATAGTTAATATATCAAGAAGATTTCTCCATTTATTGTAAACTGGATTTTCGGTACTTTTTAAATGAGATAAAAACCAACTTTCAGAAAAGGTGCATGGAGGAACTCTTCCCGTCATTTCTTCGTAAAATTCTGAAAGAGAGTAAATGTGTACTGACCAAAAGAGTAGTTCATACACTTCTTTAATGACATCAGGGTCTTTTTGCATGTGTTCTGCAATAACTACTGTTTTAATGTTGTAGGTATTTACAATTGATCGGATACTTTTTATTGTGTGAAATAACTCAATATTTTTATCTTTAACTGAAATGTCTTGTTGATCAAGAATTGCCTTTGGACAATAACTTTTGGTATGTAATTGTGGTAGTAATTCAGTTATTTCTGGAGAATAGCCAATAAAAAGCACTGCTTTTTGGAGTGTTTTGATATTGATTATATGCAATGCAAGCCAGCGCCAAAGACTACTAATAATGAATCCAAGGGCAATACCAATGGCTAAAATTGTTTTTGGTGTTACATCTGTATTTGGACGAAGATAGAGATAAATAATTCCTGCGACAAAAGCGAGAAATGCCGTTTCTACTGCTCGGCGGCTTTTTCTGTTTTTTTGAGAAATGTAGCCAATGTCATAGAGACCACTAATATAGTTAATCACTACCCAGATAAGGGTGAGAATGATAAACATGTTGATGTGCTTGCTGACTCGTTCTATATTTGGGATATTCCATCCACGAAGGACTAATGCAAGATAAAAACCAAGAAGATATGAAAGCAAATCTCCTGATAAAATGATGAGTTGTTTAAGGCGATATAAAAAGCGCATAGTCTTTATTGCGTTTATTGTTAGATTTTTGTATACTAAAGGAAGTAATTCATTATATTTGTACCATATTTATGCGAAGAATTCAATATATCTTTAGTATTTGTACTGTATTTTCTTTATTTTTTGTGGTTTCACTTGTTTCTGCCGCAGAGCCAGGAGTCACCATAAACGGTGGTGATTCATCAGTACAGTCACATTATGTCCATCTCTATATTGTTCCAACAAGTGGAGCAAAATATATGCGTATTTCAGACGATAGTAATATGGAAGATGATACGTGGGTTGCTGTGCGCCAGCATGTTTCTTCTTGGGAATTACCATTTGGCAATGGAGTAAAAACAGCATATGTTCAGTTTCAATATGCAAATGCAAGTTTAAGTGGGGTATATACTGATAGTATACAATTATCGGCACAGACGAATATGTCTGTTAGTGTTGCTATTGATAATGATAAACGCCAGACTGATTCACGCTATGTGACCATTGATATTGAGGCGAGTATTGGAGTTGATGATATGATGGTGAGTAATGAACCAACATTTACGGGTGTATCTTATCGTCCAATAGCTAAAAAAATACAATGGGTGCTTTCTAGTGGTTCTGGAGAAAAGATTGTTTATTTTCGTTTTCGTGATGCACAAGGAACAATAAAAAATATGCAAAAGGCAATACAATTTAATGCTCCAGAACGAACACTTTCTGAAGGAAGTTTTGTAAAAGGACAAGGTACGACTGTATATTACATTGGATATGGTGGAAGAATGCATCCTGTGCCAAATAGTGCTGTATATCAGTCATATTTGCCTGGATTTGCAAGTGTTATGCATGTAAGTGATACTAAATTACAGGAATATTTTGTTGGTTCAATGGTGTGTATGCGTCCAGGGACATGGTTATTAAAATTTTCTCAATCTCCAAGAATTTATGCCCCAGAGCCGGGATGTATGTTGCGACCATTGCGCTCTCAATCAGAAGCATTTATCTTATATGGAGAAACATGGCAAGAACGTATTTTAGAAGTACCTCCATATGTCATGGGTGGGTATAATATTCATTCACTTACTACAGAATCAAGGGCAAATGATGCTGATCGTGATGGTATTGATAAAGAAACAGAAAAGTGGTATGGATCAAGTGATACAAAAGATGATAGTGATGGGGACGGTCTGAGTGATTATGAAGAAATTATGTATTGGTTTACTGATCCCAAAAAAGTAGATACAGATGAAGATGGAATTGGTGATGGTGATGAAATATTGCTTAGACAAAGTCCGAATGGTTTTGGTGAATTAATAGCGATTCCAGAAAATACCTATAGTTTTCCGTATGGGAGTGTTGTTTATAAATGGTGGAGTGATAAAAAATTCTATTATTTTCACCAAAGTAATGATATATTGTATCTAAGTGATAATATTCATGGGAAAGCATTCGAGGGAAATAATTTTCAATTACGTTTTGTAATTACACCTCCATTTAAACTGCCATTTACTCCAAGGAATAAGTGGTATATTTTAGAATCAAGTGAGTATATTAGAGATCCCTTAAGTACCCAATATGGGTCAGTTATTCCATTATAATATGAAAAAATTATTACTCGTCTGCCTTGTTTGTGCTGCAATGGTCACCCCTTTGAGTGTTTATGCTGCATTTCCAAATGATCCATTTGCTCGGCAGTGGGGATATGAAGATACACAAGTATATGAGGCGTGGGAACATGGTTTTGTTGGTTCTCGTGATGTGATTATTGCTGTGATTGATAATGGATTTGACATGCATCATCTTGATTTACGACCAAATGTTTGGAAAAATGTAGATGAAATAGATAAAAATGGTATAGATGATGATCATAATGGTTATATTGATGATGTTTGGGGTTGGAGCTTTCTTCATGTAGATATAAATGGAGATGGTGAAATTGATGCAGAAGAAAAAAAAGGAAATAATCGTGTTCTTCCAGAAACAGCGGCCGCATATTCTTATGATGCGTATCCCGAGGTATTAAATCATGGTTCTATTGTTGCAGGTATTATTGGTGCACGTGGAAATAATAATTATCTAGGGAGTGGTATAATGCAACGCGTTTCTCTTATGAATATTCGTGTAGTAGATAATTCTGGTTTTGGTGTACTTGATGCTATGGATGAAGCTATTCATTATGCGGTAGATAATGGTGCAGATGTAATTAACATGAGTTTAGTGGGCACTGGAGAAGAAGAAATGATTACTCAAGCAATTGATTATGCCTATGAGCATGGAGTTGTTGTTGTTGCTGCGGCTGGGAATGACAATCTCTTTTTAGATGATAGTCCACGTTATCCAATTTCTGCAGATCAGGGGAGTGCTGTGCAAAAAGTATTAGGTGTGAGTGCAATAGATAAACAACATCATATTACCGTTTTTTCTAATTTTGGTTCTTCTTCTATTGATTTGACCGCACCAGGAGAAGAAATTTCGGGTGTATTGCGTTATGCACCAAAAGATGGTTTTACCGAAGCATATGGTAGTGGTTGGAGTGGAACTTCTTTTGCGGCTCCATATATTAGTGCTGCTGCTGGATTAATTAAATCAGTACAACCAACATGGGGAGCGAAAGAAATTTATGCGGCATTACTTAAAACAGCACATAAAACACCCCCAGAAGATGAAGAAACGTATGCGCATTTATTTGGAAAGGGATTACTACAAATTGATGATGCATTGTTGTATGCACAAAAACAAATCGTTTCTGACAAAAAAATACAAAAAGTATCAGGTATTGCGACAAATGGAACTTTATCAACATATAAAAAAGGAAATATTTCTGCAAGTGTTGATGGAGAAGACTTCGCATCACTGGTAGATGTATATAGAGATAGAGATGATAAAGAGTATTATTTGTTTGCAAAAAATGATCAAGTGTCTATTCAGTATGGTGGTATGGAAATTCCTCTTGCCATTGATATGATGATTTCTTCTGTGGATCAGTTACAGTTGATTGATGTGCTTGATGGATTTGAACCTGAAATTGTATTATTTTCACCAAAGAAAGAGGGAATAGTATATCAAGTGTATTCTTTGTCTGGTGTATTATTATTTGAACAAAAAGGAAATATAGTATATACAAATGTCTTGCTTACTTCAGTGTATGATGCTGTAAGCCAAAAAGAACAAGTCGTATTGTGGTCAAGTGAAGAGCAAGAAACTGTTATTGATATATATACTTTTCATGAAGAAGCAGTAAAACATGTGGTGATTAAAAAACATGCAGAAGAGCTTGTACTTGCTGATACGAATGGAAATGGTATATTTGAAGTGGTGTTGATTCCAGGAGGAAATGATTGGTCTGCGATAGAAAGATATAATTATGAGGGAGTATGGATAAATACGATATATCCTCTATCGTATGACAAAAAAACAAAAAGAACTATAGCTTTGGGGGATTATACGCATAATGGAAAGGCAGAACTTATTGTTGCACCGGCAAATGGTAAGGAAGTGTATGTGTATAGTTTTGATGAAGATCGTATTGCAAAAATTAGGGGCATATATGGTCCTGTTCAAACACTTTTTGCGTGGTAATATTAATTATTTTATCTTGACAAGTATATGCAAGAGCAAACACCTATATTTGAAAAAAAAAATGTGGTCGTAACTGGTGGTGCTGGTTTTTTGGGATCACATTTATGTGAGCGTTTACTTCGAGAGGCAAACGTTATTTGTATTGATGATTTATCGCATTCAAATTTACAGAATATTGAACATCTCTTACAATATCCTGATTTTGAATTTATTAAATATGATATAACACAGCCTATTGATTTAAATGATTTTCCAGAATTAGATAAATTTAAAGTCAAATTTCAGGGAGTTCAAGAAATATATCATTTAGCTTGTCCAACCAGTCCAAAAAACTTTGAACAATTAAAATTACATTCATTAGCGGCAAATTCATCTGCAATGTTAGCTACGCTTGATTTAGCGGTAAAATCAAATGCACGGTACATTTTTGCGTCAAGTTCTGTTGTATATGGTATGCCTACAGAACAGCATATAACATTTTCTGAAGAAGATGAAGGAATTGTACAACATCTATCACCAAGAGGGTGCTATGATGAAGGAAAGCGTTTTGCAGAAACGTGTGTAAGTACCTATAGACAAGTCTATGGTATTGATGCTAAAATTGCACGGATATTTACTGCATATGGGCCAAGAATGCCTTTGCGTGATGGATTGCTTATTCCTGATTTCATTATGAATGCACTTGCAGGAGAGCCTATTACTGTGTATGGTGATTCTGAACTATCTCAGTCTCTGTGTTATGTTGATGATGTTATTGATGGACTTTTGCGACTTATGCATACAGGAGAACAAACATGGGTTGTTAATATTGGTTCAGATCAGATGATGCGTATGGTAGATGTTGCGCAAATGATTATAATGATGACACAATCACGTTCATCTGTAGTATTTGAAAAACCACTAGTGTTTTTAACAAAAAAAGGTGTACCAGATTTAACACGAGCAAAAGATGTTTTGCAGTGGATTCCTCTTGTTCGTCTTGAAGATGGTTTGCGTAAAACGATTGATTACACGATTGCAAATAAAGAAATGATCTATTAATATGCTTTTAGCGGTAGTTCCTGCATACAATGAAGAAGAGCGTATTGCATGCGTTATTAAAAAATTACAGGATCATGTGGATCATATTGTAGTTATTGATGATGCATCAAAAGATAATACGGTAAAGGTGGCACGTCTTGCAGGTGCAACGGTGCTTGAACATAAAATTAATCGGGGTCAAGGGGCTGCACTTGAAACAGGGCATGAATATGCACGTTTGGTCGGTGCTGAATATATTCTTCATTTTGACGGAGATGATCAAATGCATCCAGAAGACATTGCACCTGCGCTCGCGCATATGAAAGAGCAGAAAGCGTTAGTATTATTTGGATCAAGATTACTTGATGGACGATCGACACTTCCTTGGTTTAAACGAATGATTTTATTGCCAATTGGCAAGATGATTAATTTTTTATTTGTACGAGCGCATTTAAGTGATGTGCATAATGGTTTTCGTTTATTTCACGCGCAGGTATTAGCCGTTATGGTCATCGAGCAAGATCGTATGGCCCATGCTACAGAAATTCCTGCAAAAGTTATTGCGCTGAACCTCCCGTATGTTGAATTTCCTATAAAAGTGACCTATCATGAATATGGGCAAAGTGCACGTGGGGGATTTACTATATTAAAAGACTTGTTATTTTCTAAATTTATTTCTTAAAAAAGAAACAAAACTATATATAATTATTTACAAATATGATGAAACGTTTTTTTGCTGTAGTGTTATTACTTCCCATCTTGTGTTTAGGATTTGTCTCTCAAGCACAGGCTGTGACAAGTACTGATCAAGAAGTGGTGTCAGTTGCTGAAATAAAAAAAATAGATTTTTCTTTATTTCATAGTGAAACTTGTCCACATTGTAAAGATGAAATTGAATTTATTGAAGATAGGTTATTTAAACAATATGGAGAGTATGTTGATTTTCATCTGTATGAGGTGAATGACCCTGATAATTTAGCATTGTGGCAACAATATGCTTTTTTTCATGATGCAGACATTAAAGGTGTGCCAATGACTTTTATCGATGGAGAAGTCATTAGTGGTTTTGGAAGTGAAAAAACCACTGGAAAAGAAATTCTTCGTACTTTAGATAGGCAAATAGCTGAAAAATTTCCTGAATTTACATCTAAATATGTAAGTTTTGCTGGTGAAGAAGAAAGAACAATGACGATTCCTTTAATTGGAGACATACAACCAGAGACATTTTCTTTACCATTATTAACTGTCATTCTTGGAATTTTAGATGGATTTAATCCATGTGCCATGTGGGTGTTGCTGTTCTTGATTTCACTCTTGTTGGGTATTGAAGACAGAAAACGCATGTGGTTACTTGGGACAATATTTATTTTTTCTTCAGGGATTGTTTATTTCTTTTTCATGGCAGCATGGTTAAAGTTTCTTATGTTTGTGGGAATGGTATTTGCAGTTCGTCTGATTATTGGTGTTGTAGCTGTTGGTATTGGAGTACATAGTTTAAAAGATTATTGGGATAATAGAAAAAATGATGGATTGGTGTGTAAAGTATCTAATAAAAAAGGAGCTACAAAAACCTTTGATAAAATTAAAGAAATTGTTTATAAAAAAAGTATCTGGTGGGCAGTATTTGGTATTGTGCTTCTTGGTTTTTCTGTCAATTTAGTAGAACTTGCTTGTTCTGCAGGATTTCCGGCAATCTTTACGCAAGTATTATCATTAAATGATCTGCCACAGTGGAAACGCTATCTGTACATGTTTGGATATATTATTTTCTACATGCTCGATGACATGATTATTTTTATTCTTGCTATGATTACTTTGCAGTCAAAGACTGTCGGGTCAAAGTATGCAAAGTATGCAAATCTTGCAGGAGGAATTCTTATGTTTGTTTTGGGATTGTTACTTGTATTTAAACCACAATGGTTGATGTTTTCATAGTGTATGATTATTATTTTTCAAGCGTTATTTAGTATTTTTGTCTTGTTTGTTTTAAGTACCATTGTACAAAAAAAGAAACAAGGTCTTCTCGGGAAAAAAGGATTTTTGTTTTGGGTGGTCTTTTGGATGATAGCATTGTTGGCTGTTTTTTGGCCAGAGAGCATGTCACAATTGGCTTCTTTTATGGGAATTGGACGTGGAGTAGATGTTGTTATTTATTCAGCACTTGTCATTATCTTTTTTCTCTTGTTTCATTTGCATATAAAGATAGAATCAATTGGGAGAGATATTACTTTTTTGACAAGAGAAATGGCATTAATGGATGAAAAAAAGAATAGTAAATTATGAATATTACGCATATCGTGTGTACATATCCACCATATTATGGTGGCATGGGGAATGTTGTGTTTCAGACAGCAAAAGCCTTGCTTGATCGTGGGCATAATGTGACAGTACTTACACCCGGATATCATGAACGAAAAGAAATAAAGGGAGCAGAAGAGAAAGTAGAAGAAGAACATGCACCTGAGCTAGAAAAACAAGAAGCTGATGTAAAAAGAATTGCCCCAGCATTTCAATATGGCAATGCTGCGTATTTGCCAACGATTGCCGAAGAATTAGATGCTGCTGATATTGTACATTTGCATTATCCTTTTTATGGCACCGCCAATTTGGTTCGGAAGTGGAAGAAAAAACATCCTGAAAAAGGTTTGGTGATTACGTATCATATGGATCCACGGTCACAAGGGTGGCGTGGTTTGGTTTTTTCCTTGTATGCAAAGTTTGTTATGCCGAAAGTCTTGGCGGCAGCTGATGCTATTTGTGTGAGTTCTTTTGACTATGCTGAGTCTTCAGAAGCTGCATTACTTTATGCTAAACAAAAAGACATGTGGCATGAATTACCTTTTGGCGTAGATACTGATCGTTTTGCTCCAAGAAAAAAGGATGATCTTTTATTAAAAAAACATACTCTTGATCCAAACATTTCGACCATTCTTTTTGTGGGGGGAATGGATGAAGCCCATCATTTTAAAGGAATTCCGGTGTTACTTAAATCACTGGTATTATTAAAAAAATCATTAGGGGAGTTGCAAGTAGTATTACTGGGTGAGGGAGAGTTGAAAGAACAATTTGAATTGCAAGCACGTGCATTAGGTGTTGAGGGTATGGTCCGTTTTGTTGGGCGAGTGTCAGAAGATGATCTGCCATTATATTATAATCTTGCGGATTTGTTTGTATTACCATCAATTCATCGGGGAGAGGCCTTTGGCATGGTATTGCTTGAAGCATTTGCTAGTGGTGTTCCGGTTATTGCCAGTGATCTTGCGGGTGTGAGGACTGTGGCTGAGCGTGCCGGAGTAGTCGTGCAGCCGAAGAATGTTTATGCACTTGCGCAAGCTATACAAGATTATATTGAATTGAAAGATAAAAAACCATTAAAAGAACAAGCAAGACAGGCAGCAGAGACCGTATATAATTGGGAAAGTATTGGAGAACAATTAGAATGTATTTATACTAATATGTTGTAGCTAGACCTATCTTTACTACTTGTGTTATACTATTTACACCGATGAGTTATTTGTATTTTTAATAGAAACATACATATGGGGAAATTTAATAAGGGGGTATTATTTGGGGGAGTTTTAGGAGCGGGGCTCATGTGGATGTCTACAACCAAAAAGGGGAGAGAAGTAAAAGAACAGTTACTTGAGCAAGCTGCTGAGGTATATGCTGAAGTAAAAGAACAGCTTGTTAATAGTAAAAAAATAAAAGAATTAAGTCAGCATGAATATATCAAAAAAGTACAAGAAGTTGTTGATATGTATGCCGTAAAAAATGGTCTTGCTGAGCGAGTAAAGAGTTTATTAGTAAAAGTGGTGTCAGCTCAGTGGAAAAACATTCAAAAAGAAATGAAGAAATAAATAAAAAAAGAAAATCAATTATACGATTTTCTTTTTTTTTGGTATACTATAGTTCTAAGGAGGTTTAATATACATTATATGAAAATTACATTTCTCACAAAATTTTTATCAATTACATTGTTAGTCGGTATATTATTTGTTGTGGGGAATGTATTTTTTTCTCGTTTTTTTGTGCAGCCACGTTTTATTGATAATGAGATACAAAATTTAGAAAAAGAATTTGAAATTATTGCTGATCGCATGCCTGATGTGATTGATGAAGTGAGTGGAGATATATTGGTATTATCAAATATTGTCCTGAGCCATCAGGCAAGTATTGAAGAAGTTTCTGATGAATTAGGTCATGGACATGATGGTTTATTTGTAGAGCAAGTAGCAGAAATGTTTCAAGCATTTGCAGAAAGGAAGCCGTTGTATGTTGATATGTATTATATTGATACACAAGGCAAAGAAGTTGTTCGTGTATATAAAGATAGTATTTCTCAAAATATCGTTACCGAAACAAAAGAACATATTCATGAATTATCTCAACAATTTTTACATATTCAACCAGGCGAAGTTTATTTTTCAGGAGTAGAAATTGATGCACAAAAAAAGAATGCTATATCTTTAGAGAAACCTGTTATTCAGTTTATTGCAGGGGTATTTGAAGAAAAAACATTGGAAGGGTATGTAAAATTGCATGTGACTATAGAAGATTTTTTTGATATCGTTCGATCTCTTGATAAAGATTTATATATATTAGATGCACAAGGACGAGTTATGTCTAATCCAACGAGAAAAGGAGATGAAACAACGGTTACTTTGCTTGTGGGTGAATTATATGAACATTTAACTGATTTTGAAGATATTCGAGAGACTGTTTTTCAACCGGATACTGTATTTTTTACAGATATAGATACCACGCTTGATGGACATCGGCATATTGAATCATTTTATAAAGTATTTTTAAGTGATGATCAATTTTTAATATTAGCAAAAGTCATAGAAGAAAAAGAATTTTTTATTCAGTTTGAAGATTTTTGGAAGGAATTATTACTCTTTAATACAGCAATGGTAATTGTATTTTTAATGATACAGTTATTATTTGTGGATCATCTACGAAAACCAATTATAAAGCTACTAGAGGGGATGTATAAAATTAAACAAGGGGATTATACGACTCATATTCAGATCAGTTCTCAAGATGAAATGGGAGATCTTGCGAATTCATTTAATAGTATGATTGATACATTGCATGAAAAAGAAGATGCATTAAAACAAAGTGAAGTGCAATTTAAAAGTGCATTTGATGATTCTCCAATTGGAATGGCTTTGGTATCTGTAGAAGGAAAGTTTATTACAGTAAACAGAAAATTATTACATATTCTTCAATATACTCGTACGGAGTTATTAAAAAAGAAGTTTAGTGATATTACAGCGAAAGAAGATGTAAAACAAAGTAAAAAACAAATTAAACAGCTTTTGGCAGAAGAAATTAAGACTGTACGTTTAGAAAAACGTTGTATACAAAAAGATGGGAATATTGTTTGGGTCCTTTTGAGCGCTTCTCTTGTGCGTGATAAAGAGGGTAGTCCATTATTTTTTATTTCACAAATTCAAGATATTACTGAATCACGAAATGCTGAAATGCTTATGAAGCAATCGCTTGATCTTGTATCAAATAGTCCGTTGGGTTTCTTTATCTTTACTCGAACAAAAAAGAATATATTTCATCTTGATTTTATTAATGGCGCTGCTAAAAATATTTTAAAATTAAAAGAAAAGTCTGTTAGTGGGGCAGCACTTGACACATTATTTCCTGCTTTAAAAAAGACTGATTTTTTTGCGGCAGTAGATCAAGTTATGGATAGTAAAGAATCGTTATTTTTAAGTGAATTTTTTTATAAAGATGCACATATAGAAGGATGGTTTCAGTTAACTGTATTTTCTTTGGATGAAGATAAAATTGGTATAGCATTTAATGATATTAGTGAGCAAAAAGAATCTAATAGACAAGCTGAAGAAAATCAAAAAAGGTATCAATCTATTTTTGAATCATCTCGGGATGCTATTATGATTCTTGATGGAAAAACAGGGAATTTTGTTGCCGGAAACTCTGCTACTTTAACAATGTTTCGATTTAAAAAAGAAAAAGAGTTTATTGGAGTGCATCCATCAGAATTATCACCAAAACATCAGCCAAATGGTGATTTATCAGGGCCCTTGGTAGAGACACAAATAAAAATAGCATTAAAAGAAGGAACAAACTTTTTTGAATGGGTACATCGTCGTATGGATGGTGAAGAGTTTGCCGCGACAGTATTGTTGACACGTCTAGAAGTAAATGGCACGGTGTTACTTCAAGCTACGGTTCGAGATATTACAGAGAAAAAAGAATTTGAAGAAAGAAATGAGGGATTAAATGAATTGAAGAATAGATTTATTAAAATTGTTTCTCATCAATTACGAACACCACTTTCTTCTATCCGTTGGAATTTAGAAACACTTGCTTCTGGTGATATGGGGGAACTCAATAAAGAGCAAGCATTATTTGTTGAGTCAACACTCAATACTGAGGAAGATATTATTCATCGTTTGAGTGATTTGTTGTTGGTATTAGATATTGAAGAGGGAAAGGAAACAGTCATAAAAGAAAAAGCATCACTTGAAACAATTTGGGGAGCGGTGAGCAATGAATTTGAAGATAAAATAAAGGCAAAAGGAGTGAAATTTATGAGAGGAATGCCAAAAAAATCATTATCAAGTATAAAAATTGATAGAGAAAAGATGGTATTGGTTATGCATCATTTATTACAAAATGCCTTTTTGTATACTGAGAAAGGGCAAATCACGGCACGGTTTATAAAGACAAAAGCCGCAATACAGTTTGAATTAAAAGACACGGGTATTGGTGTTCCTAAAGCCGAACAAGATATGATTTGTGATAAATTTTTTCGTGCATCAAATGCCTTTGCTATTGCTCCTGACCAATCAGGTATTGGGTTATATATTGTCAAATATATTGTCGAAGGACATGGAGGAAGTATGAGCGTAAAGAGTACTGAACATAAAGGAACAAGGGTTATTATTTCTTTGCCATTGCAGTAATTAAAAAAGAGCCGAAAGGCTCTTTTTTAATTGTGGGCGTTTATGAGTGTTTGAACGTTATAATCTATGAGTTCAATATAATTTTGTGCATTGCTATATTGTCCTATAGGGTCAAGTGTATATACAATTGCATCACTTTGTTCTGTGCTACAAAATGGATCATCAAATATATATTGTATTGAGGAAGTTGATGGATTATGTTCTAATGTATATGTTTCAAATCCATATTCTTCTTTAAGATAACTCCATATATTTTGACAAACAATAATTTGCTTATCTTCAAGTATCATCATCTGTTCATCCCAACGTTCTGATTGATCAGATATTTTTTGGAGAAGCCTTTCCGCATTCTCTTCATAAAATGTTGTTTGTTTGGGGTCTTGATCGATCAAGATGTCACGAATAGAATAAATGATCTCTTCTGTATTGAATGAAGAAAGCCAGTAGTATGGATTTTCTTCATCTGTATATTCATCAATATGTATATCAATATGTTGATCAAGTATTATGATATTCATTTCAGGATCAACTTTTTGTGCTTCTGATATCCAGGTGTCAAGACCATGACCAATACCTAAGGTAATGGTACTATTTTTTAGTTGTGTTAGATTTTCTTTTGAAAGTGTGTATATTTTTGGATCTGTATTTTTAGGGAGTATTGTTGCTATATCAATGGTGTCTCCACTTATTTCTCTTGTAAGTAATTCTAATGGGTATACACTGGTACTTATTGTCATCGGGGGAATTTCTTTTGGCGGAGAAAGTGAATTAAGGTTATCGATAAGATTACAGCCCGAGAAAAATATAATGCCTATGACAGAGAGTACCGCTAATGATTTGTTCATAGAGCGTTTATATATTAGTGAATGCCATGTTCATTAAAAAAATCTACGTATTCTTGGTCAATTTTTTGTATATGGTTAAGCCACCAATGTTTTAAAAAGTCAATTAATTCATCGTGATCTTTTTCGAGTTCATCACTTTTTTCTATTTTGGTCTCAAAGGCTTTTACCTGTTTTCTATAGTTATCATGTTGTTTTGTATGTGATATGGTATTTGGGTAATTTAGTTCTTTGAAATATGTCTCTTCTGTTTTAAGATGCTCATTGGCATAATCTATTAATTTGTGTATAATAGCAAGCTCTTCTTTTTTTGAAAGATGGTCTTTTAATTCAAATAAATCATTAATAAGGCCAAAGATCGTTTTGTGCTGCTCATCAAGTTTTGCTACATTGACAGAATAAATAGGGGACCATTTTAAATACATATAACTATCTATTAAATATGAAATACATCGTAATATTATTATAGCAGAATAGCTTGAAAAGATGAAATAATAGAATTGTTTATTATATCTATTAGACAAAAAAAGAAACAGATATTATTCTGCTTCTTTTTTATATTGAGTGGTTTAGCGTTTATATTTTTTTGTTCGGTTAAATCTTTTTTCTGTTGGCTTACTGCTTCCTCCTCGTTTTTTTTCGCTATATCCACCAGAAATTTCATTTTTACTAATGTTGATACTTTTTCCTTTGATATTTTTTCCTTGCAGAGATGTCAATATTTTATCTCCATATCTTCGATCAACAGAAAACACACAACTTTCAGGACTTAAGTGAATTTCTCCAATTTGAGCTCCTTTAATATTTTTGTTTGCATTGATAAGGGCAAAGAAGTCTTTAATGCCAAATCCGTGTCTTTTCCCGAGGTCAATCGTTAATTCAATACTATCACCATTAATATTTCTATTTCCTCTTTCTCTTCCATTGCCACGTTCTCGTCCATGGCGATCGCTTCCGCGATCAAATCGGTCTGATGAGGCTTCTGCTTGTGCATTTAAATTACGATTATTTGTTTTTCCTTCAATGAGGTGTTTGAATTTATCTGAAATAAGATATGTAATTAAATCAGTTTTGTCAACTTTTTCTAGTTCTTTTGCAATGCTAGCAAAATGTTCATCATGATTGATGTCTTTTTCTGCATGTGCTCGTAGTTCTTCAAGAAATGTCATTGATTGTTTTTGACAAATATCTTTTTTACTTGGAATTTGTTTTAATTCAAACTTTTTTTGTACGAGTCGTTCTAATTCTCTTGTTTTTCGTACTTCTCTTGGTGCCAAAATTGAAATAGATACACCACTTTTTTGTGCACGTCCTGTACGACCACTTCTGTGGACGTATGCTTCATTTTGATCAGGAAGATTGTAGTTAATAACGTGTGTTAAATCAGTGACATCAATACCACGCGCAGCCACATCAGTTGCTACGAGCAAGCGTGTTTCTTTACGACGAAAACGATCCATAATTTTTGTACGCATTTGTTGAGAAACATCACCATGTATAGCTTCTGTATCGTAGTTGGCTTGTTTGAGTAAATTTGCTACTTCTTGGGTTTCATTTCTTGTGCGACAAAAAAGAATACCATACACGCCTGGTAGGTGGTCTAAAATACGCTGTAAGGCCTCAAAACGGTCTCTACCGCGTACAACATAATATTCATGACTAACATTGTCTGCACCGATATTTCTTTCTCCTACGCTAATTTCTTTGTAGCTTTTCATGTATTTTTTTGCAATAGAGAGTACTTGTCGAGACATGGTTGCAGAAAAGAGAAGTGTTTGCTTGGTTTCAGGGCTTTGACTCAGTACTGCGTCTAAATCTTCTTTAAACCCCATATCAAGCATTTCATCAGCTTCATCAAGAACGAGCCAGTCAATTGCATTGAGTTTTAACATGTTTCTACGAATAAGGTCGTGTATACGTCCTGGTGTACCAACTACAATATCAGTACCACGTTTGAGTGATCTAATTTGTGTGGTAATGCTTTCTCCACCATAGACGGCTGTAACACGAACGCGAGATTCTTTTGCGAAGCTTTGTATTCCACGTGTTGTTTGGAGTGCAAGTTCCCGGGTAGGGCAAAGAATAATAGCTTGAATATCTCTTTTATTTGGATCAAGTTGTTCTAAAATAGGCAAACTAAATGCTGCTGTTTTACCAGTACCTGTTTGCGCAAGGGCAATAAGGTCTTGTTTTGATTCGAGAAGAAAAGGAATCGATTGTTCTTGAATCGGTGACGGGGTTTCAAAGCCAAGGGCGTCAAGGCTTTTAAGGATGTTTGGGCTGAGTCCTAAGTCTCTAAATGTGGTCATAGTGTATGCGCTTATCTTTAAGTTAACGTTTATTTACGAAAAGATTGCATTATCATTATGACATCAACCCTTCATGTAAATAAGATACTAGATGATCTAGTATCAAGATACCGTATGAGGTATTCCCGTCCCGTTTATTAGGGATGCTCTATTCTAGCACGTTTATAGATATTTGTCAAGAAAAAAGAATATTTTCTTCTCTAAAATAAGCGAATTTGTCATAGAAAAAGACAAAACAGCATGGGATTCATGCTGTTTTGTTATTTATTGTTCTTTTTTTGTCGTATTTTTCCTTTTTCCTTTATACTGTCGTTTGTTGTGTTTGTGTTGTGGACGGGCTTTATTTCCTTGTTCAGCACCAGAAGTACTATGTCTTCGGCGATTTTGTTGTGTTTGTGGTGATGGAGGAGCTTTAGGTCTTTCTTGTGGAAGTTTTGGTAAATCAAGAATTGGCAATGTTTTACGAATTAATCGTTCAATCTTGCGAATATCATCTGACTGTTCTGGTGTTACAAAAGAAATTGCTTTTCCAAATCGTCCTGCACGACCAGTGCGTCCAATACGATGAACATAGTCTTCTGAATTATCAGGAAGGTCAAAGTTAAGAACTACCGTAATATCTTGTACATCAATCCCACGTGCGGCAATATCGGTCGCTACCATAATACGGAATTTTCCGTTGGTAAATCCAGATAAAGCTGCTTTTCTTTGTGGAAGAGAACGATTTCCATGAATTTCTGTAGCAGTATGCCCCATATTGCGAATGTCTCGCGCAATACGTTTTGCTCCATGCTTTGTACGAGAAAAGATAATAATAGTGTCTTTTTTGTATTGTTCAAGTAATGAATCAAGTAAACGCATTTTATCTTTTTTGCGAATAACAAAGATTTCTTGTTCTACATTTTTTGCAGAGGTTCCTTGTGGCGCAATTTCAATACGAAGTGGAAGGTGCATAAATGCACTTGCCAAAGATGAAATAGTTTTTGGCATAGTAGCAGAAAATAGCATGGTTTGTCTTGGCTTTGGTGCTGTTTGTAAAATACGTTTAATTTGTGGTAAAAACCCAACATCAAGCATACGATCTGCTTCGTCTAAGGTAATAATACTTACGCGATCAAGCTTGTATGCTCCTTGATTCATGAGGTCAACTAAACGACCTGGAGTAGCAATCACAATATGTGGATTTGCTTTGAGTGCTCTTATTTGTGGTTGAGCACTTGTTCCACCAATAACGACAACAGTGCGTAATCCAAGTGGTCCACCAATTTTTTTAAGTGAGGCATCTACTTGGAGGGCAAGTTCACGTGTAGGTACTAAAATAAGGCCTTGTCCTTTGCCAACGGCAAGACGTTGGATCATTGGGATTCCAAATGCAAGGGTTTTCCCAGTTCCAGTTTGTGCAATACCAATAACATCTTTCCCAGTGATTGCACCAGGGATGATTTGGTGTTGAATAGGAGTTGGGGTAGTGAATCCTTTTTGTTCAAGGATTTCTAAGAAGTTTTTTCCAATTCCAAGGTCACGAAAATGACCAGTTTGTGCTGTATTTGTCATATAGTTGTTATGTAAGACCCGAACGCTTCGAGGTCATACACATGACATATACAAAGTCGAGTCATCTGATAGGTGTCTACCAGACCTAATTGAATAGCATACTATAGCACAAAATAAGGGTTTTGTCAAGTGCTAGGCTGTTAATTTGGCTATATAGACGTAAAAAACCCACCTGTTTCCGAAAGGTGGGGACATTGTGGTTTTGCTTCTGTTTTAGAACTGAAGCAAGTTCTTTGGGGATGTTACTCTGGATTAGAGTGGGTGAGGTGGGGTTAATATAAAAAATATATTAGTAGCGGGTTTTTCCTTCAATGCAGTAAAAGCTTTCATCATTTATATCTTCAGGTGCCCAACAGGTTTCTTCACGTTCCATAGATCCTTCTGGATTTGAAGAAAAAACATGTATTTTTATTCCTAATTTTCCATTTTTTTCAACAACACCAAGAATTTTAGTTACATAAAAAGTTGCTTGGCATCCAATTCGGTGATAAAGAAATTTATGTGGATGAGATGTAACAGCTGTTATACCTGATTCATCCATAAATATTTTTTCTTTACCAGGGTAGCGTCTATCAATATCAAACACATATACGTCACCATGTATTTTGTGTTTTTCAATATGATAAACAGCCTGTGCTTGTCTTGAATCTTTTCTTTTTTGAGCGCTTCGTGTTTTCCTTTGTGGTTGTTCGGTTGGGCTTGAGCATCGACATGAGCTCATAAAGAACGAGAGAATGATCAAAAAGATCATACGGATGAGCATTCTATTGCTTTCCTTTGTGAGTATGACAAGGGGATCTTATCATTTCTGAAAGAATAGTATGCTAATTTAGTTATTTTGTCAATATAAAAAACCTGCCTGTTCAATAGTCGACATGTTTGTATTGGGTTTATACGGGGTCGTGTTTTTTTATTTGAGAATTACTTTTATATATCTTTCCCAGGTATGAAATTCATATTTGGAGCACCTACACCATCTTGTCCTCGGTATTGGCTTTGTGGTTGTCCTTCAACAGGTTCTTTTAGTTCAGCAAAAGTAATCATGCCAATAGGGTCTTTATAATTAAGAATGATAGAAAAATTTCCTTCATTTTTCATTTCAAGTGTTGTTGCGCGCAGCTCGTTGTAATTTCCATCCATAGTAAAGGGTATTGAAGCTGAATTTTACAGGCTCGAACTGGAAAAAAACCCTTTAAAACCAACACAAAAAGAGGCTTACACCTCTTTTTGTTGCAATCTGCTCGGAGACAAGGATTCGAACCCTGATACCTTGGACCAGAACCAAGTGTCCTACCATTAGACGATCTCCGAATAAATATGAGAGCTGATAAGGCTCTCATATATTGTACTGAATTGTTAGAAAAAGTCAATTATCGACAAGGTTGTTTACTGTTGTCATGCTGGGCGAATGAAGTAAGTCGAAGTATCCCGTGGGAATGTCTATTGTGCTTGAGGATGGAATCCTTCGACTCCGTTACACTACGCCCAGGATGACAGTGTGTAGTGATAAATATTTTTACAATTATTACATGACTTCACCACCAAATGCATCTGCAACTTGTTGAATGTCTTTTGCAGGGGCTGTCCCATCTCCTTCTTTTTTAACAACATCGATTTCAAATGAAACAGGGGTTTGTAGCAAATCAGAGAGTGCTTGTGTCAGACTTGCTTGGCAATTTGTATCAGTAAGTTTGTCTTTATGAAACGCAAATGGAACCGTAAAGGTAATAAGTTGATCTTTTATTGATACCACTTCGAGTGTTTTTACAATATAGACAAGTGATGCGGATTCTTTTTCTACTCGTTCTAAAAAGGCATTCCAGATAGATAAAATATTTGCTTTTGTGATTGCCATTGGTTCAGAAGATGTTTCTGGTAGAGGTGCAGGAGTTTCTTGTGGCGCTTTTTTTTCTGCTACAGGGGCCGGTTCTTCTGGTGTAGGTATTTCTTCTTCAACTTTTTTAGGAGCTGCTGGAGCAGGTGTTTCTACTATTAGCTTTGGCGCTTTTTCTTGTGGGGGAGTAGGAACTGGCTCTTCTGAAATAACAGTAGTTGCTTTTGTCGTGTCTGTCCATTCGATAATAAATAATTCCAATGGAAGTGTCTCAATTGGGCTTTGTTTAATGAGACCTCTACGTTTCATTGCTGATTCGATAAGTGTAATGTAGTAATTTGGTTTATATTGTTTATGGAAGGATTTGATTTTTTTTGTAATTTCTTTATCAAAACCATAGTTTGATATTGCTGTTGGATTCACAGAAGTAATCATGAGTGTGCGTAGTACATCAATTAATGTATCGATGCATTCAATCATATGCATATTTTGTGCATACATGTGGTGCAATTTGTGAAGTGCTTCTGTTGGATTATTTTCAAGGATAGAAAATACCAGTTCTCGTGTATCTTCTGAAAATACGGGAGGAAGTATATGAAGTACATCGTTAATTGTAATATGTTCACTTCCAAAAGAAAGAACTTGTTCAAGTAAGCTTACTGCGTCACGCACACAGCCATCACTTTTTATAATAATGCGCTCAATGACATCTTCATCAAGTGTTCGCCCTTCTTTTTTTGCAATATTTTTTAAATAGCCATGTAAGTCGTCGTGGCTAATTGATTCATACGTAAATCGTTGACAGCGAGAAATAATGGTTGCAGGAAGTTTATGTAATTCTGTTGTAGCTAAAATAAACATGACGTGTGCCGGTGGTTCCTCGAGTGTTTTTAAGAGCGCATTAAATGCACTGGTTGAAAGCATGTGCACCTCGTCGATAATAAATACTTTTTTGGCACAAGTTGTTGGTTTAAATTGAGCGTTTTCAATAATGTGTTCACGAACGTGATCAACACCAGTGTGGCTTGCTGCATCAATCTCAATCACATCAATAGCAGACCCCTGTGTAATGCTTGTACAGGCCGCACAAGTGTTACATGGCTCATATGTGTCTTTTTTCTTTTCTGTACAATTAACAGCTTTTGCTAGTAGTCTTGCTGTGGTAGTTTTTCCAATACCTCGAGGACCAAAAAATAAGTATGCATGGGCTACTTTTTCTTGTAGGATTTGGTTCGTGATTGTTTGAATGATGTGTTTTTGTCCTAAAATATCATCAAAAGTTTGTGGTCGGTGGGTGTGGTAAAGTGCCATATCAAATTCAAATCAAATATATCTCGTATAGTATAGCGTAGAATGGAGGAGAGGTAAAGGAGAAGGTGTTGCCTCTTTTTTCAGGGTATGCTATACTCAGTGTAAGTTACTTATCTATTCTTAATAGTAGCACACATATGGTACGAAAATTAAATCCAGCATTGGCTAAGCCACTTAACCTCTCACCAGAGTTAGAAGCGGTTATTGGAAAAGGTCCAACTCCAAGAACACAAGTTGTTAAGAAGATTTGGGAATACATTAAAAAACATAATCTTCAAAATCCAGAGAACAAAAGAAATATTTTTGCAGATGATCTTTTACGTCCTATCTTTGGTAAAGATGAAGTTACTATGTTTGAAATGACAAAATTAGTATCAGGACATTTAACTGATCCAGATAAAGCGTAAAATATATTATATAAAAAAAGAAGTACTAATAAAGTACTTCTTTTTTTATTGATGGTATTTAGCTAGTTTTAATAGTTTAAGAAATAATGCGTTCAATTGATCCCCAGTCACTTTCTCCATTTTCTGGAATAATGAGTGTTACTTCTGCACCCTCTATACCTTTGTGGAATGTTACTGCGGCAGTCAGCACTTTATATATGCGACCATCAACAAGTACTTGCCATTTGTGTTCGTCATTTCCTTTAATCAGTGATCCTTTAACAAGCTTGCGTGCGGTCTTCATTATTTGTTTAAAGATGTAGCGACCAGTAGGGTCAACGGTTACTTTTAGTAAGTCGCCTTCAATGAGTTTAGATTTACTTGCGTAGTTTGGTGGAATGGTATATGTATTGCCATCTTCTCCAATCATTGCTTCACCATTAAACACTCCTTCAATTGCGTTTGAGTCGTCTTCTGTGTTGTTTAATATAGGTTTGACTGCTGTTGGAAGTGGAATACCAGATTCAATCAATGAGAGCATTGTGTTGAGTTGCTCTTGCATATGATAGATCATTTTTTTTAATTCTGTTGTTCCTGCAGAAATTTGTTCTGTATCTTGCATATCGATTGTGTCAAGATCAAGATGGAATGTGTTTTCTTCTTGATTGACAATTTTTTGTCCTGCAGGTGGTTGTAAAATTGATCCAATATGATCCATATGTATATTTATTTTTGTGAATAGAAAGTATATTATAGCGTAGTTGTTTCTATTTTACAAACTTGCTTCAGATAGTGATGTGTCTCCTTTTGTGATTTCACCAAGTTTTGACCGTTCAATAATTTCAGCAGAAACAATTTGTTTATTTCGTCCATATTTTAAACGAGAGAGTTGAGTAATTGCTGCAGCAAGTTCTTTGTTTCCTTCTTTTGGTGGATAAGCACGCATGAGGAAGGGTTTACTTGCTTGATTGTCAATTAACATCTTTGCATAAAAAGAATATTGTGGTGCATTGATGAGATCATATGATCCAAACACTGGTGCAAATTCTTTTGCTAAAATTTCTGCATCATCAGGACCAATACGTCCAGACAGTATTGTACCTACATTTCCAAGAATTGCGTCGCGTACGTCTGCTTTTCCTTTATCATCAACGAGTTGTCCCATATATTGGTGGGCAACAATTAAATCGAGTTTGTATTTTCGTGCCTCAGATAAGATAGTTGAAATAGAGTCTGTAATAAAGTTTTGGAACTCGTCTATATAGAGATAAAAATCTTTTCGATCTGCTTCTTCCATGTCAGCTCGCCCCATTGCAGCCATTTGAAGTTTTGCTACAATAATTAATCCAAGAAGTTTTGAGTTGACTTCTCCTGTTTTTCCTTTTGCAAGATTGACGAGTAATATTTTTTCATTATCCATGATATCACGGAAGTCAAGCGCAGATTTTTGTTGTCCCATAATGTTTCTCATCATTTCATTCCCAACAAAACGTCCAACTTTAGAAACCAAATATCCAAGCATTTCAGATTTGGTATGGTCACTTGTTTTTGCCATTTCTTTTTCCCAAAATGCACGCACAACTGGGTCTGTCACGCGATCAAGATAAATTTTGACATAATCATCATCAGTAAACATCCGTGGAATATCAATAATTGTTCCAGGATCATTGATGTCGGCCATGAGCGTTAACATGACGTTTCTCATTTGATGTTCAAACATTGGTCCAATCATTTCAGGCGGGAAGAGTTTATAAAAAATTCCAATCATTTCTTGTACAGCAAAATCTCGTTGGTCTTCTGTTTTTGGTTCAAGCATGTTTAGTCCAATTGGACGATCTAAATCAGATGGATTAAAAATAATAACATCATCAGCACGGTGTTTTGGAACATGTTGGAGTACTGCTTCAACTAAATCTCCATGTGGGTCAACAATACATACTCCTTTGCCATCTTGAATATCTTGAATAGCTAAGTTTGCAATTGTTACTGATTTACCACTTCCAGATTTTCCGATAATATAGAGATGGCGTCGTCTGTCTGCTTCTTTTAGAAAAACATCATTTCTTTGCCCACGATAGTCAACAAAACCCATAAGTAATCCTGAATCTGGCAAATTCGGTGGTGGTGGTGCACTTCTTCCTGATAGCCATTTAATATTTGGGGCTTCAGTTGAATGAAGAGGTAAGTGCCAGACAGAAGCCATTTCTTCTGTATTAAACGTCATGCCCCATTTTGGTTCAAATGTTCGATAAATAAAATCTTGGATTAATCTTTTTTGATTTCGAGGAACCGCTGCTTTAAAACTATTTCCGTAGCGATAGAGGTTGTATTGACTAAATGAATTGAGCAGATTATCTAAATGACTTTGTGCGAGTATCGGGTTGTCTGACGCTGTCATAACACGTAAAGTGACTTCAATTCCACCTTTGCTGAGTTTTTCTTCTACCCCTTTTAACATTTCTTCTTCCATGCCAGAGAGTTGGTATTGTTTTTCTGGTGCTTCATCTTTCTTTTTGTCTCGAAGAAGTTCACCCATTGTTTTTCCACTATTTTTGAAAAAACTTTTGAGTGCTGATTTTTCTGTGACATCTTCAAACTTTTTTCCTTGTTTTACTTCTCGCACAATCCGAATTCCTTCACTACGCCATGATTTTTTTGCACTACGTACCACAAATTGAATTGCCGCACTACTATTATGCTCTCTAATTTTTGCAAGAACATTTAATATCGCCGACAATGGGTCAGAGTCCATTGTTTTGTATGTTTTAAACGGAAAGACATGTTTGTTTTCTGCATATAGGTAAGCACCTAAAATAGTACTTTGTTCGGTAAAAATATTATAGTCAGTCATGATGTCAATTTCTGCATGTGGGTATTGCGCATGAATTTGTTGTTCAATAAATGACTGAATCTTTTTTGGGACATCAATATAAAAATAAATAAGGCCATTGTGCATGACGATTTCAAATGCGATATCTTCTGATTTTCCATTAAACCAATGTAGGAATCCTTTTTTTGCTTTTAGCCCTGCTACAGTAGAAAAAAATGTTTCAGTAATTCCAATTTCTTCTTTAATATGCTCTAATCGATCATCACTTCCTGCTTGCCCGCCTTGTCCTTCGGACTTTCTCTCTTTTGGCACTTGTATTTGCATGACCACTCGGTTAAATGCGGCTAATTTTTCATTTTTACTATGAAGTATTGCGCGGAGGATAAAGAGTCCCGCTAAAAGAATAGTGACAATAAAAAGAATAAATAACCCAATCATGAGCATTTGTTCTGTAATTTGTACACCCGCAACAGGAGATTGGCCGTAGGGATTAATCGTTAATTGAAAAAGCATATTGTATGGAAATGCGATTTAAAATTTGTTCATGGCTTTGTGTTTTTCGTGGAGACCAAGTATTTTTTCTGTTTTAATTTTTGCTTCTTGTTCTAAGAAGAATCGATTGACCCCTGGAAGTAATTTTAACCATTCAAAAAGGAGTTTGAAAATTGATTTTACTTTTACATGTGTTTTTTTGAGTAATTGTCTAATTTGAATTGCTGTTTGTTCTCCTTTTATTTTAAATTCTTGTCGTTCAATAGGGGAGAGAGAAGTAAAGGCTTCTTTGAGCCCTTCTTCCATAATATGCTCTACTTCAAGAGTGAGCTTGTCGCGCACAATCGGAATGCTCGTTGGTTTTGCCTTTTTTTGACGACGAAGTTTTTTCTTGAGTGAGTGAATTGCTGAATCAACAGTTTCTTCTTGTTCTTGTGGTTGAGGAATGTTTTCTTTGGTCAATTCAAATTCAGGCCCAAGTTCTTGGATGGGCTGTTCTGGTTGTTGTGGGATGTATTCCAGTGATTGTGGTGTTTGTTCAAAAGGAATCCCTGGAGATTCTTGATCATTTTTTTGCAAAAAAGATGGCATATATAACAAAAGAAAAGAAGTCTCTTTTATTATATCAAAAAAATGAGAAATGTACTATATCTTTCAATTTGCAATTTGTTGTTTTTATAAAAAATATAATATGCTATACTCTAAGAAAGTTTATTTATTTCAATATTTTTTATTTTATGAATTTGGCTGAAGGAAGAATCTCTATACCATCATTTAAAGAAGTGGCTCCTGTTATCAATCCTGAAGGATCTGCATTTTTAGATCAAGTGGAAAGGTATAAGAATGTTTTTCATCAAGGACTAGAAGCACAACAAAGTTTTTTGGATTATGTTCGTCATATTTTGACAACTGATATATCTAAAAAATCAGATCATAGTCAAATACATGCTGAAGCGGCAAAAAAAGTCTTTTTTGAGAGGTATGCTATATCAGAAGATATAAGTCATGAAATGTTATTAGCACAAATTGATGAGTTGCAGGACAAACTTCAGCAAGAACAAATACAAATTACTCGGATT
This sequence comes from Patescibacteria group bacterium, assembly GCA_018823045.1. Taxonomy (GTDB): domain Bacteria; phylum Patescibacteriota; class Patescibacteriia; order Magasanikbacterales; family UBA922; genus JAHJIX01. Next base: position 57,768 of record JAHJIX010000020.1, on the reverse strand, counting down.
AAAGGTGTGATAAAAACACCCTCTGCTGTCTCATACAGAGAGGCTCTCCCACAGGATATTTTAAAAATTCAGCAGCCAGAAGAAATGGGGATTACTGGAATGGAAACCTCTTTATCTGCTATGGATAGTATCGGACGGAATCTAGAGGAATTAGAAGGAAAAGGTGCTGGAGGAAAGATTTATCCACCAGTACCAAGTACCTCTTTTGTATATGAAATTGCAACTCCCACAGCACGTGGTTTATCACCCCGTATACTTCCTACAGATTTACAATATGATGAAAATTATGCTGCTGTAAAAGGATTTATTCAAAATATACCACAGCAAGATCATAGTTTGCCTAATCAAATAAAAATAAGTTCAGCAGGTTCTATTTGGGAGGGAGAAACGATTCCAATGCCATTGGGGGGACGTTTGGTTGCAGTAGATCAATCTGCTTCTTGTATTATAAATCATCCGAGCGACCCATTAACTACTCGTTTAGTAAAAGGACATGTAAACGAGTATTATATTGAAAAAGATAAACGATTAATTCAATTAAATACAAATGAATTTACTCCTTCACAAGCGGAACAAGAGTATTGGTCAGCAGTATTACCCTTACCAGAACAGATAAAAGAACATGCAAAAAAATTTCCTGAGGATATCCCTTCTTTGATTGCAGGACATCTTCGGAAGCATTTTTATTATGTCAATCATAAAACACTTGGTGATTTTTTGCGTCATAATAGTGATGAGTTACCACTGATTATGGATGAATTACAAATGGGGCATTGTGATTATCTTTCTTGGGTTTCATCAGTATATTTTAGACAATTAGGTATCCCAGCAATTATTACACATGAAAAAGTCACAACAAAGGATGGAACTGCTTTTGCGGTAAGTGGACATGCGCGGGTACAGATTCCAGATCGTCATCATAATTTACAGGTATTTGATGCCACTACATTTTGTGAAGTGGCTTCTTCTCTAGATAATTATTTCCCACAAGAGTTATTTGAAGCATTTAAGAAAAAATATGCTCAAGCAGAAAATGAACAGGAAAAACGACACTTACTGCGTGATATGCGTCTAGATATTATGCGTGTCATAGAAAAATATCCAAATCAAGCAGCTAATCTTGCTCCAAGGGTAGAGAATCCTGTGGAAGGAGTAGAATTTGTAGGACAAATTTTACCAGTTTCATTTGAAGAAGAACATGCCAGAATAGAAAAAACGCATCAGATAGAAATAAGTGGTGATACAATACAGGCATATCATGATTTATATAAAGGAACACAGTTGATAAGAGAGTTAGATTTAAGTGAATTATTATATCGGGTGAACGAAATTCGTCATATTGTAAGAATTTGTAGCGAAAAACAAATTGCTTTTGGTGACATTCCTACTATTACAATTCAGGATGACATCAAAGATATTGAGGCATTACTTCGTGGTGACAAGATTGAGTATCTTTCTAATCTAGGTGAATTTTTGTTTAATCCAATAATCGCAAAAGATTTTTCAGAGCGAAGAGAAGAAATTATTCAGCAAATAAAAGATATTGAAGATTTTTATGCATTGTGTATTTCACCAGAATATTGTGGCGAGATTTATAGGATTGAGGAAAATATTTCAATTGATTTTACTCATTTTTCGTTTAGTCCAGAGTTTGAAAATGTTGTGTATACCATATTTCAAGAGATAGATATGAACGATTTAGAAAAAATGCAACGAGAAGATGATGAACTAGAAGATTTTGCTGAAGATGTATTGAAAAATAAATTGGGAACATTATCGATGGATAAAAAATTGGTATTAGAAGAAAAGATTTTTTGGAGGCTCTATTACCAAGCATTTACAAATAAAAAAGTACAAAGAAAATTAGAAGAAACATTTGGTATTCCTTCTAAATTTTGGCGATTAGAAGTGAAAAATATTGCACCAATTTATAGTCGAAATAGGAGTCCAAGAAAACACATTCCTGCAAGTAATGCAACTCTTAGAAGGATTTTAGCAGAATATGAAGAAAATAATGAAGAGTATGAACTAGAAACAACATATAGTGAATTAGCTATGCTGTTTCATATTCCAGAAAAACAAAAAAGAGTATTAAAAAAGAAAATATTTACTTTACTTAAAAAACATGCAAATATCCAAAAAGGTGGAAATGATTTTCTTTCTGATCCAGAAGAATATAATCCAGATATCCATAGAATGAAAGATATTATATGGTCGGCAAGTGTAAGACGTCCTGGTAAAAACCCAGTAGCACGAAGAGTAAAAGATCCTGAACAAAAAAAACAACCATTGTATATTGCATTTGAAGATATATTGGGTGGTTTTAATATAAATGATAAGCTTGCTCAAGAATTATTTTTGGATACTGTTCAAGAATTTGTTAAAAAATATAAGTATCCAATTTATATTACAGAGCAAGGATATGGTGGAATTTATTATGAGATACTGCCAAATACAGACATGCGTTTATTAAAGGATATATTCCATAATGTTTGTTCAGAGGAGTCCCATGATTTACGGATAACAGAAGGAAAAAAAACAGTGATTCCAGAACATTTATTATGTATTACAGCTAGAACAAGAACAAGAGATGCTCTCAATGCACAAAAAAAAGGGGTTGCTTTTACATGGAATGACTTGGGATTGAGAACATATCCAGAGGTGAATGAACCAATATAAGAGTTTTATTGTCTATTATCTATATAGACAATCTACGTAGTTTTTGCTATAGTAAACTCATTATTTAGGATAGAATGTTATGAGCAAACAATTTTACATTACAACAACACTGCCATATGTGAATGCAGATCCGCATATCGGCTTTGCGTTAGAAATTATCCAAGCAGATGCTATTGCACGCTACAAACGCTTGCTCGGGCATGAGGTTGTGTTTAACACAGGAACAGATGAACATGGATTAAAAATTCAGCGCAAAGCAGAGGACGCTGGGGTGGACCCAAAAACATATGTAGATGGATATGCAGAAAAGTTTAAAAATTTAAAAGAAAAATTAAATTTAAGTTATTCTCATTTTATTCGTACGACTGACGAAAAGCATATCAATGCAGCACAAAAATTTTGGCGCCGTTGTAAAGACAATGGCTATATTGAAAAAAGAGAATATAAAGCAAAATATTGTGTTGGCTGTGAAATGGAAAAAACAGATTCAGAGTTAGTAGATGGCAAATGTCCGCTTCACACGAATTATGAATTAGAATATATTGAAGAAGAAAATTATTTCTTTTTGTTTTCAAAATTGCAAGATAAATTACTTGATTTTTATACAGCAAATCCAGATTTTGTTGTGCCAAGTTATCGGTTTAATGAAATTAAGGCCTTTGTTGAACGAGGACTCCAAGATTTTTCTATTTCTCGTTTAAAAACAAAAATGAGTTGGGGAATTGAAGTACCAGATGACACTGATCATGTGATGTATGTGTGGTTTGATGCACTCACAAACTATATTTCAACCATTGATTGGCCAGAAGGAGATGCATTTGCTTCAATTTGGGGTTCAAAAGAAGAACGCAATGCGATTCAAGTTGCAGGAAAAGATAATTTACGCCAACAGTCAGCAATGTGGCAAGCAATGCTCTTGGCCGCAGACGTTCCACTCACCAAACAAGTCTTTATCCATGGTTTTATTACATCAGAAGGAAAAAAAATGAGTAAAAGCTTGGGGAATGTGGTCAATCCATATGATGTGGTAGATGAATATGGTATTGATGCCACACGATACTTTTTGCTTGGTGGTCTCCCTGCATTTGATGATGGTGATTTTGCCCAAGAGCGTTTTGAAGAATTTTATACAGCGCATTTGGTAAATGGTATTGGTAATTTGACCAGTCGTGTGCTTACTATGCTTGAAAAATATAATGAAGGAAAAGTCCCTGCAACAGCTGAGGATTGTTTTGCCGTACCTACATTTTGGCAGGCGTATGAAAAAGATTTTTCATCATACGCATTTGATGATCTTATAAAAAAAATTAATGGATTGGTTGGGCAAGTAGATACAAAAATTTCAGAAGAAAAACCATGGGAAAAGGAAAAACAAGGAGAAGATATTTCTGCATTGCTATATCAGTTAGCAGAAGGACTTCGCCATATTGCGTTGGCTTTACTCCCGATTATTCCAAATACTGCGCATCAGATATTAGAGCGATTAGGATATTCAAAAGAACAAAGAGATGCTTGTGTATTATCTCAGCAACAAGTTTGGGGTTTATTACAAGAAAATACAACTATTCATAAAGGAGAAATCCTTTTCGCTCGATTACAAAAATAATTAAATATAAAGTATATGCCTGTCTTTGATCTTATTCTTATTGCCATTGCAGCATTATTAATTGGTCTTGGTGTGAAACGCGGATTTCTTTATGGTGTGGTTTCTTTAGTGGGTGCTATTCTTGGGGTTTTACTTGCTAGTTGGTATTTTGATACCGTTGCTTTATGGTTGGTTGAGCGATATGAGTGGGCAGCCAATTTATCTCGTTTTGTTGTTTTTGTGATTGCTTTTCTCCTTATTATGATTGGGGTCAGTCTTGTATTTAAAGTACTTAAAATGCTTTCACGATGGTTTAATAGAATACCGCTTCTTGGATGGACAAATCGTTTGCTTGGGGGAGTTTTTGGGGTACTTCAGGCGATTGTATTGATTGGAATGTGTGTCTATATATTAGAGCGTTATCCAATTAGTGACGGAGTAACAGCTGCTATGGCAACATCATATTTAGCACCAATATTTTCAGCATCGGTTGCCTGGCTTGTTCCATTTATTCCCGATGCTATTTCAGCGGTGCAAACAAGTGTAGAGTACAGTAAAGAAGTTATTGAATCAACATAAATTATGATGTTAATAGATAGTCATTGTCACTTGCAGTTTCGTGCATATAAAAAAGAACGTGAATCAGTTATTGCCGTATGTAAAGAAAAAAATATGCTGCTTAATGTTATTGGAACGCATACAGATACAAGTAAAAGTGCAGTGGATCTCGCAAGCAAATATGATTGGATGTATGCAACCGTTGGGATTCACCCAATTCAGCATACGGCAATTGAAGTAGAAGAAGAGGGAAGTACATTTAAATCACGAGGTGAAGTATTTGATGAAGCTTTTTTTGATACACTGGTCGCTACTGGTCAAGTCATTGGGGTGGGGGAAACAGGATTAGATAAATATCATATCCCAGAGGGAGTTGCAGGTAAAGAAGCGTTTGAAAAACAAAAAGTATTATTTGGTGAGCATGTAAAATTTGCTGTGAAGCATAATTTAGCACTCGTGATTCATGTACGAGATGCAAGAGATCCAGATGAACCATCAACCCATGAAGACATGATTGCACTTCTCAAACAATATAAAGAAGAGTATGGTGATCAGCTAAAAGGAGTGATTCACTGTTTTACCGGTGGAAGTGCATATGCACAAGCATATATTGATTTAGGTTTTTATCTCGGTGTTGGTGGGGTGATTACTTATCCTGCAAAAGGAAATAAATATACAAAAGAGCATTTAGCAGATGTGATTGATACTGTTCCATTAGATAAAATTTTGACAGAAACAGATGCTCCATATCTTGCACCACAAAAATATCGCGGTAAACGTTGTGATCCATGGATGTCAGAAGAAGTTGCTAAATTTATTGCAGAGCAGAGAGGGATGAGTGTGGAGGAATTGAAAAAATATGTGCGGGAGAATTTTAAAAAAGTGTTTGGGGTGTGAAGAATAAAAAAGGCATATGGTATAGACTAGATGCCTTTTAAAATACCTAAATTTAGCTCAAAACTTGATTTTTATAGCATAATCGGCTATAATCTTTGCATATGAAACGCAAACGTATTTGGTTAATACTGCAAAAGGCAGAAGAAGGAGATAGAGCAAGTCAAATCATGGACCTGTTTCTTATTGTGACTATCATTGTTTCTATTTCTGCAATGATACTCGGGACTGATGCTGGTATTTATGCAAAACATAGACAATTTTTTGATTATATAGAGTGGGTCGCCCTTTTTATTTTTTCTGCGGAATACCTATTTCGCTTGTGGTCTTGTACGGCAAAAGAAGAATTTAGACGACCGATTATTGGGCGATTGCGCTATGTTTTTACTCCACTGGCATTAATTGATTTATTGGTGATTTTGCCAATTTTTACTCCCATGTTTTTTATTGATTTACGTGTCTTCCGTTTGTTCCGTTTTGTAGAGTTATTGCGAATTTTAAAGCTTGGACGTTACTCAGAATCATGGGGACTTATTTTTCGTGTGGTGAAAAAGAAAAAAGAAGAAATATTTACGACTGCCTTTGTTGGGTTTGTCTTGCTTTTGATTGTATCAACGATTATTTATTTTTTAGAATCTCACATTCAACCAGAGGCATTTGGTTCTATTCCAAAAGCCATGTGGTGGGGGATTGTGACGCTCACAACAGTTGGCTATGGGGATGTGGCGCCAATTACTGCCGCAGGGAAATTATTTGGTGGCATCACTGCACTTTTTGGTGTTGGTATGTATGTATTGCCTGCAGCGATTTTAGCCTCTGGGTTTCATGAAGAAATTAGAGAAAGACAAAAGAAAGAAGATAAAGAGACTTGTCCGCATTGTGGGAAATAGTCATGCCCATAAATAATATAATATGCTATACTTAATTAAGTAATAGCTTATTTATTTTAATAGATATTGTATGCCCCATAGTTTTTTGCCTTTGGATAGTCGAATTCCTGATTTAGATACGGCTAAACGATCTCAAGAAAATTCTACTCAAGTGGAAGAAGAAAACAAAAGAGAAGTATTATATAATGAGTCTATTAAAAATAGGGTAGAGTTTTTTAATAACCTTGAGGAAAGATTTGAAGATATTTTGAATAATGCTTCAGCAGAAGAGCAAATGTTTGTGGTAGAAAAAATTTTAGGATATTCAATCTATGAAGGGATTGAATTTTTTATGCAAACACCAGAGCGTCAAGCATTACTCAAGGATACCTTACAGCATCATGGGCAAAGACTCGTTGCTTTATATCCTGATTTATTTGAAGAAATGATGGGGTGGGGGAATAGCGCCCCCCCTGGGATGGAGATGAACTATAATCATGGGGGGGTTATTGCAGGCATGTTAGAAAATCCTTTTCAAGAAGTGGATCAAAGTATGGTAAGCCGTTTTCATAATGTATCGATAGATTTTAAAAAATATGTAGCATTTATTGATGAATTTTTTCAAGAGTTGATTCGAGATAGAGAAAAATTAAGACCGATTCCAAAGAAATTTGAACTGCCAAGGGGTATTCGCGAGTATATAGAAAAAAATAGAGAAACATTAATGGAAGATAATTTTCGTTTGACACATAGATTTTTGTATGAAAAAAAACGGTTGGGTGATTTTGTTTTTGATAGGCATTCTGTAGAAGAAGTTATATTTGAACCTTTATTTAAAACAGTCAAACATTTTTATGGACCAAACTCTACGTTTAAAATATTGTTTTCTTCTACTGGAAATGGACAACCTCTCAGTAGTGAGAATCTTGAAAAGATTGAATCTTTTTTTAATAAAAAATTTGTAACGTTAGAAGAATTGGAAAATGTGTGGCCAACTGAAATTACTGAAGAACAAATTTTAAAATTAAAATATAAACGAGTCAAAGGGGATGTTGTCAGTGTCATTATGGAAAAGCAGGCTCGTGAAGAAGTTTTAGAAGCAATTGAGAAAAAGGGTGCATATATTATGTTTGATGAAAGTACAGATACTTGGGAGCAAGTAAATACATCAGAAGATGATGTTACTGGAGAATTAGAATTATTAAACATGATTGAAGCTCCTATTGATACATATAGAGAATATCAGTTATATTTGAATCGACTAAAAAAGTATGAACAAATGTCTAAGTTAGCGGAACAGTGGTATAAGCGGAACATTATTCGTTTATTTGATGATGGGCAAATCGTTTTACGAGATTTATTTGAAGCACAAAGAGCCTTAGGGGATTATCCTTTTGAGTTTATGACTGCGCATACTGGTCAAGAAGATATGTCTTCATATGCAGAGATATTAAAAGGTGTTTTAAAGGGTGATATTTATGAGACGGATGTTGTATCAGAAATACTAGAGCAGGCACATGAGGCTAATGATGTGGATGCATTTGCTCATCAAGATACTACTTCTTGCGACGGTGGAAATCCTCGGGATGATATTGCCGATGAGCAAAAAGGGATCATGCATGAGTTGATATCCAGTTATGGAGAAGATTTACCTGCAGAACAGATGCTGGTGCAAGGAGTATATGGAGTATATGATTCGAAAAAGAAGACGTGGGGATCTTTAAATATTTCTTTGGAAAGTGATACTGCACATATGGCGGAAGATCTTGTAATTTCAGGAGAAAGAATCAAAGATCATATTATATACATTCCTGTGTTTTTAGGAACAAATGAAGAAGAATTGCGGGCGTTTAAAGATGATGGGAGAACAAAAGAAGAAGTCGTTGTAAAAAAAGATAATAAGGGAAGGTTTTTTGTTGATATTGGGGAAGATTCTATTGATACGGTAGATGGTCGTACTCGATCTTTGGTAGATGTTATTCTTCGAGAGAAATATAGTCCTTTCCCAGATTTAGAGTCATTAGGAACAGAAGATTATGATACCTGGAAGAGTAGTTTTTTAGCAAAGAAAGAGCATGAAGAATTTAGAGCACTATCTGAAGATCTTTTGACAGAAATTGCACCAAATTGGGAAGAATTTTTAGAGGAAATTTCAGATTTAGCACCACATGAAAAATTAATTGAAATAAAAAGCTTTATTAAATATATTGGCTATTATGATTTTGATAATGGAGATGTCAGTAGTGAAAAAAATAATACAGGAGAACCTAATTTTCGTTTGAAATTTGCGCAAGATAGGATGAAACAATTGCAAAAAAAGAACCCAAGTATTGCCGAGTCGAAAGAAATTACAGGGGTATGTGCTGATTTTGCTTTGATTACCAGTATGCTTTTAAGAAAAGCTGGTTTTTTGGCTGGGACTATGGAAGGATTTTCTGTGCATGGAGGAGATTCTGTGCGAAAAAAACATGGGCATGCAATATCATTTGTTCTTTGGCCAAATGGTGAGTCATATTCTGTTGTCCCAATTGATGCGACTGCAGGGGGAGATCAAGCGCTTGAAGGTGCAGAGGCTGAATTTTTAGATGAATTAGTTGTAGGAGAAGAGTCAGGTGGGTATCAAGTAGAAATGATTAAAGAAACTACAGATGAAGATACCAAAAAAGAGACTGTGGTAAGGAGAATAAATAAACAAAAGATGTCTCCATTGGAAAAAAAAAGACGATCCAAAGAAATTTTAGAGCAAGAAAGGAGAGTTGCATTTGCAAGTATTGATAAAGAAGAATTAGAGCGTTATTCGGCGTTTTTTGAAAGTTTTTATACTCCATGGATAGAATGGGAGGGAGTATTTGAGGGGGATGATGCTACACTAAAGGCTGTTAAAGAATTTTTAACGCATTATGATTACCCAAATAAAAAAATGAGTTATGATGAGTTTATTTCTATAGCTGCTGGAAAGAAAAAAACATTTGAAAAAAATTTATTAAATTTTAAAAATCATCATGAATCAGAAGGAAAAGATTTACTTGTTATTTTAAAAGAGGTTGGTTTTTCAGATGATTTAATCGAGTTTTTGGGCTTGTTATAAATAGTAATATGTGGTATGTCTATATTGTTGAGTGTGCAGACAAGACACTTTATACTGGTGTCACAACAGATGTGGAGCGGAGAATACAAGAACATAATGGAAAGAAACTTGGGGCAAAATATACACGCCCAAGGCAACCAGTAGAGGTGGTGTACATTAAAGCGTACACTGGCAAAAAAGAAGCAACGCAAGAAGAGTATCGCATAAAACAATTATCTCGAAAAGAAAAATTAGCATTAATTCAGAGCATATGATACAACATATCGCAGCTATCATGGATGGTAATCGTCGTTGGGCAACTGAGCGTGGTATGCCAAAATTATTAGGGCATACACAAGGGGCAAAAAATATTTTGTCTGTGGTCAAAGAAGTTATGGCGCATGATGTGAAGTTTTTAACATTGTATGCACTTTCTACAGAAAATTTAAAACGCAGTGAAGAAGAATTAGCACATTTATTTTCTTTATTTAATAAGCTCGTAGATTCTCTCGATAAGTTTATTGAAAACAATGTACAATTTCGGGTGATTGGCAATATGTCATTGCTTCCACAAAAAACACAAGACAAATTACAAGAGGTGGTAGAGAAAACGAGTACTTATACAGAGTCAACACTTGTGCTTACGTTAGCGGTTGCTTATGGTGGACGTGATGAAATCACTCGTGCAGTACAAAAAATAATGCAGTCAAATATTTCTGTAGAAGATGTGACAGAAAAGAGTTTTGGAGATTACTTAGATACAGTAGGAATGCCGGATGTAGATTTACTTATTCGTACAGGTGGGCATAAACGATTATCTAACTTTTTACCATGGCAAAGTACGTATGCGGAATACTATTTCACTGATGTATTTTGGCCAGAATTTAATAAAAAAGAACTAAACAAAGCCATTGATTGGTTTCATTTACAAAAACGCAATAAAGGAAAATGACACGAAGTAGTCATCCTGAGCGAAGTCGAAGGATCTCTACTAAGTCGGGTATTACAAACTATATAAGGGGACTAATAAAAAATATATTATGAGCAACACTATCCGTATAGATGAATTAACACTCAATATCGAGCAGCCAGAAACGCATTTACATCATGTAATTATGGAGTTGTTGGGTATTGGTGCTGATGATATAAAAGAGTATAAGATTATAAAAAAAGCAATTGATTCACGCAAAAAACGAGAGATGATTTATTTCCGTTATTCTGTAGAAGTAACTGTTGAGGATGCAAAAAAATTATTGTGTACACCACCAGTAAAGAAAAACATGAAACGACATCGTATTCGGATTGTTGAGCATGAAGCGTATGACATTCCTTCAGTAGAAAAAACGATTATAGAAAAACGACCAATTGTGGTAGGAAATGGGCCAAGTGGTTTGTTTGCGGCACTCTATCTTGCAAAAGCAGGAGCAAAACCCTTAGTGATTGAGAGAGGAAAAGATGTAGATGCACGAATAGAAGACGTCAATCATTTTGAAAAAACAGGAGAATTACATCCAGAGTCAAATATTCAATTTGGTGAAGGGGGAGCGGGGACTTTTTCTGATGGGAAATTGTATACAGTGATTAATAATCCACGCTTGCAATTTGTGTTTGAATCATTTGTAAATGCAGGTGCACCAGAGCATATTATGTGGGATGCAAAACCACATATTGGCACAGATAATTTACGAAAAGTCGTTAAAGAAATGCGGAAGGAAATTATTGCACTTGGCGGTGAAGTTCGTTTTGAAACGTGTTTAACAGATATCGTTGTAGAAGAAGGCCAGTTGAAAGGTATTGTTGTAAATAAAGAAGAAACGATTGAAACAAATGATTTGGTGTTAGCCATTGGTTACTCTGCGCGAGATACCTACACAATGCTCTATGAACGAGGGATTGAAATGGCGCAAAGAGGATTTTCTATGGGTGTGCGTATTGAGCATACTGCAGAGATGATTAATAAAGCACAATACGATAAATTTCATACACAAAAGAAATTAGGCGCTGCAACATATAAGTTAGTAGCACATAGTGATGAATTGCGTTCAGTGTATTCATTTTGTATGTGTCCTGGTGGGTATGTTGTGCCAGCTGCATCAGAAGCAGGATGTTTGGTTACCAATGGTATGAGTGAGTACAAGCAAGATGGAAATAATTCTAATAGTGCACTCTTGGTGAATGTTGGTCCGGAAGATTTTGAAAATGATCACCCGCTTGCAGGAATGCGATTTCAAAAAGAATGGGAAGAAAAAGCTTTTGCATTAGGTGGTTTTGAGTTTAAGGCACCTGCACAATTAGTTGGTGACTTTTTAGCAAAACGACCATCAACACATACACGCAGTGTGACACCTTCATATAAACCAGGAGTAACATTGACCGAATTAGATAAGTGTTTGCCTAAAGTGGTTGCAGAAAGCATTCGTGCTGCATTGCCCGTCTTTCATAAAAAGATTGTTGGATTTGCACATAAAGATGCAGTGCTTACTGGTATTGAAACAAGAAGTTCATCACCACTTCGTCTTGTGCGAGATAAAGTGAGCTTAGAGTCAAATATTGCAGGACTTTATCCAGCTGGAGAAGGAGCGGGTTACGCTGGTGGAATAGTGTCTTCAGCAGTGGATGGATTAAAAGTAGCTGAAGTGATTGTTGATAAGTATCTATAATCAAAAAGTATCTTAATAAAAAGAGTGAAGCGCAGTCCTGGAGGAACTGCGCTTTTTTATTCTCCTAAAGTTACATCTTTCTTTTTGTGAAGCTTATCTTATGATCCTTACCTGTATTGTCTATGGCGTGGACAAGGAAGTGGTGCCCAACAGTGTGGGCAGGTCTTTTTTTCTGGGGGTTCTCCTTTTACCTGCCAAATGTGTGCACAGTTTTTGTGATAGCACACGAAGGTGTATGAGCCAGTCTCTTCATCATAAAGATCATGAACGACAGGCTTTCCACAGTTGGGGCAATCGCATTTCATGAGAATCTCCTCCTCATTATTGGCTTTTTTAGGTCCAAATAGCCAATGATACAGCCACATTGGTTATTTTGGCAGTAAACGGCGAGATGTCCTTCTTTATTAACGATACCATTCAGTAGGATAGTTAAATCTCTACGACAACAGTTATTGCATAGTATACCGGCTTTAGGTGCTGCCACGTTAAATTTTTCTCCTTGTGATGTCTGTCAAAATTAGCAAGGACCCAATGTCCATATGTAATATATACAAGAATAGAGGGAGTTGTCAAGGCAAATTTCATTTATCAAAAAGTCCTTTTTTTCTTTATACACACGTATCTAAAAAAATAGTTGACGATATAGCCTAAATAATGTATACTACTGTCGTTTCAAATAGGGACATTTTTGTGCCCTATACGATAGAAAAATATGAATACTACAGATAAACGTGAAGAATTGATCCATAAAACATTTGTATCCATGATAAAGATTCTCTTTATTTTTGGTATTCCTGCATTGATTGGTTTTTTTGTTGGAAGATATATGGATAAAACGTATGATATATCTCCATATGGGTCACTTGTGACTCTTGCTTGTACCTTTATTCTTTCTTGGTTGATGACAATCCGATTGTATATGTCTATTAGCCAAAATTTTCGTGTATTGAAACAAGAAGAAGATTCACAAAGAAACATTACTCAACAAATGCTTAAAGATAATATTTCGTCTAAGTAATACTGTATGATATTTCAAGTCGCAGCTGAACAACCTTTTATTCAACCAGAGATTGTCTTTTCAGTAGGGAACATACCTGTGACCAATGCTATGATTATGAGTGCTTTTGTGATGCTCATTTTTTTATTTGTAAGCGTTGGAATTTTGAGAAAAGCTAAGATTGTACCAGGGACATTTCAAACGATAATTGAAATATTATTTACGGCTATTTTAAACTTTTTAGAAACATTAACAGGAAGTAAAGTACTTGCGAAAAATATTTTTCCTCTTGTTGGAACATTATTTATTTATATTGGTATTTCTAATATTATTGGATTAATTCCGGGTATTAGTGCAATAACATATAACGATGTAGCACTATTTAGAACACCAACGAATGATTTTAATACCACATTTAGTATTGCACTAGCAATGATTGTCTTGACTCATGTGGCCAGCATGAAAGAGTTTGGTTTATTTGGTCATTTGGGAAAATTCTTTAAATTTAAAGAAGTAATTATAGGATTTAAAGAAGGTGTTGGTGCAGGATTTTTGGCAATTATTGATTTTTTAATTGGGTTACTTGATATTATTTCTGAATTGGCAAAAGTTATTTCATTGTCTCTACGTTTATTTGGAAATATGTATGCAGGAGAGGTTTTAGCAGCTATTTTATTAGGAGCATTTGCCATGATTGTTCCTGCGCCTTGGTTTGCTATGAATTTATTGACTGGGTTACTTCAAGCATTAGTATTTGGATCATTGACAGCAGCATATTATGCGTTAGCTGTTGATCGTGGAGAAGAAACAAATGCATAATCTATTTTGTTATGTACATATTCAATACTTTATAGATATATAAGAAGACAGTAATATACTTTTTTCTTCTATGTCTATAAAGACATATTTTATTTATTATTTAACGTATTTTCCTATGGAAATGGAAGCCGCACGTTTAATTGCAAAAGGTCTTTGTACCATTTCGATGTTTGGTTCAGCGCTTGGAGAAGGATATCTTATTGGTAAAGCGTTTGAAGCAATGGGACGTAATCCTAAAATCGAAGGAAGTCTTTTCGGTAAAATGATTATTGGTGTTGCGTTGGCAGAATCTACTGCGATTTATGCTTTCGTCGCATTCTTTCTTGTATAATGAATATACATTCGAGCGTAGATTGTGTTATCTACGCCATCATGTAGATTTATTTATAAGTTATTTTTATCAGTATGGATTATATACTTGATACATTGGCAAAAGTTGGTTTTGATTGGAAAATGGGGTTGTTTCAGTTTATAAACTTTCTTGTAGTGTTTTGGATTTTAAAACGATTTGCATTTAAGCCAATTATGGCGGTTGTAGATGAACGACAAAAGAAAGAAAAAACAAGTATTGAAAACTTTCAAAAAGCAAAGACAGAATTGCAAATGGCAGAACAAAAAGCACAAGGTATTATTGACGAAGCAAAAGTAGATGCAAATAAAAGAATTGAAGCATCACATAATGCAGCAAAAGAGCAAGGAGAACAGTTAAAAGCAAAGGCAAAAGCAGAAATTGATGCATTGATTGTACAGGCAAAGAAAAATATTGCTATTGATAAAAAAGAAATGCAAGAATCACTTCGAAAAGAAACAGTAGAGTTAGTGGTTCGTGCAGTAGAAAAAGTTATTGGTGATAAAATTGATGGAGCATCTGACACTGCATACATTAAAGAAATTCTTGCTAGTTTGAAATAAATACTCTATGCCAAAACTTATTCCAAAACAATACGGCAAGATGATCTATGATCTCACAGTCGGAAAAGAAGGAGAAGAGCTTGACAGCGCAATGGCTGTGATGGCTGACTTTCTTCGAAAAGAACAAGTGTTATCAAAATTACCATATATTCTGGAAGAATATGAGATGTATGCAAAAAAACAGAGTGGTATTGTCTCACTACATGTCACCAGTGCTCGGGAGTTATCAAAAGAAATGATAAAAACGGTTGAACAAGCATTTGGAGATAAAACAGAAGTAACAACAGAAATTGATCCTGCATTAATTGGTGGAATCAAAATTCGAACAGAAGATACTTTGCTTGATGGAAGTATTCAAGCGCAATTAATTCAATTACAACAACAAATTAATTAAACGGATATGTCATATACTGATCAAGTCGTAGCGACACTGAAAAAACATATTGATTCTTTTGAGAAACAAGTCGATGTTCAAGAAGTAGGAACAGTGATTGAAGTGGGTGATGGTATTGCCCGCATGACAGGACTCTCGAATTGTCAAGCGCAAGAAATGATTGAATTTCCAGGCGGAGTTTTTGGGCTTGCATTGAATTTAGAAGAAGAAACCGTTGGTGCAATTATCCTTGGAGATTATAAAGGAATTAAAGAAGGTGATACGGTAAAGAGAACAGGACGAATTATGTCAGTGCCTGTCGGTGATGCAATGATTGGCCGTGTGGTTAATTCACTTGGAATTGCAATTGATGGAAAAGGAGATATTAAAACAAAAGAATTTTACCCAGTAGAGCGTGTGGCGTCAGGTGTGATGAGTCGTGAACCGGTGTCTAAGCCAATGCAAACGGGTATTAAAGCAATTGATGCCTTGATTCCAGTTGGACGTGGACAACGTGAGTTAATTATTGGTGATCGTCAAACAGGAAAAACAGCAATTGCTATTGATACTATTTTAAACCAAAAAGGTGAAGATGTGATTTGTGTGTATGTAGCTATTGGTCAAAAAGAATCAAAAGTAGCACGTATCGTTGCAAAATTACAAGCAGAAGGAGCAATGGATTATACAATCGTTGTTTCAGCTGGGGCATCTGAACCAGCACCAATGAGTTATCTTGCACCATATACTGGTGTAACTATGGCAGAATATTTTGCAGACAAAGGAAAAGACGTTTTAGTTATTTATGATGATTTAACAAAACAAGCGTGGGCATATCGTGAAATGAGTTTGCTCCTTCGTCGTCCACCGGGTCGTGAAGCGTATCCTGGAGATGTGTTTTATTTACATTCACGTCTTCTTGAGCGTGCGTGTAATTTAAATGAAAAATACGGTGGTGGATCAATTACCGCTCTTCCTATTATTGAAACACAAGCAGGAGATATTTCAGCATATGTTCCAACAAATGTGATTTCTATTACTGATGGACAAATCTTTTTAGAGACAGATTTATTTTATAAAGGTATTCGTCCAGCGTTAAATGTTGGGTTGTCTGTTTCTCGTGTTGGAGGAGCTGCACAAATTAAACCAATGAAAAAAGTTGCAGGAAGTTTGAAACTTGATTTAGCACAGTTTCGTGAATTAGAAGCATTTGCGCAATTTAGTAGTGATCTTGATCCTGAAACAAAAAGAAGTATTGAACGTGGAAGACGTGTGACTGAAATGTTAAAACAAGCTCAATTTTCTCCATTATCTGTAGAAGAACAAGTTGTCTCTATCTATGCGGTAGGAAAAGGATATTTTGATGATGTAGATATTGCGCATGTTGGTGAATTTGAAAAGAAATTACTTGAATTTGCACGAACAACAAAAGCAAGTTTACTTGCAGAAATTAAACAAGGAAGCTGGAGCGATGAGATCGAAGCTGCTCTGAAAGCACTTTGTGAAGAATTTAAAAAACAGTAAGCCGTGAATTATGGCACTGAGTACCAAAGCAATTAAAACACGGATTAAATCCGTGAAGAATACCAAAAAAATCACCAAAGCCATGGAGATGGTTTCGGCTGCAAAAATGAGAAAAGCCGTAGACGCTGCGTTAAATACACGTATGTATGCTCGCTTTGCTTCTGAGTTGCTCGATCATCTTGCTGGGATTGATGATCCAAATTATGCATTTTTAGAAAAACGACCTGTTCAAAAGATATTAATGGTGGTGATTTCTTCAAATCGAGGACTTTGTGGTGGATTTAATGGAAGTATTATTAAAAAAGCTAGTGCATTATTTCATGACAAAGAAAATCTTGCACGTCATCGAGTAGTAGAAGGAGAAGAAACTATTCCGTCAATGGATAATGTAGAAATTGATGTGCTCGGTGTCGGAAAGAAAAGTGTTGCATTTGCAAAAAGACATGATCTCAACTTAGTAGGTGTGTATGATGAATTATCTGAAACACCAAGTTTTGAAGATGTCTTATCAATTAGTAATACGGTCAACGCGCGTTACATGGATAAGACCTATGATAAAGTGGTCGTTCTCTATACGCATTTTCAATCTAGCCTCGTACAAGAAGTGAAAGTAAGACAGTTATTACCCGTGTGTGCAGTAGATATTGAAAAAATGCTTGCAGATCTTCCTGGAGAAGAATCAGAACCGGTAGAAGTATTTCCTATTGAGCAATATATCTTTGAACCAGGACTTGAGCAAATTATAGAATACGTTATGCCACGATTAGTTGAGATTCAATTGTATCAAGCGATACTTGAGTCTTCAGCAAGTGAGCATAGTGCACGTATGGTTGCTATGAAGAGCGCAAGTGAGGCGGCTGATGAAATGGTCGGAGATTTAACATTAGCATTTAATAAAGCAAGACAGGCCGCAATTACACAAGAAATTGCAGAAATTTCTAGCGGAGCTGCAGCTCTTGAATAATTTTTTAATCGTTTTTTAATCATATGAACAAAGGAAAGATTACACAAATTATTGGTGTGGTGGTAGATGTTCACTTTGAAGATGTCATCCCAGCAATTTATAACGCTCTATATATTGAGGTTGATGGAAAAAAAATTGTGCTTGAAGTGCAACAACATTTAGGATCTCATACAGTACGTACAGTTGCGATGGACGCAACTGATGGACTATCTCGTGGACAAGAAGTGATTGATACAGGGGCAGCTATTTCTGTGCCAGTAGGAAAATTGACTCTTGGTCGTATGTTTAATGTGGTTGGTGAGCCTATTGATGACAAACCAGCACCAAAAGTAGATAAACTATATCCAATTCACAGAAAAGCACCTGATTTTAAAAATCAATCTCAAGAAACAGAAGTACTTGAAACGGGTATTAAAGTGATTGATTTGCTTTGTCCCTTTTTAAAAGGTGGTAAAGTTGGATTATTTGGTGGAGCTGGAGTTGGGAAAACAGTGGTTATCCAAGAGCTTATCCGTAATATCGCACAAGAACATGGGGGATATTCTATGTTTGCAGGAGTAGGAGAACGTACTCGTGAGGGTAACGATCTTTATAGAGAAATGGAAGAATCTGGAGTATTAGATAAAACAGCACTTGTGTTTGGACAAATGAATGAACCACCAGGAGCTCGTGCTCGTGTGGCACTTACTGCTTTATCAATGGCTGAATATTTCCGTGATGAAGAAAATCGTGATTTGTTATTGTTTGTAGATAATATCTTCCGTTTTACTCAAGCAGGATCAGAAATGAGTGCACTTTTAGGGCGTATGCCTTCTGCTGTTGGGTACCAACCAACACTTGCAACTGAGATGGGAGCTTTACAAGAACGTATTACTTCAACAGACAAAGGGTCTATTACTTCAGTGCAAGCCGTATATGTGCCAGCTGATGATTTGACAGATCCGGCACCAGCAACAACATTTGCGCATTTGGATTCTACTGTGGTGTTAAACCGTTCACTTTCTGAGCTTGGTATTTACCCTGCGGTTGATCCACTTGATTCAAATTCTACTATTCTTGATCCACAAGTTGTTGGGCAAGAACATTATGATGTTGCGCTTGAATTACAACGTGTATTGCAACGATATAAAGATTTACAAGACATTATTGCTATTCTTGGAATGGAAGAATTATCAGATGAAGACAAGAAAACTGTTGCGCGTGCACGAAGAGTGCAAAAATTCTTATCACAACCATTTTTTGTGGCAGAGCAATTTACGGGAAAAGAAGGAAAATATGTTCCTATTGCTGAAACAATTCGTGGTTTCCGTGAAATTCTTGATGGAAAACATGACGATAAACCAGAGTCAGCATTTTATATGAAAGGGTCTATCGAAGAAGTCATTGCAGCAGCTGCAGAAGTAAAAGAATAATTTTTACTATATCAAGTTCATATGATGCCATTTACTATTGTGACACCAAACGGTGTTTTGTATCAAGATGATGTAGAAAAAGTGACTATCCCAACACAAGCAGGGGAGATCACTATTCTTGAAGCACATGCACCAATGGTATCAATTATTCAAGCAGGAGAAATGCATATTCATAAAGATGGGAATGTTGTCCCACTTGCTGTTTCAACAGGATTTATGGAAATGCGTCCAACGGGAGAGTTGTTTATTATTGCTGATACTGCTGAGCGTGCTGAAGACATTGATTTGAGTCGTGCAGAAGCGGCAAAAGCACGTGCAGAAGAATTGCTCAAACAACAAGATAATATGGCTGATGTGGACTTTGCTCGTATACAAGCGAGTATTGAAAAAGAATTAGCGCGTATTAGTGTTGGAAAGAAATATCGACGATAATATTACATACAAAATATATAAAAGATTCTTCCTCTCGTGGAAGAATCTTTTTTTACTAATAAAAATTCTCCCCCTACGAGGGGGAGTTAGAGGGGGTCCATCTTTGCAATTAAAATTGTTTAATCTAAAATATTCTTTATATTCTCCGAAAGACCCCATCTAACCTCCACTCATAGGGGAGGGATTTTGTGTGGTAATAATATTGTTACTTTAACATTTTCTTTTGCTGGCTCCATAGTCCCGATAGGGCTGTGGAGCCATAGTGTTGAGTAATGATTTTCTATAGTAAGTGTAACATTTTCACCATTTCTGCGTCTTCTTATATAGAAGGCATGGAATTTACCATGCTTATGTTCGTGCAAACATGAAGTATTTAACAAAAAAAACGCTCTCTATTTACTTTCAACATTCAAAAAAACGTTGGTTTTTATTTATGCTCATTTTTTTGAGTGTGATTGCAACTTCTGTTGTTCAGGCTATTGTTCCATTAGTGTATAAGGACTTTTTTGATTTGATTTATCAAGCAACAGACCCTAGTCTGGTCACTGCAACATTATTTTCTTTACTTTTGAAAATGGGTGGTTTGTATTTAACTGCTTGGTTACTTTGGCGATTTATTGAGGTAGCATTGTCTTATGCACAAATACGAACGTTAGAAAGTATTTTTCAGACCTGTTTTGCCTATATTCATAAGCATAGTGTGTCTTTTTTTCAAGATCAATTTATTGGATCACTCGTAAAAAAAGCAACCAGGTTTACTCATGCATATGAAGCCTTGCAAGATACACTTATTTTTTCTTTGACTACTAATGTATTTATGGTAGGAACTATTATTGTGGTTCTTGCACAGAGAAATTTAGTATTAACAAGTTTTCTTGTTCTTTGGTTAGTCTTTTTTATATTTGCAAATATTGTTTTTAGTAAATATAAGTTAAAATACGATACACAGCGATCAAAATCAGATTCAGAAATTAGTGCACAATATGCAGATACGCTGACAAATAACACCAATGTAAAATTATTTAATGGCTATGATGCAGAAAATAAAGCTTTTGCAAAAATTACAAGAAAATGGGGGAAGATTACTATATTTACTTGGCATTTAGCAAGTGTTAATTTTGCTATACAAGCCTTACTTATGATTGCGCTTGAGGTAGGAATGATGTACTATGCTGTCATTTTGTGGGAAAAGGGAATCTTTACTATTGGAGATTTTGTATTGATCCAAAGTTATGTGATTATGTTGTTTAATCGTATTTGGGATTTTGGTCGTGTGATTCGAAATTGGTATGAACGCTTGGCAGATGCTGAAGAAATGACAGAGATTTTTGAAACACCATTAGAGATTGTCGATGTAAAACAAGCAGAAGATCTTGTTGTAAAGAAATCGATGATTGAGTTTAAAGATGTTAGCTTTAGCTACAGAAAAACACGATCGATCATGAAAAACTTTGACTACACATTTGATGCAGGAAAAAGTTATGCGCTTGTTGGTCCATCTGGAGCAGGAAAGTCAACGATTATTAAGCTAATTTTGCGTCAATTTGATGTTACCCGTGGAAAAGTGCTTATAGATGGGCAAGATATTAAAAAAGTGACTCAAGAAAGTTTATGGAAGCATATTTCTTTTGTTCCTCAAGATCCTATTTTGTTTCATCGTAGTTTAATAGAGAATATTCGCTATGGTCGTCCAGAAGCAACAGATGAAGAAGTTGTTGAGGCAGCAAAAGCAGCTCATTGTCATGAATTTATCAAAGACTTTTCAGAAGGCTACGATACTTTGGTTGGAGAACGCGGTGTAAAATTATCTGGTGGAGAACGGCAACGTATTGCCATTGCGCGTGCTATTTTGCGTGATGCGCCAATCCTCATTTTAGATGAGGCAACGTCTAGTCTTGATTCAGAATCAGAACGACTCATTCAAGATGCACTAGATAAATTGATGAAAGGAAAAACAGTCATTGTCATTGCGCATCGTTTATCGACAATTATGAAAATGGATCGTGCCCTTGTGATTGAAGCTGGAAGAATTAAAGAAGAGGGGACACATAAACAATTAGTGCGTAAAAAAGATGGATTGTATCGAAAGCTCTGGGAACTGCAGGCAGGTGGGTTTATTGAGTAGGGTTGTCATTTGTATTATTTAGAGTTCTATAATCATTGCAATCCATTCTCCTTCTTTCATTGCATCAATACCATAGTTACCCAAAAGATAAAAATCTTTATCATGGGTTAACTTAATAGTTTTGTGATGCCATGGTTGGTATACGCTTGCATATATTTCTCCTTGTTTAACTGTTGTACCTGGTTTTACGAGCCATGTGTAATAGCCGGCTATTGGGGCGGGGAGATTATGTAATTGTTGTATAGAGTAAACAAGAGGCTGAGTTTCTTTTTTTTCTTGATCTTCCCATACAGATTCAAGCCATGTTTTTAGTTGTTTCCATCTTTGTTCACAGACAGCAAGATCATTTTTCCCATGATGATATACCTCCCAGGCGCAAGTAGCTGGAGGATTTGGATTATGTTCATGCCAGTGTGTAATATGAGAGTCATCAAAAGTCCCCATGGTATTTTTTTCATCCCAAAGAAGATAAGCTTCTGCTTGGAGGGGTAAAAATACCTCCCAATTTTTTGCATATGGGAATACATGCGGGACTGAATTACTTCCTGCTGTATGAATATCTAAAATATGACTAGAACCAGCGCTGATAGATCGGAGGGTATTTGCTAATTTGTCTTCAATAGTTTGCCCATGTTTTTTTGCTTGTTTGGTATAGTATTTTTGTTCACCTAGTTCCTCTATATTTTTTGAATTTACTTTAAATATTCTATTCCAATCAGTCCCTGTCATTGGGTTGTATCTTCCAGTGAGAGCATTATAGCTTGTGTGCTGTACTGCAATTGGGTTTGCTGTTGGAACTATTGTTACAGAACCAGAGATATCTTCTTGTGATTCTAAGTAAGTAATACATTTTTCAAGGAGTGTGGTTCCAAAAATTTCAGGTCCGTGTAAGTTGGCTTGAAGATAGATTTTTGGTCTTTTTTGTGATCCTGTGAATGTATATGCATGAATAGATAGTATTTCTCCTGTGGGGAGTTGTTGGATTGGGTATGTTTGTTTTGTATATTTCATATATTAGTCATTATATGCAAAAGATACCGCTGCTTCTGCAAGGACAGATGCAGAATTATAGATTGGAATATGAAATGACAGATCTTTCCACGCAACAGGAAGTTCTGTACATCCAAGGATAATGGCCTCAGCTCCGGCTTTATAGAGCCTATTTATGATT
Source organism: Patescibacteria group bacterium (assembly GCA_018823045.1). GTDB lineage: Bacteria > Patescibacteriota > Patescibacteriia > Magasanikbacterales > UBA922 > JAHJIX01. Next base: position 34,730 of record JAHJIX010000020.1, on the reverse strand, counting down.
TTTTTCATAACAGATTGGTCGGTAATACTTTGTTTTCCTCCCATAACATTGAGAATAATATTATTCAGCAATCGTTGTTCTCTTTGACTTACGGATAGCACTTGAATATTATGTTTTTTGAGCATGTTTGAATAAAATCCAGATGTATTTGTGCTTTCAGAAGAAAGAAGCCCAACACAAGAAATGCCTTCATCAATAATTTGTTCTTTCATTGCTTTTACAATATGGATAATTGGAATAGAAATTTGTGATTGTATATCTTGGTAATATTCATGCACACTATTACACGGGATAATAATATAATTTGCTCCTTGTTGTTCTAACTTTTGTGCTGATTTGATGAGGGTTTGGGTTACTTGTGTTTTATCTGTGATTCCTGTTTCATCTAAGCCTACAAATGCAAGGGAATGAATAAATATTTCTGGGTATTCTTCATCATATTGTGCTTGGTATATGTTTTGTGCATGCTGGATGATTTTATTGAATGTATATGCAGTGGCAACAATACCCATGCCACCGATTATGCCGATTGATTTTTTCATAGAATATATATGTGAATAGAAGAGGAGATGAGGGGGATCATCTCCTCTGATGTTATACGTTCCGGTAATTTCCGTTGAGATCATATAAGATAATCTCTAATTGGAATTCTGGAATAAGTTTTGCAATAAGACGACGCAAAGCGTGTTGCCCTGGTTCATAGTAGTAGGGCAGAATATTAATGCCAGAGCTATAGCCAAGACTATGTTTTTTTTGTGTTAATGCTGTATCAAGCAACACACAAAGTGGGGTTTCTTGTTGATTTGTAATGGGGAAACCCGAACAAAACCATTGTTTGTTTTTTCTCCGTGCTTTTTTCCTTTTGGAAAGTTGTTGTAAGGCATATAAGCTCTGGAGAGCAGATTCCATCATATCGGATTCTAAGATTGTGATATCTGCAGAGGGAGTAAATGGCATTGTTTGGAGTAATTGTTCTTGTGCATGTACATCTGAAATTGGATGAACATCATCAATAAACAATACGCTCGTGTCGTGAGGGGTGATGATTTCTTGTAAAATATTCCATCCAACGACACTCCACTGTGTTGGGCCTTTGGCACTATAGTAGTGCCCTGCTTCTATGATTCGTCTTTGCAAGTAGTCCTCCTTGCTGTGGGTATTCCTCTCTATTGAGAAGGAACTACATTCATATATACACAATATAAATAGAGACCACTCTCAACAGAGAGGCATCTACGGTACATGTTATATTGTGTCATGTTGTTTTGCATATGTTTTGTCTAATAAAAAAACTCTCGTTTCAATTCACCTCAATAATAGAGATGAAGAAACGAGAGTCTTATTGACTTCGTGGTACCATTCTTCTTTGTTATTTTTTTGCAAAAACAACCTTGATCAGTTCTCCTGCTTGGGATAAACTGTGATGTATGATAACGGACATCTTCCGGCGACACCTACTTTGAATACATGTATTCATTTCTTCGGTTGCTACCTATCTAAGAGACGCGTTCGATATAGTATATCCTATCAGGCTCACACCAACCCTGACTCGCTTGAGGTTATAGCTATATGTACTATTTCTCTTGGTATTTATAATTAAATCGTACGTCTATTTGATTTTTTTGTCAAATTTTGTTGTGGATAGGTATTTCTCTCCTTGACACAATAACACCCCACTGCCATACTAATAATAGTTCTTTCAACAACATAAGGAGAGTGTGTGATGATAAAATACATTAAGGCGCTTTTATATTATCGAAATAGAGAAGAAGCCTTAGGGATATATCAAGAAAATGAAGAAATTTGGGAAGAATTTTGTAAAATATTTCCGAATTCAATACATTTTACGAGAATTGGGACGAGACTTCAATTTTCTAAAGATGGAGATATTTCTGATTTTTTTCATAATGATATCTTTGGTGTATTGATTATTCGAAGTGCCTATTGGATTAATACTTGTTTTTATTCTTTAGATGAAAATAAATGGAAAGAAGAGTATATGGCACCTTATTTTAGTGAAAAAGGTGTTGGTTCACTCAAGCAAATATTAAAGCAAGTTATTTCTTATGCACGTGGTACAGAAAAATGATGTGTTTTTATTATCACACGGGCAGTCTACATATGGCTGCTTTTGTGTTTTTTATAACCTAGCCAAGCACCCATCACCATGCTATAATACCCCCGTATGTTCATTATACCTATATTCATTTTATTTATTATAATTCTCGTCTTTATGGCAACTAAAGCAAAAGGAAGCAATCCTAAGCTGTTTTTTTTACACTTATTGTCAATTTTGGCATTATATGTCTCTGCAGGAGCATTAATTACCGTACTCTTTCAGTTAATTAATATTTACATTCCAGATACATTAAATAGTTTTTATGATGGGGCATATCATAAAAGCGCACTACGAAGCGCAATTTCATTTCTCATTGTGATGTTTCCTGTGTACATTGGGACCTTATTTACCCTTGATTCAATTTATAAAAAAGAAAAGGAAACTCGTGATTTGGCTATTAGAAAGTGGTTGGTCTATTTTACTATGTTTGTTGGTGTTGCGACTATTTTATTTACTCTCGTCAGTGTTTTTAACACATTTTTAGATGGAGAAATGACCCTTCGTTTTGCATTGAAGGTATTAAGTGTCCTTTTTGTTGCTGGGAGTACTATTGGATACTACTTTTATGATTTAAAACGCTTTAAATCTTAAATTTTGGATGTATGAATATGAAATACGTATTTGGATCAATTATTGCTCTTGTTGTTCTTATTGTTGGAGTAGGTCTTTATCAAGCGGGGAGTCCAAGTAAAGCCCGTGATTTTGCTTTTGATCAAGATAGAGTAAATGATTTAAGAAACATTGTATATACAATACAAAATTATGTTGATGAAAATAAATCATTACCACAAGTGTTAGATGAATTGTCATATATTGATAAAACTGATTTGACAGATAATCAAACAGGGAAAGCATATGAGTATCAGGTAACTGGTGATAAGGCATATACACTTTGTGCAACATTTATGTATGTTGCTGAAGATGATGAAAATTATCGAAATAATTATTTGTATGCGCCACCATCATATCGTGGGGGAGAGCCTACCGTATTTCATATTGAAAAACATGGTGCAGGAACACAATGCTTCAATTTTAAGTTAAAAGAAATAAAAGATGGTGAAGCTGTATATTATCAAACAGCTACTGTTTTAGAATAATCTATGTGGATACTCTACGCACTTGGAGCAGCATTTTTTGCTGCCCTTGTGGCTATATTTGGAAAATTAGGAATCAGTAATATAGATTCAACTGTGGCAACGGCACTTAGATCTATTATTATGTCGGTTGTGCTTGTGTTTGTGGTATTATCGATTAAACAACAAGAATTACAAAGTATTAGTGACATTACATCAAAAGAATGGTTATTTTTAGTGTTGGCAGGCCTTGCTGGAGCATTGTCGTGGATTTGTTATTTTGCGGCACTAAAAACTGGTGATGCAACAAAAGTCGTAGTGCTTGACCGATTGAGTGTTGTTTTTGTTTTATTATTATCTGTGTTATTCTTACATGAAGTATTAACTTGGAAATTAGTCACGGGAGTCCTCTTAATGATTGGGGGCGTATTACTTATGTTATAGTCTATGGGAACATCTTTAAATAAAGCACAGCAAGAAGCGGTAGATCATGTAGAAGGTCCACTGTTGATTGTGGCAGGAGCAGGAACTGGGAAAACAACTGTGGTGACAAAAAAAATAGCGTATTTTATAGAAAAAAAGGGAATTGCACCAGAGAATATTTTAGCTTTAACATTTAATGAAAAAGCTGCTGCAGAAGTTACCGAGCGGGTAGATTCTTTAGTGACTGAGGGTTATCTTGATTTACGTATTGAAACCTTTCATGCCTTTTGTCAGCATATTTTAGGTGAATATGGGCTTGATATTGGTTTGCCACGAGATTTTCGTGTGATGACCCAAATTGATGCATGGCTATTGGTAAAACAGCATTTATATGATTTTGCATTGAAGTATTATCGTCCAATGGGGAATCCCACGAGTCATATCCATGCTTTGTTGCAGCATTTTTCTAAATGTAAAGATGAACTTATTTCTACGCAAGACTATCTTGATTATGTTGAAGGGTTAGAAGGGCAGAGCGATATAGATAGTGATGAAATTGCACGTCTAAGTGAACTGGCAGGGGCATATCATAAATATAATCAATTACTTTTAGATAATAATGCGCTAGATTTTGGGGATTTGATTTTTTATACCGTAAAATTGTTAGAAGAACGACCAAAAATACTTGAGGCGCTTCAAGAACGGTATAAATATATTTTGGTTGATGAATTTCAAGATGTTAATTGGTCACAGTATCGTTTGACGCAATTACTTTCTGCAAAACATGGAAATATTACAGTTGTAGGTGATGATGATCAAAGTATTTATGCATTTCGTGGGGCGAGTGTATCAAATATTATGCGTTTTAAAGATGATTATCCAAAAGCGCAGGAGATTGTGCTGAAAGAAAATTATCGTTCCGCACAGGAGATTTTAGATATTTCGTATAAATCAATTCAAGAAAATAATCCAGATCGTTTAGAAATAAAATTAGGGATAGATAAAGAACTTATTGCAAAAGGAAGTACAGAAAAAGGACATGTTATTCATTTGCATAAACAAACATTGCAAGCAGAAGCAGAAGCGGTTGTGCAAGAAATTAAAGACCTTCAAAAGATTCATCCAGAGATGACCCTAGATGATGTAGCTATTCTTGTGCGTGCAAATAGCCATGTGGAGCCTTTTGCAGCAGCACTTGAAGAATCGGGCCTTCCGTATGAGTTTATTGCGTCAGCAGGGTTATATCGTCAGCCAATAGTGCTTGATTGTTTAAACTTTTTTAAGTTGATTGATGATCGTTATGATTCAACGGCGCTGTATCGTTTGCTTCATTTACCATGTATTGATATTGATCCGCATGAGTTGCAGCAAATTATGTACTATGCGCGAAGAAAAAGCATGGGATATTATGCAGCACTCAAACAAATTGGAGAAATTCATGTTTCAAAAGAAACGGCTGACCAAGTACGAAAGATTGCAAGTATTATTGATAGCGGTATTCGTCAATATAAAAAAGCAAAACCATCAGAACTTTTGTATACCTTTTTAGATAAATCTGGTTATTTGCCATATTTAGTGCGAGAAGAACTGCAAGGGAATAGAGAAGTTATTCGTCAAATTTTTCAATTGAAACAATTTTTTGAATTACTTCAATCATTTGAAAAACAACATGAAGATGCAACGGTGCAGTCATTTTTGGTATATCATGCACAAGTAATTGAAGCGGGAGATCAAGGGAAGTTATTTCAGCCAAAAGATACGCCTGATTCTATTAATATTATGACCGTGCATGGCTCAAAAGGATTGGAATATCGTTTTGTGTTTATAGTGAACATGGTACAAGATCGCTTTCCTGCTCGAAAAAGGGGAGAGGGGATTTCAATGCCAGCACCATTTATTAAAGAGTCACTCCCAGATGGAGATTATCACTTGCAAGAAGAACGGCGTTTGTTTTATGTAGCGATGACCCGTGCAAAAGAGCGTCTTTATTTTACCAGTGCAGAAGACTATGGTGGAGCACGCGCAAAAAAACTGAGTCGATTTCTCACAGAGATTGGTTTTGTCGTGACAAATAAAGAAGAATTGGTCGCAGACGGGAATTTACCAAAAAAGAAAGAAGCACCAGTATTTAATGTACCCGTAACCTATACACCACCAAAAAGTTTTTCTTATTCTCAAATTAGTACCTATGAGACTTGTCCATATAAATATAAACTTGGGCACATGGTCAAAATTCCTATGCGTGGCACAGGAAATATTAGTTTTGGGATTACGATGCATTCGACACTTCAATGGCTCTATGAGCAAATACAAGAGCGTAATAGCGTGCAACAAACCTCACTCTTTGATCTCGCACCTGCACCAAAGAAAACAGAGGGAGAAATTCTTGCCCCAAGTTTAGATGAGGTGATGGCGGTGTATGAAGATAAATGGATAGATGATTGGTATCGCTCAGAGCGAGAGCGTACAGAGTATCATGATGCTGGAAAAAATATGATTAAGACGCTCTATCAATCTCAAGAGGGGAAATGGAATGTCCCAATTGCACTTGAAAAAGGATTTACCTTGCGCGTTGGGGATTATACGATTCGTGGAAATATCGATCGGGTAGATCAACTAGAAGATGGAAGTCTTGAAATTATTGATTATAAAACTGGGAAAACCAAAGATTCGATCAAAGGAAATGATAAGGATCAGTTGCTTATTTACCAAATGGCAGCAGAAACACTCCCTGCATACCGTCATTTAGGTTCAGTGAGTCAATTGTCTTTTTATTACTTGCGTGATGCAATTAAACGAACATTTATTGGGAAAGAAAAAGATATAGAAAAGTTACGTGAAAAATTGATTAAGATTATCGATAACATCCATGCGGGAAAGTTTGATGCAAAACCAAGCAAACATATGTGTGGGTATTGTGATTTTAAAGATGTCTGTGATTTTAAGTTGTTGTGAAATATATTTATGAATATTAAATATGATGATGTAGTAAAATTACTTGTCAAAAAATTTCCTCAATTTAATTTTGATGAAGATGATTCAGATCTTCCATATATTGTTGCAGGAGATTTTGCAAGGTATTTGTTAAAATGTTTTGAATCAAAATCTTTTGGTGAATTAGAAAGAGGATTAAATTTTATCGAAGAGTTACATCTTGTAATAGATCAAAAGACCATAGAGCTTGCGAAGATTGGTTTTATCGAAGGGATTCAAAATGTTTGGAAGGAAAAAGATTCAGAAAAAGTTTATGATTTTTTGGGTGAAGAATCAAAAAAATCATGGGAACAGATTAGTAAATTTTGGGAAAATGTAGGGAGCACTGTGGCTCCACAGCCCTAGCGGGACTATGGAGCCGGCTAGGTCGTCGAACAAAAATCCATTGTAGCAAAATTTAACGCACTTTTTGCTGAAACTAGAAAATTGGAGACTATATATACAAAAAAGCTAGGAGATTTGGTAGATCTGAAAGTTTCAATGATGAAAAAGTATTTGTAGGGAAGCTGTAAAACAAAAAAACACGACAAGCGCGTTTTTTTGTAAGCGAGGGGTGCCTTTCTCACGCTAGTTGGAGAGATAAACGTGCGAGACTGCCACTGTTAGCACGTTGGTGTCTCCGCAAGACCTTGATAAACCAGCACATTTGCTCAATTGACCTCTATTTGTTCTTACGGACACCTTTGAAAGGCTTGTTATCAGCCTTCTGGTCCATGAAGCGTCCTTTTTCGTCTCGCTTGACCCAACGATTGTTGTGTGGGTTATAAACTTGGTCGCGATCTCGTACCGCACCAACTCTACCAGGTCCTTTTGGAGGATTTGTAGCCATATATTTCTTGACTTAACTATGAATAAATCAGCTCGACTATACTGACACAGCTATTGTAACTTATGCACAGTAATTTGTCAATATTTAGTACTTACTCTGTCAAGATATTGACAAATATGCTATACTATGATATATAAGGGTATATTAACAAACATACATATGAGTCAAGCATACGCACAATTTATCAAAGAGTTACGTGAAAAGCGTGGCTTTTCTCAACAAGAGGTAGCAAATCGATTAGAAATTGCTCGTACCTCTTATCTTGCTGTTGAGCAGGGGAAACGTGAACTCACCCTTTCTGAAGCACATAAACTAGCAGATATGTTTGGTATTGATATTGAAGATTTAGAATCTGGTATGATTCCAGACTATGAAAAATATAAACAAATGCTTTTGGCCTATATTCGTATGGCGGGGAGTGATCGAGATGGGTGTATCCCAAAAACGAAATTGGCAAAACTATTGTACCTCGCAGATTTTGCATGGTATTACGAACATTTAGAGAGTATGAGCGGGATGAAATATAAAAAACTTCCATATGGTCCTGTGCCTATTCCATATTTTCAAGCACTTACTGAGCTAGAAGAAGAAGGTTTGATTACCGTAAAGAGAAACAGAGACTCCATATTAATTGGCGAAACAGATGCGTCGAAAAAGAAAAAAGACTTTAGTCTTTCTGTAGATGAGATGAAACTAATGAAAGCAATTGCTCGAAAGTGGAAAAAGAAACGAACTCCAGAGATTGTAAAGTTTACGCATGATCAAATGCCATACTTTTTGTGTAGAGATAATGAAGTCATCCCATACGAACTGATTACTCAGGAAGATCCATCTGGTATTTACTAATTGAGCCTATGGAGGAAAATTACTTTGTCAGCTTTGAACCATTTGCTCGTAGGCATTATATAAAAAGTTTTGAAAAAAAGTATCGAGGAGCATGGGATGTGACACTTCGTGCTATTACTAGGCAGTATGAGCGTATCGACATGCTGCTCAAAACAGATCTTGCTGATGTTATTGTAGATAATACTGATATACAGATAATAAAAACGATGTTTAGTGTCGTAAAAACAAAAGTGTCACCGAAATCATCCGGAAATAGGTGTATACTCGTAGTAGATAACGAAGGTAAAAAAGTCGCAGTACTTCTTGTATATCATAAAAATCATCTTGGTAGCGGAAACGAAACAGTCAATTGGAAAAAATTAATCAAAGAAAACTATCCTGAATATAGTCATTTAATTTAAGTGAGATTAAGACAAAATATCTCGCTCCATAGTCTGGACCCGCCGATTCGGCAGGAGAAGCTGTGAAGCGTATATGCTTAAGTACCTTGGCTCCACAGCCCTATCGGGACTATGGATCCGGCGAAGAGTTTAAGGAGTTGTGATATAGTAAATTATGAATAAAAAAATAAATTTTGAAAGTATTGGTGAGGTTGATTTAAGTGGTGATTGTACAAGTAAACCGATTTCAGTTCCATTTTTAAAAGATAAATTGGTAATATTTAATTTAGAATATTTATTTGAGGAATCTGATGTTATAGATTTTGATAATGCTATTAAGGTGTTTTTGAAAAATAAATATGATATTTTCGATTCTATTATTGAGCCTTTATATGAATATTATCAGGATAATCTAGAATATTCAAATATAGATATTGAAAAAGAAAATATTTTAAATCACATTCAATTTGGTAATGTAATAAATGTAGAGAAGAGAGAATATGATAAAAAAGTATATTTATCATTTGAATGTGAGTGTGATTGGGAGAGAGAACATGGTCTTCAAATTGTTTTTAAAGAGGGAAATATTATTAATAAAATAGGACCGTATGATGGTTATTTAACAAATGCTAGTGCTTACGGTAATAAAGAATTTGATGATATAATTTATGTTAAATCCTCTGATATAAAATAATTGAATTAATCGAGTAATAATTAAAAGATATGAAATTAAAAGTACAGCTAACCAAAGAAGATCTTTTTAAGTATAGTTTATTTAACCTTACTCATTCAAAAAGTGTTTTGATGATATATGTTTTATCTATATTTCTTCTTTTTTTAGCGTTATGGGGATTTACTCAAGGAGAAAGTTTTTCTCAGATTATATGGGCATTATATCTTCCTTTTGCAAGTTTTATTGTGGTGCCCATATTAATTGTATTAAAAATAACTTTTTTATATAAAAAAGAAAAGGATCGTTTTTTTTATAAAAATTATGAATTAAATAAAGAAGGTGTTAGAATATCTAATGATTATTTTGATTCTACAATTAAGTGGTCTTTTATTAAAAAAGTGAGAGAAACAAAACATGCTTTTTTATTATTTATAGATAAAAAACAGGCTCATATGATTCCGTTTCATTCTTTTCAAGATAAAAAACAAAAAGAAGAATTAAGAAAAATGTTTAAGGAAGTCTTGGAAAAAGATCAATTAATATTGCAATAGTCTATGCCTTTAATATTAAGTATCATCTTCATTATTACCGCAATATTATTTGTGGTGTACGGTATTTACGCAACAAAAAGTGGAGCGCCATTTTGGCCTACTGGGAGAAAAAAAGTAAAACAGATGATTCAGTTAGCTGAGTTAACAAAAGATGACGTGGTAATGGATTTAGGGTCAGGAGATGGGCGTATTGTGCGGGCTGCAGCACCTTATGTGACGCGTGCGATTGGTATAGAAATTAATCCGGTATTACACTATTGGGCATTGTTTTTACGATTATGTTCTCCATATAAAAAACAAATGATATTTGAGCAAACAAATTTATGGAAAACTGATTTATCTGAGATAGATGTCTTGTTTTTGTTCTTTATGCCTGATAAAATGGAAAAATTACATCAAAAGATTAAAAAAGAGATGAAACCCGGAAGTCGAATCGTTTCGAACATATTTCAATTTCCTGGCTGGTCAATAGTCAAAAAACATGATATGATATATGTATATCAGCTTTCTTAACAATGCGATTTTATGGGATTTACATCAGTAAATGATACTTTGGGGAAAAAAATGGATACAGATAGTGCGTTAAAAACACAGCTAGAAGCAGCTGAAGTTGTTAAGATTTCTACAAAAGTATTTGTTGATATTTTTGGAGAAAAGAGCGCGGCTCAGATTAAACCATTGTTTTTGAAAAATCGTACATTAACCGTTACATGCGGCAGTTCAGCGATTGCACAAGAAATTAGGCTAAAACAAGCTGAAATTGTAGAAAAAATGAATAAAGTCCTCGGAGGAAATGAAGTAGATCGTATTCGCTATCTGCTCTAAAGGACTTTTTACTTGCAAAGAGAGTCAAAACAAGATAAAATAGACATAGCCTGACCTATAAATGGCTATGTTTTTTATCATATATGAATTTACGACAATATCTTACCATCATGATACTTGCAACGATCCTCTGTTGGGCTGCTTTTGTAGTTGTTTTAGTCAATGTTGACCCATTTCAAGATGCTGGTTTGGGCTTACTTTTTTTCTATGTGAGTCTGTTTTTTTCTATTGTGGGTACAGGTTCTTTGGTAAGTTTTGCCTTATCTCTGGCATTTACTAAAAAAGAAATACCAGTATTTCGTCATGTACGTCGTACTTTTATTATTGGGGTATTTGTATCATTTGCCTTAAGTATTTTATTGTATTTACAAGCAAGAGAAGCATTAACGCTTTGGAACATGCTTTTATTATTTTCTATTGTTTGTTTTCTTATTTTATTCCGTATTTCAACGAGAAGTTATTCTAAAGATGTATGAGACAATCACAACTATTTACGAAGACCCGAAAAGATATTTCAGCAGAAGAAGTGTCAAAAAATGCACAGTTACTTACTCGTGCTGGTTTTATTTATAAAGAGATGGCAGGAGCATATGCATATCTTCCTCTCGGATTGCGCGTTATTGAAAAAATAAAGCAAGTGGTGCGAGAAGAAATGGAGTCTGTTGGTGGACAAGAAATGCTCATGACTGCACTTCAACGAAAAGAAGTGTGGGAAACAACAAATCGTTGGGATGATGAGGTTGTTGATGTATGGTTCAAATCAGAATTAAAAAATGGGACGGAAGTTGGTTTTGGTTGGTCTCATGAAGAGCCTATTACTGAGATGATGAAGCATTATATTCATAGTTATCGAGATTTGCCTATATTTGTATATCAATTTCAAACAAAATTACGAAATGAATTGCGTGCAAAATCAGGTATTATGCGTGGGCGAGAGTTTTTGATGAAAGATATGTATTCATATTGCATAGATGAAGCACAACACCAAGCATTTTATGCTGCTACGATTGAAGCATATTTACGTGTATTTGCTCGTGTTGGATTAAAAGATCAAACATTTGTTACTTATGCATCTGGGGGAGCATTTACTGAATTTAGTCATGAATTTCAAACGATTACTGAGGCTGGAGAAGATAAAATCTTTATTAATAAAGAAAAAAATATTGCAATTAACGAAGAAGTTTTGAGTGAAGAGACACTAAAAGAACTCGGAGTGAGTCGTGATGAATTAACAGAGGTAAAAACAGCAGAAGTAGGAAATATTTTCAATTTTGGGAGAAAAAAATGTGAAGAAATGGGATTGAATTTTGTTGATAGCGAAGGAACATCTCTCCCTGTGTTTTTAGGATCATATGGTATTGGTATTAGTCGTTTAATGGGGACAATTGTAGAAGTCTATCATGATGAAAAAGGAATTATCTGGCCAAAAGAAATTGCTCCATTTCAGGTTCATCTTATTTCACTCAATCAAGATGAACGAGCAGAAGCGCTTTATACTGAATTAACTGCAGCTGGTATTGAAGTATTGTTCGATGATCGAGATATGCGTGCTGGGGCTAAATTTGCAGATAGTGATTTGATTGGTTTGCCACTCCGTATTGTGATGAGTAATAAAACAATTGAGCAAGATGCTGTTGAAATAAAATTACGTGCACAAGATGAGTGTCAATTAGTATTATTAAAAGAACTCACAAAAGAAAAGATTGAAACATTGTTAAGTTAAGCGTAAGTTTTTAGTTTTGAATGTATGTTTGATAGATTTTTTAAACGCTTTAGTAAAGACATGGGAATAGACTTAGGAACGGCAAATACTTTAGTCTACATTCCAGAAAAAGGGATTGTTATTGATGAGCCTACTGTTGTTGCTATTAATGTGCGGACTGATCAGATTTTGGCTGTAGGAAATGAGGCAAAACAGATGCTTGGGAAAACACCGCCTCATATTGCTGTTTCTCGTCCACTCACAAACGGAATTATTTCTGATTATGAGGTGGCACAAAAAATGATTAAATATTTCATTGATAAAATTCATGAGGATGGGTCATCATTTATGACACGCCCTCGTATTGTTATTGCTATTCCACTTGAAGTAACTGAGGTAGAAACAAAGGCGGTAGAAGACGCGGCTATTGCTGCGGGTGCTCGAGAGGTTTTTATTGTGCAAGAGCCTATGGCGGCCGCTATTGGTGCTCGTATGCCTATTCAAGATCCGATTGGAAACATGATTGTAGATATTGGAGGAGGAAATACTGAAGTAGCTATTATTTCTTTGAGTGGAGTGGTTGCATGGAAGTCAACAACTATTGCAGGAGATGAAATGAATCGAAACATTATTCAATATGCACGGGAAGTATTTAATTTGTTTATTGGTGAGCACCATGCAGAACAAATTAAGAAAAAAATTGGAACAGCAATTGAATTAGAAGAAAAAATGGAATTTCCTATGCGTGGAAGAGACGTAATCACAGGGCTTCCAAGAGAAATTTTAGTTAATGATACACAAATTAGAGAAGCCCTATCTCGTTCAATTAAGATAATTGTTGATTTAATTAAAACAACACTTGAAATTACTCCACCTGAATTAACTGCTGACATTCATGAACGGGGTCTTTTACTTACTGGAGGTGGTGCTCTTTTGCGTGGAATTGATGTGGTTATTGCAAAAGCAACCGAAGTTCCGGTAAGAATTGCGGATGATCCATTGACTGCTGTCGTGCGTGGAACAGGTATTTTACTTGAAGAAGAAGAACTACTCAAAGAAATAATGTTGCCATCTGCTCGGAATATAAAATAATATCATAGTATGAATCTGGATTTAAGTAATTTACCAAAAATTAATGGTAAAGGGTTGGCCTTAGATATTGATGAAACATTGTCACGTACAGGCCGTGCTTGGGCAAGCGAATTTTATCGTACATTTACTAATCCAGAAGGAGTAACAGAAGAAGAATATTATAACAAATATTATGCAAATTCTATTCTTCCTGAATGGTTTACTCAAGAAATGCATGCCTGGGTTGAAGAACGTCGTTGTTCTTCTGAATATCAAAAAACATTACCTCTTATTGAGGGAGCGATTGAAACGGTCAAAAAGATTCAAGACATTGTTCCAATTACAGCATATATTACAGCACGCCCAACATCAACAGAACAAGGAACAAAAGCCTGGTTAGATATACATGGATTTCCAAAAGCATCACTTATTACAAAACCAGAAACAATCCATTGGCAAGATGGTCCAAAATGGAAAGCACAGGTATTGGAACATTTATACCCATCTGTTGTAGGTATTGTTGATGATAATCCAAGTATGTTACAGTATTTATCTCATGAATATCAAGGACAAGTATTTGTTTTTGATCATGAAGAGGCTGATTTACATCCACAAGCACAAACCTGTGCACATTGGGATATGGTATACATGCAAATACAGAGACATTTTGGGGGGTTAGCATAATTATTCTCGTTATGTATTTAGAAAGAAAATATGTAAAAACCATGTTGAGTGTTGCGGTTGTGATCGCTATTGTTATTATTACACATATACTTGGGTGGTTATTGCCTATAGAACAATTTTTTCGCCATATTATTAATCCAAGTTCTCAAACAATATATCAATGGAGTATTACGTTGAATGAGGAAACAGACCAGTTTGATTCTGTAGAAGAACTTGAAGACGCATATATTAAATTAAAGCAAACAGTAATAGATAACGAGGTTGATCAAGCCCGTATTCTTTTTTTAGAACAAGAACATGAAGAATTTGAGCGGCAATTACAATTTTTTCGAACAAGTACCTACGCACATGTGGGTGCAATGGTGATTGGAAAAAACATTGAGTCACTCAGTAATAGTATTATTTTAAATAAAGGGACTGCTGATGGGGTCAATCAAGGAAATGCTGTAATTGTCGGGGATGGTATTCTTGTGGGAACTGTTATTCGTACAGATGAAACAACATCTATTGTGCGTTTAATTAATGATAGTCAAAGTAAAATTGCTGCAATGACATTAAATAATGATCACAGTATTGGATTAATTGAAGGTGGTTATGATATTTCTGTTCGAATGAACTTTATTCCGCAACATGAATATATTGCTATTGGAGATCAAATTGTGACATCAGGTTTAGAAGATAATATTCCTCGTGGTTTATATATAGGAACAATTGAAAGTATTAAAAAAGAAGCATACAAACCATTTCAAGAAGCACTGGTAAACCCCCCTGTACATTTAGGAAAGATTGCAATGGTCTCGATTTTAGTTGGAGAAGCAATAGAATAATTGTATGATTAAACGGATGATCAAATTAAGTTTAATGGCAGGGTTATTGCTATTAATAGTAATTATGCACTTAGGTATGGCTTATATGCTGCCATACCCATGGAATAGTATTAATATTTTATTTGTTTGTAGTATTCTCTTTCTTGTTTTTAAAGAATCAGGATTGGTTATTTGGTTAACCTGCGCTATGCATTTTTTTATTGAATTATATTCAGTACAACCATTTGGTATTGCACTTGTTGCAAGTACTTTTAGTTTATTATTTACCTATTGGCTATATCAGCACATTTTTACAAATCATTCTTGGTATGCCGTTATTGCATTGTCGATTATTTCTCTTATATTATATAGGGGTATTAGTTTGATTTTACTGTTTATTTTTAGTATGTTTATTCATACAATTGATCTGCAATTATCTTCTCTTATGATTCAATACGCATGGGAGATATTGTCAACGACACTTGTTGCCAGTATTATATATGGTATTCCGTATATATTAGTCTTTAAGAAAAAGCAACCCAAAAGAGCATTATTTATATGAGTGTTATTCCTGTATTTTCTCATGGATTTGAGAAAGGATTTTCAGAGCGGTTACAAGATAAACATCAGTGGGTAGAAAACTCAGTGATTTTTGAAAATACCCGTGATAAACAGCCTATGGTTCCGCATTTAGAAGAGTATATGGGTTCTAGTTTTACAAGAACAGTTGCACAATTATCCTTAATTGCAATTACTGGTGTATTTTTGATTATTGCAAGTCGATTTATGTATGTGCAATTAATTCAAGGAAATAATTATGCAGCATTATCTGACAGAAATAAAGAACGTTCAATTCCTATTCCTGCAGAACGTGGATTGATTTATGATAGAAATGGTGTGCAATTGACAGAAAATATTCCAAACTTTTCTTTAGCACTCATTCCACAAGATTTGCCACGTGATGGAGAATTACGTGATAAAATGGTGAAAAAGTTAGCCGCAATCACATCAAATGATGAAGAAACAATTCGAAATATTTTAGAAGAATACGGATCGTACAGTTATGAGTCTATTGTGATCGAAGAAGACATTGATTACGAAACAGCGCTTCGTCTACAAATTCAATCCAGTGAATTTCCGGGTATTTATATTCAACGTGGGAGTAAGCGTCTTTATTTGCATACAGATGGAACTATAGGAAAAGAAGAAGAGGAAAAACAAGTCCAATTACAGTCAATATCACATGTTTTAGGATATCAAGGAAAATTGAGTCCAGAAGAGTTAGAAGTATTGTATGATGAGGGGTATTTGCCTTCTGATTCTATAGGGAAAACAGGAGTAGAGCAAACATATGAAACACTATTGCGTGGGGTGTATGGAAAACGGCGCATTGAGGTAGATGCACGTGGACGAGAGCAGCAAACTTTGTCTGAAGATCCACCAACAGCTGGAAATCATATCGTATTATCAATTGATCATGAAATGCAGATAGCACTTGAGCGAGTGATGCAAGAAAAGTTAGTAGAATATGGGAAAACAAGGGCCTCTGCTGTTGTTTCTGATCCACAGACAGGAGAAATACTCGCATTAGTCAGTTTGCCTTCTTTTGATAATAATGATTTTTCAGGTGGGATTGATGCAGAAACCTATCAAATGTATTTGGCAAATGAAAATAATCCTTTATTTAATCGTGCTATTAGTGGAAAATTTCCATCTGGCTCAACAATAAAACCTGCAATATCTGCAGCAGCACTTCAAGAGGGCATTATTACAGCCAATACAAGTATTTATAGTACAGGTGGAATTGCTGTAGGATCTTGGTTTTTCCCTGATTGGAAAGACGGCGGGCATGGTGCAACTGATGTGCGCAAATCAATTGCTTGGTCAGTAAACACCTTTTATTATTATATTGGTGGAGGATATGAAGATTTTGAAGGTTTAGGAGTAGATAAAATTATTTTTTATTTACAAAAATTTGGTTTTTCTCAAAAACTCGGGATTGATATCCCAGGAGAAGCAGCAGGGTTTTTACCATCCAAATCTTGGAAAAAAGAAGTAAAAAATGAACCGTGGTATGTTGGAGATACCTATAATTTATCTATTGGGCAGGGTGACTTTTTGGCAACACCGCTTCAGATCAATAGTATGACGGCAAGTATTGCTAATGGAGGTACCGTGTATCAACCACATATTGTACAAACAATTGTTGATCCGGTCAATAAAATTGGGAATGCGGTGGCGCCGGTGGTATTAAAAGAACGATTTATTGATCCTGGACATATTTATACGATAAAACAAGGAATGGCTGATTGTGTAAAAACGGGTTCTTGTTGGGATTTACGAGGACTTCCATTTAGTTCAGGAGGAAAGACTGGTACAGCACAATGGAATGCCAATAAAGACCATCATGCTTGGTTTACTTCTTTTGCACCACTTGATAATCCACGTATTGCAGTAACGGTATTAGTTGAAGAAGGTGGCGAAGGGTCTGCCGCTGCCATGCCGATTGCTGCTGAGATTTATACATGGTGGGCGGTGAATAGGTATTAAAAACATGACAACATATAAACATTCAAACATCTAAACATTAAATTAAATCCTCCCCCTATGAGGGGGAGTTAGAGGGGGTCTATCTTTGCAATTAAGATGGGTATAAATTAATCTTTCTTCATCTCTCTGGTCGACCCCACCTAACCTCCCCTTGTAGGGGAGGGACTTACGTATTGTCTATGAAAAAATTTATACTCACAATATGTCTAATCCTGACTGTACATATACTCTACATGGGGTATATGCATGTTCAGTTTGGGTGGAATTGGTATGCAACACAGATGTTGGGTGCTTGTGGGATAGCGTTGGTTCATATTGCTTTGCTTATGTGGTGGCCAAAACGGTGGATGAGTTGGGTTTTACTCGTGCATGTTGGATGTTTGGTCCTGTATGCGATTGCAAATACGGTATACATCCCAATTTTCCATAATGTTTTGCCATTATATTTTTTAGAAGATAATGATTTTGCTAGTAGCATGATTGTAGATTTTTATCGGACAATTCCATTGTTTACGTATATATTAAGCCTGGCATATATTGGAGCGATATTATGGCTGTATCGTCTTACACATCAGCATATCCCTGAGCAGGTATCTATTCGATCTAAAGAATTTCATCGTAAAGAGCTTGCGTTGTTTATGACGCTTATTGCATTTATTTCAATTGTCGCGGTAAAATCTGTTTCTGCAACAGATGTACAATATACAAAAGAATCACAAGGGATTGCACTGACATTTTTTGATGAAATATATAATCAATATGTTGCAACAGCCAAAATAATGTCAACAGAAACAGAAGCTGGCCCATTTTTATCTATAAGGCAGGTAGAAAAGGGGAGTGCACCGCAATTATCTACCACAACGCCACATATTATTATTTATCAATTAGAATCAGTACCTGCGTGGGCCTTAAAATATGGTATTGAAGCCATGCCATTTTTAACATCACTACAAGAGCGTTCATTATCTATTGAGCACACGTATCCAAATGGTTGCCATACGATTGATGCTGAGTTTACTATCCTTTGTAGTCAATATCCGCATTCATATCGACCAATTGCTTCCATTGGTACTGAGCATGAATATAAATGTTTACCGCATATTTTAAAAGAAAAGGGATATACAAATGCAGGATTTCATATTAATGAGCCTCATTTTTGGAGTCGGGATAAATTATTTCCAGCATGGGGGATAGAGGAGTTGTTTTTTGTGCCAGATGCATTTGAAACGCCAAAGTTAGATGATATGGAAATGGTAGATAAGGCTATGGATTATTTAGATGCACATAAAGAGAACCCACAATTTATGTATTTGGTTGGGTATAGTTCTCATGCACCACATATTTTTCGCGAAATGGAATATTTACGTGAAGTCAGTGGGACTGATATTGATTTTTATGATGGACCCTTAGATGAATCTCTTGTATCACGGGTAGATGTGCCCAAAGAAGGAGATATTCGTGCCTACATGGGCTTTATGGAGCCTGTAGATCGT
Source organism: Patescibacteria group bacterium (assembly GCA_018823045.1). GTDB lineage: Bacteria > Patescibacteriota > Patescibacteriia > Magasanikbacterales > UBA922 > JAHJIX01. Next base: position 15,711 of record JAHJIX010000020.1, on the reverse strand, counting down.
GCTATTGAGCAACTGTTTACTCGTTTAGAAGCAGAACAATTAGATGATAATACTATTGTGGTTATTACTGGTGATCATCGCTATTATGGCTTTAACGATCATTTAGAAAATAAAGAAAATTTTATCGATATGAATCAAGTGCCACTGATGATTGTTTTCCCAGAAGGACAAGGGGGGAGTGATCATCGACTCATGAGCCATATCGATATCGCGCCAACACTCCTGCATGCAATGGAAGGAGATACATATACCTCACGGGAGTATTTTTTAGGAGAAAGTGTATTTAGAGGATCAGACGGTGATGAAGTGATTATGACTTGTGATAAATCAATCAATGCAATTACGCATGAAGGAGAGATTGGCTATACTCATCAAGATGATGTTTTTGCAGCGTCAGTCACCAAAAGTCCACTTTGGACAGGTGAAGAACGGGAAGAAAGGATATTGCAATTGCGTGAGTATGTTTTGGGACATAATGTGTTGGTTGAGAGTGGTAGGTTGTATGAATAAGTACGTATTTTTGATTTTAACTATCTTAATTATTCCTATAGTTATTTTTAAAGGTGTAGAAATACTTTGTTTAGTAACTGGTGGGCATATGGGATATGGGTCGAATAGTTGTGTCAAACATCTTGTCAACAAATAGCAAAAGAAAGAGAGGCAAAAAATTCAGGAACATCATTTTTTACATAATTAGACATAGTCTACATGTATTTGACAAACTTTTTTTATATGATATGATATATGTATATTCCCGTTACCGCGGGTATATTTTATTGATGTATATACTTATATGAGCATACAATACCTTACTCCAGAAAAATTAGAAGAATTAAAAAAAGAACAAGAAGATATAAAAAAAGTACAAATGCCAGCAATTGCTGTGCGTATTGATGAAGCGCGTCAAATGGGGGATTTATCTGAAAATGCAGAATACCATGCTGCACGAGATGAAATGTCTTGGGCAAAGAGCCGTATCATGGAAATTGCGTATATTATTGATAATTCAGAAGTTATTGATTCATCAAAGGTAGATAAAGAAACAGTTGAGATTGGCAATAAAATTATAGTAGAAGTACAAGGAAAAGAGAAAGAATTTACTATTGTTGGAGCACAAGAGGCAGATCCGCTGAACGGATTGATCTCAAATGAATCTCCACTAGGGAGTGCTTTTTTAGGAAAGAAAAAGGGAGCTGTGGTTGAAGTAGAAGTTCCTGCTGGATTACTTGAATATACTATTATTGATATTCAGTAGATTTATTTTAAAATGCTGAAACCCGCGTCGATGACACGGGTTTTTTGTTTACGCAAACGTCTTCACTTGAGTCACTACTCCAGTTTTTCTCCTTTCATTAGTAGTGACTGTGATTTATTACGGCTGGTGTTCCCTCTAAGTGTTTAAGTTACTTGTTTCTTCTTCGACCTAATAGAGCCAAATGCTTGTCTTTTTGCGCAGAAGAATCTTTGTTATCAATTCTCCTTCTGTGCTGTTTACAATTCCGAGACTAAGTAGCTCACGTAATTCTTCAGATGTTAAATCTGGAAATTTTGCAGGGTTTTTAGAGTCTCGTATCTTTAAGAGACATAATTCAAGTGGATGTTTTGGACGACGATACTCATTCAATGCCTTCAAGGATAAGTTTAATTGAGCGTATAAAGATAGAGCATTATCTAAAAAATGGGGAGAGTTTTCGAGAAATTAGTAGACAATTAGGGAGATCCGTTAGTAGCATCAGTGAAGAGGTCAGAGGGATAAAAGGACGAGATAGCTATACAGCTGTATTGGCAAATAAACGAAGTAAAAAGAATTCAAAGAGTAGAAATCAGAAGAAATACAAGATAGATAAAGATGAAGTATTAAAAGAAATTATTTTTAGTAAATTAAGAAAGCAATGGTCTCCAAAACAAATGAGTATGTATCTAAGAAAGAATAAAGCATTACATATGACAGTATCTCCAGAAACAATTTATGCCTATCTATTTGTCTTACCACGAGGCACACTCAAAAAAGAGCTATTATCTTGTCTAAGACAAAATAGGAAGCACAGAAGAAAACAAAAGAGAAATTGTCAAAATCCAAAGAAATTAGAAGAGATGCTTTCTATCCATGAGAGACCCAAAGAAGTAGAAGACAGAATAATACCAGGACATTGGGAAGGAGATCTCATTGTAGGAAAAAGAAATCAATCTGCAATAGGAACACTCGTAGAAAGAACCACAAGGACTCTCTTACTCGTACCACTAAAAAGTAGAGATACTCAGCATGTAGCAAAAGCCTTTGCCCGAGTAATGAAACGATTACCAAAAGAGATGAAATTAACCATGACCTATGATCAAGGGAGAGAAATGGCTAAACATAAATTAATTACTGAAATGACTGGAATAAAGATATACTTTGCAGATCCAAGATCTCCTTGGCAAAGAGGAACAAATGAAAACACCAATGGACTTATTAGACAATACTTCCCAAAAGGAACTGATTTTACAACGGTAACAAGATATAAACTAAAAAAAGTCCAAGACTTATTAAATACCAGACCAAGAAAAACGCTTGATTGGTTGACCCCTCAAGAAGCGTTTGATACACTTATTAATAATGGACACTGTTCGGTTAAATAATTGATTCCAAGTATATTTTTGAAAAAACATGTAAAAAAATGTATACTAAGGTTAAATTTAAAATATATTTTATTATGTTCAATAAACAATCTGAATGGGAAATACTTATTATAAGTGGTCTTATCATTATTGTGGCAAGTTTTTTCTTAGATTTAAATATGAGACACCCAAAAAGGCTCCCACAAATAGAGCCTACTATTACTGTCAGTACTCCAACTACTGTAAAAGAAACAACACAACAAGATGAAGAGGAAGAAGATATAGTAGAAGAAATTAATAAACTTGAACAAATATATCTTCGAGATAATCTAGAGATAGATTGGCATTACGGGTCTATCCCTTTAGAAGATTCATCATCTTTTATATCTAAAATTGATCCGAACTACCATAAAACATTGAATGATTTAGATTATTATCCAAAATTTACAGAGGAAGATAGTCCAGATATTTTACGTGTCGTGTTATTTGAAGCTGGGATAATTGAAGCTCCTGAAAGTATTAGTGGGCCATTTTATCACTTATTTATTTTAGATGAGGCAATGTATCATCAATATGATCATTACTTAGTTTCTTATCATGAAGGAAATAAACAATTTTTAGTATTATCGAGAATAGGTCCCGATCACTTTGCCAGACATCCATCAATAAAAAAATTAGATTGGTTTTATGCCGAATTAACTTCACCAGATATTAGAAGTGACTTATTTAATAATGATCTTCCTGCTTTAACTTTTGATAATAATTATTTTATTTTTAGTCATGACAATCAAATACACTCTTTATCAGGGCAAAATCTGGGTGGTATTATAGACATTGATCAACAAATTGTTGAGGTTCCTGATCAAGATTCTGTTATATTTAAACATAATACTTATGGGCCTGTACGAAAAAATGATCAAGGATATTATATTATTTTTGAAGATGGATCTACACATTATTTTGAATTAATTCCAAATTTTTTTAAGGACATAGAATATCCAAATAATTTATTCAATCAAAAAATATTTCACCGTCTAAGTAGAAAGGCACCCAAAGTAGATATCATATTAAATAACGGAAAAGCATTAGAAGATTTTTATTATATTGGTCAGAAATTTCGTCGAATTTGTTTTCATGGATCTTTTATTTCTACGTCTAAATATAATATTGTCACGACAGAAGATTGGTTTGATGAAAATAAATTAGTCTCAATTGGAGAAACTGGACAAGGAGATCCTATTTATGAATTAAGCGATAAAGAAACAAATGAATATTATGATAAATTTTTTAATTTTAGTCATGGATTTTATCAATATAGTGGTATAGAAGAAGATGGTGATATTTTTGATAAATTTAGACAATATAAGGAAAAACCTTTACAAGAACGAAAAAGTGAATTTTTGAATGGGCCACCTCCAATGTTTTTTTGGAAAGATTCATTTGGTGATTGGAGAGTATATTTAAATTTTCAATATGCTCCTCCTGAAGGCTGCTATTAAAAAGTCATTTTACCTAAATTAAGAGAAATAAAAGAAAAAAGATCTTCTTTAGCCGCAAAGGGCTCTTTTTATTTAAAAAACTTGATATTTTCCTTGATATTTAGTATAATTTTACTGTATTTTAACGCATAAATTGATTAATACTACTCTATGGATGTAAATATCAATGACGAGCGCAGTATTCGTCTTAAAAAACTTGAAGATTTGAAAGATGCAGGTGTTGTCATGTATCCTGCCAAAACAGGTGAAAAACAAGAAATTCAAGCAGTACTCAATGGAAATGAAGGAGAGACATTTCGTATTGCTGGGAGAATTATAATGAAACGAGACATGGGTAAACTAACCTTTTGTCATCTTCAAGATGCAAGCGGCAGAATGCAAATTGCTTTTAAACAGGATGATTTAGGCAAAGACAATTATAAACTTTTTACCAAAAAAATTGATATTGGAGATATTATTGTTGTTTCAGGTGAGAAATTTATTACGCATAAAGGAGAAGAATCACTCTTAGTGAAAGAATGGACACTTCTGACAAAAGCTCTTCTTCCGCTTCCAGACAAATTCCATGGACTCCAAGATGATGAAACACGTTACCGAAAACGCTATCTTGATATCCTCATGAACGAGGAACTTCGTGATATTTTTTATAAAAAAGCAAAATTCTGGGATGTGACAAGAAATTTCATGAAAGAACATGGCTTTTTTGAAGTGGAAACACCATATCTTGAGGTAACAACTGGAGGAGCAGAAGCTGCGCCATTCCGTACGCATCACAATGACTATGATCTCGATGTGTTTCTTCGGATTTCTATTGGTGAGCTTTGGCAAAAGAAGCTCATGGCAGCAGGATATGAAAAAACTTTTGAAATCGGAAAAGCGTTTCGTAATGAAGGATCAAGTCCTGACCATTTGCAAGAATTCACCAATATGGAATTTTATTGGGCATATGCAAATTATGAAGATGGGATGAAATTATCGCAAGAACTTTACCAACGCATTGCGACAGAAGTTTTTGATACAACCAAATTTTGCAACAAAGGACATGAATTTGATTTAGCAGGGGACTGGGATAAAATTGATTATCAAGAAGAAGTAAAAAGACAAACAGGCATTGATATCCTTACTGCTACTGAAGAAGAAATGAAAAACAAGCTCGCAGAACTCAAAGTGAAATACGATGGAGACAACAAAGAACGTCTCACAGATACTCTTTGGAAATATTGTCGAAAGAACATTGCAGGGCCAGTATTCCTCGTAAATCACCCAAAACTTATCTCTCCACTTGCAAAAGCAAAACCAGAAAATCCAGAACTCACAGAACGCTTCCAAATTATCATCGCAGGAAGTGAAATTGGAAATGGATACTCAGAGCTCAATGACCCAATTGATCAAAGAGCACGATTTGAACTCCAACAAAAATTGATTGAAGCAGGAGACGATGAGGCTATGATGCCTGCATGGGAATTTGTAGACATGCTTGAACACGGAATGCCACCAACATGTGGATTTGGTTTTGGTGAACGTCTCTTTGCATTCCTCGTAGGGAAGCCACTGCGTGAAGTGACATTATTTCCACTTATGAAACCACGTGATAATGAATCAGCATCAGATTCTTTAAAAAAAGAAAATAAGGACTAGGTTACTTATAAAAACAGTATGCTACAAGATACAGGAAAAAAAGTAATGGTCTTTGGAACATTTGATATTGTTCATTTTGGTCATATTCATTTATTTGAAAAAGCAAAAGAATATGCAGATGAACTGGTGATTATAGTCGCAAGAGATAAAAATGTAGAGAAAATTAAAGGGGTTGCGCCGCTACATTCAGAAGAAGAACGAAAAACTTTCTTATCGTATATTAAATTAGTTGATGCCGTGTACTTAGGGAGTGAAGAAGATCCATATGCGATTATTCAACAAATAAAACCAGATGTCATTGCACTTGGTTATGATCAACGGGTATTTGTCGATCAACTTGCAGATGCCATTACAGATATGGGATTAGAAATTCAGATTGTACGTATTCCAGAATTTGTAACAGATCGATTTAAAACAAGTAAAATAAAAGAGTATTTACACACATTAATGTAATATATCACGCCACCTCGCAATGACGTAAATTATCCAACAATATGATGAAACTGCTTATTGGGACAACAAATAAAGATAAATATAAAGAAATGAAGTATGTGTTGCACACGCTTCCTTTTGATATTATTTCTTTGGCAGACCTAGATGAACAATATGAGGAACCTGTTGAAGATGCAGATACGCTAGAAGGAAATGCTCTGATTAAAGCAAAATACTATGCGCAAAAAACCGGATACGTTACGTTAGCTGATGATAGTGGTTTGTTTGTCGATGCCTTGGATGGATTTCCAGGGGTAAAATCAGCACGTACTGGGAATAATGCAGATGAGCGTATGGATGCAGTACTCAAAAAATTAGAAGGAGTACCTATGGAAAAGCGGACTGCTTCATTTAAAGTGACTTTAGCGGTTTATGATCCAAAAAAAGATGAGGCATTTTTAGCATATGCAGAAACAAAAGGGCACATGTTAGAAGAAAAACAACCCGCAAATAATGGATTTGGTTATGATCCCATTTTTTTGGTGAATGAATTTCAAAAAACATATGATCAAATGACCATGCAAGAAAAAAATGCAGCAAGTCATAGAGGAAAAGCATTATCGAAAACAAAATATTATTTAGCAAATCAATATCGTCCAAAACATGCAGTAGTTACATGTGCGGTGATTATTGATCGAGATACAAAAAAAATACTCCTTGCAAAAAGAAACGATCCACATAATCCTCATTTTCATGAAAAATGGGAATTTTCTGGCGGTGGTATGGAAATGGGAGAAAGTTTATCAGGAAATTTAATAAGAGAAATTCAAGAAGAATGCGGATATACCGTGAATATAGAAAAACGTTTACACGAAATTGGTGTTTTTGATTTTCATAATGAAGAAAAAAATTACTCGTATCAAGTGTACTTAATTCCACACCTCTGTACAATTGCCTCGGGAGATGGCATTCCAAATGATGAAGAAGTCTTAGAATTACAATGGTTTACCCTCGATGAAATAAAACAATTGGATTTGATAGGAGAAAATAAGATTATGTTTGATCGGATGAGGGGGGAGATTGAGAAAGAATTATAAATGATAAATTATGAATTTTATTTAAACAGAATTTATAATTCATAACTCATAATTAAAATACTATGTTAGATATTAAATATATACGTGAAAACGTTGAACAAGTAAAAGAAGAAATCAAAAATCGTCATATGAAAGTTGACGTGGATTTACTCCTCGAATTTGACGTACAAAAAAGAGAAATTGGAGGACAAATCGATGAGCTTCGTGCTGCTCGAAACAAAGGTTCAAAAGGAAAACCAAGCGAAGAAGAAATTGCTGAAATGAAAAGAATAGGGGAAGAAATCAAAACGCTTGAAGAAAAAGCAAAAGAAATCAATGAAAAATATACTGAAATTTTGCTTCAAGTACCAAACAAAACACACAAAGATAGTCCAATCGGTGGAGAAGAAGACTACAAAGTAATTCATGTAAACAAAGAACCACAAATTTTTGAGTTTCAGCCAAAAGATCATGAAGAACTTCTTACAAATCTCGGAGCACTTGACTTTGAACGGGGGGCAAAGGTGGTTGGAAGCAAATTTTACTTTAGTAAAAATAATTTAGTGAAACTCAATCGTGCTCTCATCAGCTATGGAATTGATGTTGCAGAAAAATATGGATTTGAACTCATAGAAACACCTGATCTAGCGAAAATAGATGTTCTTGTAGGTGCGGGATTCAATCCACGTGGAGATGAAGACCAAATTTATACCATTGAAAATACTGATTTTGCTCTCATCGGAACAGCAGAAATTACCACACTCGGATATCACGCAAATGAAACACTTGATCTCTCAAATGGCCCTATCAAATACCTTGCAATCTCACACTGTTTCCGTAAAGAAGCTGGAGCTTATGGACGGACAAGCAAAGGGCTTTATCGTGTACACCAATTTACCAAACTCGAAATGTTTGTATTTTGTAAACCAGAAGAAAGCGACGCTATGCACGCAGAACTGCTTCAAATCGAAAAAGAAATTGCCGATGGCCTCGATATCCCATATCGTGTTATCGACATCCCTACAGGCGATTTAGGAGCTCCTGCGTACCGTAAATATGACCTTGAGGCATATATGATTATGAAAGGTGATGAGAACAAACAAGGAGATTATGGTGAAATTACCAGTACATCAAATTGTCTTGATTACCAAGCACGTCGTCTCAATATCAAATACGAAAATGAAGAAGGGAAGAAAGAGTTTGTACATACTCTCAATGGGACAGCCGTAGTACTGAGTCGATTTCCAATTGTCCTTATCGAAAACAACCAAAATAAAGATGGAAGTGTACATATTCCAGAAGTGCTTCAAAAGTATATGGGAGGGAAAACGAAGATTGGGTAATGTTAATGCCATACTGAGCGAACGAAGTCAGTCGAAGTATCCCGTACTTCGTCGAGATTACGCTCAACATAACAAGTAAACATATTTTATGACAAAAAACAACATACTGATCATTCTACCTGGTTGGGGTGGATCGCATACTACCTGGAAACCATTTACTACTTTTGCAAAAAAAGAAATGCAAGAAGTGTTTGTGATTGATTTACCTTGTTTTGGTGATGAACCATGTCCAAAAGCTGTATGGGGAGTAGAGGAGTATGCAAATTTTGTAGAGAAAAAAATAAACAAGATAAAAGAAGAATATCCAAACAAAAAAGTAGTATTACTTGGGCATAGTTTTGGGGGACAGGTGGCAACAATCCTTGCATCGCAAAATGCAAGGATTTGTGATACACTTATATTAAGTGGAGCTCCTGTTTATCGGGTAAAACGACCGCTTAAAAAGGCTCTATTTGGCTGTATTGCAAAGGCAGGAAAAGTGCTATTCTCACTTCCTTTATTAAAAAAGATAGAACCATTGGCTAAAAGAGTACTATATCGTGTAGCAAAGTCTCCCGACTATAGTAAAACTGATGGGATACAGCGAGAAATATTTAAAAAAGTCATTATAGAGGATGTTTCAGATCGTTTAGAAAACATTACCATGCCAACATTGTTACTTTGGGGAGAAAAAGATACCTATGTTCCACTCAAATATGCTAAAAAGATTCACCAACATCTTTCACAAAGTCAACTAGAAGTTATTACCGGAGGGACACATGGACTTCACTTGAAAAATATTGATGACATGATCAAACATATCAAAACATTTTTATCATAATAGTTTATGCAAACTCTATCGATCTTAAATTTAATTATTGCTGTGCTATGGCTTGTTTCGGCTACCATAGATACAGCAGGACATACCTATTTTTGGCAGTTAAAATGGTACCGTATTGATCGATTTAAAGATTTTCTTTCTACAAAACAAGGACAGAGTTATGTATTGAGTTATCCTGTATTTTGGCGAGGATTACTTGCTATTGCACTATTATATTTTTTACATCATGAAACACTTTTACTTAAATATAGCATTATAAGCTTTTTTGTTATTGATATTATTCGTCTAGGATATCTCTATATTCATAAACAACTCCGCCGTCCACAGCCCAGTATAAAAGCATTACTTATTTTAACTATTAGTTTAGCTGTTGAAGCAATTTGGTTGTTGTTTACTCATAATTGGGATATCTTGTTATTAGTTTTGATTGTCAGACCATTTTTAATTGGAGGAGTTGTCATTGTGATCAATGAAATAACAAATCTCATAAAAAAAATATATTTTATTCGTGCAGAAAAAAAATTAAAAAAATATCAAAATCTGAAAATTATTGGTATTACAGGAAGTTACGGAAAAACAACAGTAAAAGAATTTTTATCTTCAATATTAGGAGAAAAGTTTTGTGTCATTTATACTCCAAAAAATATTAATAGCGATATTGGAATTTCCAAATTTATTTTACAAACAGATTTTTCAAAGGCACATATATTTATTGTAGAAATTGGGGCATACAATACAGGAGATGTACAGTTAGTTTGTGATATTGTTCATCCGTCAATTGGAATACTTACTGCTATTAATGAACAGCATTTAAGTTTATTTGGATCAATGGAAAAAATTCAATCAGCTAAATATGAATTACTTCGTGCTATACCAAAGAATGGTTTAGCCATTACAAACAGTGATAATGAATATTGTCGTGAATTTTTAGATGAAATAAAAGCAAAAGTAGCTACTTTTGGCATAGAAAAAAAATATGGTCCAACTTGTGAAATTGAAGATCTTACTGATGGAAAACATCAGGTATTATCTGTTGATATATTATTACAACATGGAGAAAAATCTTTGATTCATTTTCATCCAAAAACAACAGGAAGACATAATGCACTCAATATTGCTCCATGTATTTTAGTGGCAGATTTTTTAGGTATGAGTAAAGAAGAAATTATTACAGCTGTTAATAATGTAAGCGATCCAAAAACGGCTATCCATAGTTATTCTTATGGAAAAGCAACTATTGTTGATGATAGTTATAATTCAAATCCACAGGGATTTAAAGCAGCACTTGATGTATTAGCCGCATATCCTTCTGCACGAAAACGAGTTGTCATTACACGTGGTATGCTTGAACTTGGCGACAGAAGTGAAGAATTACATGAAGAAATAGCAGGAGAAATTTCTTTTGTCGCAGATGAATTAGTTATTATTACTCCTGATTTTATTGAACCATTAAAAAAAGGAATTGCACCAAGATTTAAGAAAATAGTGGTGTCTGTTAAAACAAATCCAGAAGAATTACTGAGTTATATTCAATCACTTAAAGAAACTGATGTGGTGATTTTGCTTGAAAATAGAGTCCCTTCTATTATTCATCAAGAACTCGATAAATATAAAACAAATAGTACTGCCTAATTATATGATTTTTACTGGTTTTCTCCCAAATAGTACTAAGCAAGACTTGAACATAGCTTTGTCTTATTTATTTTCACCAACACAATGGAGCAAATTACAACAAGGACCAGCAATTAAAAAATCTGAGCAAATGCTTCGTGAATATTTTTCTGTTGAATATGCCAGTACTTTTGATAGCGGAAGAACTGCACTGCAAAAAGCGATTGAAGCTATTGGTGTACAAAAAGGAGATGAAGTTATTGTGCAAGCATATACATGTGTTGTGGTAACTAATGCCATTATTTGGGCAGGAGCAATACCAATTTACGTTGATGTCGGTAAAGATTTAAATATGGATCTTGCTGATCTATCTACCAAAATAACACCAAAAACAAAAGCAATTATTGTTCAGCATACTTTTGGAAATCCAGCAGCTATCGATACCATCATGGGTATTGCCAAAGAAAAAGAAATTATGGTCGTTGAAGATTGCGCTCATGCCATTGGAGGAGAATATAAAGGAAAGAAATTAGGAACTTGGGGAGATATTGGCATGTTTAGTTTTGGATCTGACAAAGTTATTTCTTGTGTCCGTGGGGGAGCGCTTACAACAAATACTCCAGCATTAGGAAAGAAAATCAAAGAATTACAACAAGCACTTCCATTTGCAACAAAAAAGAATATTTTACAATATCTCTTTAATATTCCACTTTTTCTTTTTGGAAAAAAATATTATGAGTCAATAGGGAAACTAGCATTTTATCTTTCAAATACATTGCACCTTACTGGACGAGTTATTTATGACAAAGAAAAATGTGGTGAACAGATACGATTATTCCCAGCAAAATTACCAAATGCACTTGCAGATATGTTAGTTCACCAATTACATGACTTAGATGCAAGAAATACGCATAGACAACACATTGCAGCAATATACAAAAAAGCAATACAAACAAAAACACCTCTAGTTAATACTGGACATATTTTTTTGCGCTATACATTATTTGTTGATGAGCCAAAAAAATTGTTAGCATATGCTAAAGAGCAGGGGATTATGCTCGGAAATTGGTATAATGCCTCAGTGGTCCCGACAGATGTACGTGAAGGGATTACACGATATACCCCAGGTTCTTGCCCACAAGCAGAGGCCTTTGCAAAAAAATCTATTAATTTGCCAACGCACAAAGATATTACAGAAAAAGAAGCACAAATAATTATTGATTGTCTCGATGCATATGCACGTTCATGAGTTTACAAATAAAACAGAATGGACTGAAAAAAAGAGCTTCTTACAATCTTGGGAGTATGGTGATTTTTTATTATCTTTAGGAAGAAATGTAAAACGATCTTCTTATAAGACAGATGAAGGAATAGTACAGGTGCAGCGTATAGATATAGCTCTTCCATTTGGGAGAAAAGCAACATATATTCCACATGCAGAAATTTCAGATGAAGCTCTTTCTCTTTTGTTAGACGAATTAAAAAAAGAAAAATACGTGTTTGTGCGCCTAGAGTTATTGCATGGATTAAATCATATTTCATATACATCTATTCGAGCAATTAATCGCCAACCACAACATACTTGGGTACTGCCGATTCAAAATTCTATGGATAAATTGTATGCTGAAATGCATAAAAAAACACGTTATAACATTCGTTTAGCGCAAAGAAAAGGTGTTGAAATTAAAGAAGAAAGTGATTTTGATACATTTTGGACATTAAATGCAGAAACAGTCAAACGTCAAGAATACACAAGTCTACCAAAAAATTATTTAGAAAAAGTATTAACTCTCCCGACAGTAAAACAGTTTACTGCATACTATGAGGGTGTTGCACTAGCATCAGCGATTACCATTGCACACAAAGATATTTTGTATTACATCATGGGAGCCTCTACAGAAAAACATCGAGCTATTATGGCTCCTTATGCCCTACATGACCATATTATTCAATACGCACAAACGCAAGGCTTTAAACAGTATGACTTTTGGGGGACTGCTGCGCCAATCGCAAAAGAACAAGCACATGCACAATGTTTTCATCATTATTGCTGGGATAACACACATCCACTTGCAGGAGTAGCTCGTTTTAAAGCTGGCTTTGGTGGATACAGTTATTCTCATCCAACCGCACAAGAAGTTATACTTTCTCCACTATATTTTTGGATCTACAAAACATACCAGCGTATACGAGGAGCAAAAATTTCAGGTCAATAACTATATTTTATGCCTAATTTTCATATTAAAACAATTGATAATGCTACTGTCTGGGATGATTTTATTGCGCGACAGGAATATACTCTCATGACACAATCATGGGAGTATGGTGAATTTTATAAAGAACAAGGCGAACAGTCCTATTTCTTTGGTATTTATGAACAGGAGGCTCTTATTGGTGGTGCACTTGTAGTCAGTATTCATGCAAAACGAGGAAATTTTTTATTTCTCCCATATGGACCCGTTGGAAATCTATCACAAGAAGCATTCACTCTTTTCTTTGACTATATAAAAAACTTTGGGAAAAAAGAAGGATATCACTTTGTTCGGGTAAGCCCATTTCATGATGTTGATAAAGCCACACAATATACGACATATGGTTTTCGTCATGCACCACTTCATATGCTTGCAGAAACAACATGGTTGCTCGATGTACGCCCTTCTAGTGATGATTTGATGAAGGCAATGAATAAAAACCATCGCAATCTTATTCGGCGTTGTGATCGCTTTGATGTCATGGTAAAAGTATCTACAGATGTTAAAGATCTCGATGCCTTTAACCAATTACATGATGAAACAGCAAAACGTCATAAGTTTGTCCGTTTTTCTGATGACTATATTAAAAAAGAATTTTTAGCATTTGCAGAAAAAAAAGAAGCTGTGGTATTTCAGGCCTATTTACCTGATGGACGACTTGATGCTGCAGCAGTTGTATATTATTATAAACATATGGCTGCATATCGACATGGAGCATCAATCATGCAAGATAAAAAACATCCAACATCATATGCCATTCAATGGGCAGCCATTCAAGAAGCAAAAAAACGAGGTATGACCTATTACAATTTTTGGGGTATTGCTCCCAATGGTGCTCGAAAATTGCATCCATTTTTAGGTATTACTCATTTTAAAAAAGGCTTTGGTGGAGAAGAAAAAAATCTTATCCCATGCCAGGATCTTCCATTATCTTACCGGTATTGGTTTACCTGGGGTATTGAAACACTTCGTCGTATTAAACGTGGTTTTTGATAATTTTTATTATCATCCTGAGCGTAATAAGGATATAACATTTATCTCATGAGAAATAAACGAGATTTAGCACAAAGACGTCAACAAGCAAACCCCTATAAATTAGAAACAAAGAATTGGAAAAATATTATTTATGTAGGGATTATTGTTTTGTGTACTACTGGTACACTATGGCTTTGTTTTTATCATCCATTTTTTCAAATAAAACATATTGATATTTCAGGAACAGAACGCCTTAATAAAGAAGAAATTCATACAGCCGTAGAAGGAATAATTGATTATAACATCCTATTTCTTTTTCCACAAAAGAGCTATTTTTTGCTTGATGTTGACGATGTACGAGATATTTTACTTGAACGCCTTCCTATTGACCATATTCGTGTAGTAAAAGAATTCCCTGGGACAATTCATATAGAAATTTCAGAAAAAATATCTACTATTATTTATGATGATGGAGCGCAATATAGCTATATTGATATGTCCGGCTATTTAGTAGAAAGTATTCGCAAAGTTGGTGATGATGAGTGGCTAATAGAAAAAGAAATGGTGACAAGTACCTCAGAAACAGGAGAAGAATTTAGAGAAGAACGTATTTTATCAAAAACACATATTATTCCTACAAAGCAAATTATTACTGAAATGGGGGAGTACCCCATCATTTATGATGCCAGAACAGACAAAAAAATAGATAACACAAAAGTATTACCTGAAGAAATTACTCAAGGAACGATGGAATGGTATTCTCGTATAGGACAAACAGATATTCCATTTCACTATATTGAAATTCAAACACAACTAGGAGAGGGGAGATTATACACCAAAGAAGGATGGTATGCTGATATATTTTTAGATAAAGACATTGATGGACAGTTTAATACCTTATTATTTTTACTTGATGAAAAAATAGACCGCACCCAACTAAACTATATTGATTTGCGTTTTGGTGATCGGGTGTTTTGGCAGTAAAAGCTAGACAAACATAGCAGAGGAGAATACCTTGTGAGAACTTCAGGTGTTCTCGTTCTCTGTAGGATTTTTTAAACGAGTTATATAGAGTTATAAAGAGTGTCGCACAATGTATCTTATGCGACGCTACAGTAGGTTCGCGTATATGCAGTTGATAGAAGATACCACAAAGTATCCGAACAACTTAAATAAACCCTTCAAACAGCCCTTGTGTAATCTTTACACCCTTCCATTAAATATCAGATTTAAATAAATATTTTTTACATATATATTTAAAGTATCTTTATAAAATTACTTTAGTAGCACCACCTCTATTTTTGGCTGTGTTAAGCTCTTTTTGATGTACTTATTCAGAGAATTTAGATGAATAGATAGGTGTTTATACCTCTACTTTTGAAGTGTGTTTTTGTGGTGTCGCATAATGTATTTATTTTAGCTATAAATTAAAATATTTTAGAAATGTATTAAAAAATATTTATTTAG
>JAHJIX010000003.1 GCA_018823045.1 Patescibacteria group bacterium | reverse complement strand
TTGACAACGGAGGGGAAGCCGCAAGACATACACAACTCCGAGATATATATGGTATACTTACATTCTTCTGTGACTCCTACAAAAGTTGGCAAAAAGGTGGGGTTGAAAATATTAATGGTCTTATTAGACAATACTTACCAAAAAAAACAAATCTTGATACTATGTTTTTAATAAATTAATTAATTCTTAACGTTGTTGCGTTAGAAGTTAGAATCCAACATATAATTATATTGTTCTATAAAAAATAGACTCCTATCTAAAATTGAAAGGGTGTCTGGTATATAAATATTTGTGTATCAGATACCCCGTCTATTTGCGGTGTGGGGTACCGCGTAATCTCTTAGGAGAAAAGATCATGAACTTGATCATCTTAGGGATCGCTATTTGTTATATTATTTTTTGGATGTGGACAGGTTCTCTTTATGATAAGAAGATAAAGGGTGATGATAAATCTTACATGAAGAAGTTAGGGGGTGATGACCAAAAAGATTAATGAATATGCGTGTTTCTTTCTTCACGCAAAAAATAAAAAGATAGAATTTGAGCGCTGTGTGGTTTACCCAAACTATCAGCGCTTTTTTTAATTCTTTTTTAATGCTTCAATAGGATTGAGGTTTGCTGCTTTTTTGGCTGGATATAGGCCGAAGAGGAGTCCTACAAAAAGAGAAAAACTTATAGAAAGGATAATAGAAGTTTGTGGTATAGAAAATATCCAAGTAAATCCTGAATTTGTTGCTATTATAGCAACAAGATATGAAAGGAGTATTCCGATTATAATACCAAATATGCCACCAAAGAAGGTTATAGTAACAGATTCAAGGAGAAATTGATTGAGAATTTGGCTGTTTTTTGCTCCAAGTGATTTGCGCAGTCCAATTTCAAAAGTTCTTTCTGCTACAGATACATACATGATATTCATAATTCCAACTCCTCCTACAATAAGAGAAATACAAACAAGGGCAATAAGGAGAATCGTAATACTTTCAATAACACTTCCGAGTATATCTTCGGCTTCATCCATTGTATTAACAGAAAAATCATCTTTGTCTGGGTTAGTAATATCGTGTTGTTCACGCATGATTTCTATAATATCTTCTTGGGTAGATTTTCCTTTGCTTGGATCAATCATCTTTGATGTAGCATAACTGACATAGTCAGTACCAAGCATTTTTTCTTGAACTGTTGTAACAGGAATATACAAAATGTTATCAAGATCAAAAAAGAATGCGGATCCTTTTTCTTTGAGAACTCCGATAATTCGGAATTTTTTTCCATCAATTTTTATTTTTTGTCCAACGGGATTTTCATCAATAAAAATATCTTTCCAAATTTTGTATCCGAGGACTACAACTTGAGCTTTTGATTTTTCTTCGTCTTCTTCATAAAATCTTCCATAGAGAAGTTCATAATTGCTTACCACATCTGCTTCAAATCCTGTTCCCATGATAAGGTTTTTTTTTAAATGATCCTCATAGCTTACAGATTCTTGGGCAATCACTGCTCCATAGGAGTGACTAATGTTTTGATGGTTGCGAATGGCCTCTACATCGTCATTTTTAAAACTGGTAATACTAATTCCTTGAGCAATTCCTTGGGCATTTTCTGAAGAAGTTTTTCCCGTGTTTGGTACTTTTATTTCTACTTGAATAATACCACTGCCAAAGGTTTCAATTTCTGAAGATACAAAACTACGCAGTCCTTCTCCCGCTGAAAATACCATAATTACCGCGGCAATACCAATACTCATCGCTAAAATGGTAAGCATTGAGCGAAACTTTTGTTTCCAAAGGGATTTTGTGGCAATAGAAAAAGTAATAAGCATATATTTATTCGTATTGGAGTGCTTCTATTGGATTAAGTTTTCCAGCTTTGATTGCAGGAATAATACCTGAAAGTAATCCAATTATTCCTGAGACTCCAGCACTGAGTATGACAGAAAAGATCGTGACTTTAAAATCCCAGGCGTAACCTAGACTTTGGACAATAATTGCAATGAGGTATGAAATAATAATACCAAGTATAATACCAATAATGCCGGCAAAGAGAGTGATAAAAACTGTTTCGACAAGAAATTGTATAATGATATCGGATTTTTTTGCGCCGACCGCTTTACGCAGTCCAATTTCTCTGATTCTTTCTTGGACAGCAACAAGCATGATATTCATAATACCAATTCCACCAACAAGAAGAGCGATGCTTGCTATGGCGGTTAAAAACATGGTGATTGCATCGGTAACTGTTGTCAGTGTTTCAAGTGCATCTTTTTGATTTCGTACTTCAAAATCATCAAGTGTTCCAAGTGGAATGTCGTGTCTTTCGCGGATTTTATAGGCGATTTCTTCTTCAGCCTCATCAAGATATTTTTCTTCGCTGATTTTGACTCGCGCAAAGCTGACATGATTGATTCCTAGTAACAGTTTTTGTGCTGTTTTGATAGGCACATAGATGTTTTTGTCATCATTGCTAAAACCACTTGAACCACGTTTTTCGGCAACTCCGATGACTTTAAAATTATGTTTCCCTATTTTTATTTTTTGTCCAATAGCCTCATCATCTCCAAAAAGTTCTTCTTTGACATCAAAGCCAAGTACGGCTACTTTTGCAAGGGATTTTTCATCTTCTTCGGTAAAAAAATGTCCTTGTTCAATTTCAAAACTTTCAACAATTGGTGTTTGATATCCGGCTCCAATAAAACTCTCTTGTCGACTTGTTTGATTTGTTGTGACGATGTCACTTCCTTGGACAAAAGCTGCGGCTGCCTCTATGTAGGGAAATTCTTCTGTATCAAGAAGAGAATAAACGTCTTCATTGGTAAGCGTTGTTATAGTAATCCCAAATACAGATGCGGGAGGACCTTCATCTTCAGTATTTCCAGGTAAAATAGCAAGAAGGTTAGAGCCCACACCTTCTATTTCATTTAAAATAACACTTTGTGCTCCTGCTCCTACAGCAACAATCATAATCACTCCAGCAATACCAATAATAATGCCTAACATAGTTAAAAAAGCTCGAATTTTATTTTGGACGAGCATTTTAATACTATTTGTAAGATTTTGTTTGAGCATAAGAAATTTACGAGTTATTTTTTTAACTCGACTTCATTTTTTGCTAAAATTCTTTCATTGACAGGGCCATCAGACTCTATGTTTCCATCTCGAATATTAATAATGCGGGCGGCGTGTTCTGCTGTATATCGCTCATGCGTAACTAAAATAATCGTATGGCCTTGCATAAGATTTAAGTCTTGAAGTATTTGCATGATTTGAAGCCCTGATTTTGAGTCTAAATTTCCTGTGGGCTCATCTGCAAAAATAACAGATGGGTTGTTTACGAGTGCGCGGGCAATAGCAACGCGTTGTTTTTCACCACCTGAAAGCTGATTTGAAAGATTTGTTATTCTGTGAGAAAGACCGACGGCTTCGATTGCTTCTTTTGCTTGCTTGGTTCTTTGAGATTGAGACATCTTTTGATAAAGGAGTGGAAGCATGACATTTTCAAGGACTGTTGTTCGTGGTAAAAGATTAAATGATTGAAATACAAAACCAATTGTGGTTCCGCGCATAGCTGCGAGTTCATTATCGTCGAGTTCAGTTGTATTTTGTCCATTAAAGTAAAATTCACCACCAGTTGGTGTATCAAGAAAACCTAAAATATGCATTAAGGTCGATTTACCTGATCCACTTGGTCCCATAATAGCCACAAATTCTCCTGCTTCAATTTGAAAGTTGAGTTCGTGAAGAATTTTTGTCTCAATCTCTCCATTAAAAAAAGATTTTGTAATATTTTTTGCTTCAATGAGAGGGCCTTTCATAGGTGTGATAGATTATTCTTCGATTTCTTTAACAATAAGATTCATTCCTTCAGTGAGACCAGAAACAATTTCTACTAAACCACCGTCTCCTCTTAGACCAAGAGTAACGGGAATTTCTTCTACAACATTATTTCGGAGAATACGGACATATTTGCCAATGCCATTCGTTTTTATTACACGTTGTGGAATAGCAATAACATTATTTTTTTCTTCGGTATAAAATACGACGTCGGCAGTCATTCCATTTAACAGTTCTTTCCCGAGTGTATCTTCAATATGAAGTGTTACGGTATAGTAGATAACATCTTGAATCACTGTTTCACCTTGTTCAATTTGATCTGTTATTGCACTGAGTTCGATCCCATCTCCAAATGCATCAAGGGTAATACTTGCTTTATCTCCCTTAGAAATTTTTGTGATATCTGTTTCGGGGATATCAACCGTAATTTGAAAATCAGGATTAACCAGTTTTGCCGCAAGGCGTTGTGATGTGACATATTCACCTTGTTTAATGTCAATTTTACCAATCATACCGTCTATTGGTGCACGAAGGATACTTTGTTCTTTACTTGCTTGTACTTGTGCTACGCTTGCTTGAGCAGAAGCAAGTGCTGCTTGGTATACGGCAACTTCTGATTGACGTGGTGGGTTTTTTGCTTGCGCTAAATTTGCTTCAGCTTGATGAAGAATTGCGGTATATGCATCGATATCAATTAGTGCTTTTTGTTTTGCATGTTTTAAATCTTCAACTGCTTTTTCGTATGCAATATCATATGAGGCAACTGTATAGTTTGCTGTTTCAATACCTTGAATACTATTTGTTAAAGAAACAATATCTGTTGCAATACTTGTTCGCATAGTCTCAACCCCAGTTTTAAGTACATCAAGTTCTGCTTGAGAAAGCGTTCCGACAGGTACTGTGCTATCAAGAACTGCAGCAACAGAAAAGAGTAATTCTCGTGCAGATTGTAGGGCTTCTTTTGCCTGTGTTGCTGAAGAGTCAATTGACGCATGGGTAGATACTGCACTCATGTCGTTGACAACAAGGTCAAACGCTTGCTTCTTTTGTTTGGTTTGGTAATAATTTGTCTTTGCTTGGGTCACACTTGTTCCATTAAGTGCACCTAAAATATTATCATACTCATCATTGGCAAGAGTGTTATCAATTCCTAAAATATTATCAGCTTCTGTGAGTGCTTTTGCAACATCGTTTTGTACTGTATATAATAGTGCTGCAAGATCATCGTATGCATCTTGAATGATTTGACTAGTTACTCCTGCTTGAGATTGTTGTAAATTATTTTGTGCTGTGTCAACGGCTGCTTGTGCGTTTTGAATTGCTTTGTCATTTGTTAATTGAATTTGCGCAAGATCGGCTTTTGTTTTGTCTCGTGCCGCTATATAGCTTTGAATTTGCGCATCGGTGCTCCCTGCACGAAGTGTCTGTAAGTCTGCATATGCTCTTGAAACATTTGCTTGTGCTTGTGCAATTTGTGCATCAATATTTTTTGTATCAAGTGTAGCGATAATATCACCTGCCTTTACAATGTCATTTGCTTGTTTGTCAACAGTCTTTACCGTACCAATTGTTTCAAATTGAAGATCTATTTCTTGTGCAGACTCGACGCTTCCTGTTGCATCAACGGTTTGGATGATATTACCAATTTCAACTGGTAAAATTTCATATGTTGGTGCTTGAACTCCTTTTTTATATTGTGCAAAAACGATGCTTGCAATAATGAATAAAAAAATAACCACAATATAGGGCATTTTCTTTTTATACCAAGGTGTTTTTTTAATGGAATTTGGTAATTGAGTCTCCATAGATAGACAGACAAATGAAAAAGACAGGTATGATATGCATACCTGTCTCTATTATAGCAAATTTTTGGTGTATGTGCTACTCAAATATTATTCTTTTGAACATGCACCGCCACCACAACATTCATCATCTTCTTCTTTACAGTGGTGACCACCACAACATTCATGTTCTTCATCCATATCTTCTTCGGGTTCTGAAATATCAACGAGCTCAATATCAAATGTTAAATCTTGTCCTGCAAGTTCATGATTTCCGTCAAGAGTAACATGAGTATCGCTTACATCAGTAACTGTTAATATTGCAACATGACCATTTTGCATGGGTGCTTGTAATTTCATACCAACTGCTGGTGTCATGTCTGGTGGAAGCTGTTCCTTTTCTACAGATAAAATCAAATCTTCACGTGGATCACCGTATGCATCTTTTGCAGCGATTGTTTCTTTTTTTGTATCACCAATAGTCATATCTGTGACCATGATATCAAATCCAGGAATAACCATTCCTGCGCCTAAAGTAAATTTAAGTGGCTCTCTTTCGCGTGAACTATCAAATACTGTACCATCATCAAGTGTTCCTGTATAGTGAATATGAACAACTTGTCCTTTTTTTGCTTTTGACATAAACTGTATAATTAAGTTATTATTTGCAGAGTATAGTGTTTTTTTAGACCTCTGTCAAGTAAATAATCTGTATGTAACATGGTTCAGTGAATTTGGGGCTCATTATCTCTGTAAATACAAAAGAACCGATTAATCTCGGTTCTTTTGTTCTCATTATGGCCATAATGGGAGTGCACACGGATGATGTCGGTGTGCGGCGACAAATTAGAGAGAGGGAACACCAGGATAGCCATAGAGGATACGACCATCAGGATAGGTGTGCAGTACGTTCAATGTTTGATCGTACCAAGGGTTGTTTCCTGTGCCAGGGCGAGTGCGAACAGCAAAGCCCTCTGTAGATTGGCTTGTACACCAATTGCAGAAGTGGTTTGTTAGTTTTCGTGCGAGTCCTTGGCGGCGATAGTTTGGCGAGACACCCAGTTCAGCCAGATAGGCCAGTCGTGGGGTTGCTTGGATGTTGTGTAAGCAGAATTGCTTTTGAAAGACCGCAGAATGAGTCACACCACCAGCAATGAAGCCAATGATTTGATCATCTTTAGTCAGTACCCACCAGACAATGTTATCTTGGGTGAGTTGTGTGAGTGCTTCTGCTTGTGTCCAGTTCTCATTCCAGGGGTCTTCAGAAAAAACCTTCTGGTAGAGTACTGTGATCGCCAGGCGATCTGTGGGTTCCATCAATCGAATCTGCACAAGTCCCTCCTTTCAAGTTGTGGTGCAGAAAAAAGAATGAAGTGTATTCCTTTTTCTGCACAGCAAACTACTGTGTATCCATTAATTTTGTTATTTCATTTATTGTTGTTTTTTGTAATTTATAACAAAATATATTGGTGTAATCTTTATATGTTTGAATAAATACAGGGGTAAATCTTTCATTGTTGTATGTTATTTCTTTTAATTCTCTAAATTTCTTTTTTTCTGTATTCTTTGGTGTTTCTATTGTTCCGTACATTGTATAGATTTTTTTTGTTTTGAGCATTGCAATACATTGATCCTCTGTCCATTGTTCTTTTTTTTCAAGTGTATTAAGAAATGTAGATAATATCTTTGTCAGTTGTTTTGTTGTGTTTGGATTATATTTGTCACCACATTCAATCTCAAGACCACAAGGAAAATATTCACTAAGCGGGTATTGCATTTCAGGAGTGATGCTCGGCCAAATAAGGATGGTCTCTACATCGATATAGCTTGCAAGACGCAGGTTTTCTTTTGTGATTTTTGTGACAATTAAACAAATACCCATCTTATTTTTTGCGCCATGTATATCAATGGTATATGAGTAATTTTTTGTTTTTTGAATAATGTCTGCGGCTCGTCTTTCTTCAAATGATGTACTATTTATGTTGCCCGGTGCACTACGGTTTAGATCTGTATCAATATACCTAACTTGTTTTTTGTAGGCAGGCTCATTTCCAATCATCCAATCAAAATCATTCCGTGTTTGTTTGAGATTTTGACATGCTGCAACTCCGAGTCCTTCATCTCCATGGGTTGCTGCAATAAAGAGTGTTTTGTTTTTCATATGAAAAATTAAAAATAAAAAAATCGCCCAAATGTGGCGAAAAGTTCCTCAGCATAAAGTACTCGAGAGTAATTATCCGAGGAGGCGTGTGTGATGGGTTGTATATAGTGAAATATTTTTCATAGCATTGTATAAGTGTGTTACTACATTAACACACTATAAACAATAAGTCAACAAGGGTCTGTTGATAACTATTCTTTGGTGTCAGCTTGCTTGAGTGCTTTGGTGTATCCACCTTTCCCGTGCTTCATCCAATGTGCAATACGGGTAACAGTGGTTGTGCTGACCCCAGCTTCTTTGGCTACTGCACGATATGACATGCCATTATTGAGCAGTTGGACAATTTGCCAACGATTGGATACTTCTTCGAGTTCTTCAAGTGTGTGCACATCGCGCAAAAAATCAAGCAGCTCTTCTTCTTTGTTAAATGAAAGAATAGCACGAGCAAAAGATCTTAATTTTGGTGTTTTCCACGCCATAGATTGTTTTATTCATTTGGAGAGTTTTGTGTTGCTGGTAGTATAGCTAATATAGCAGGAAAAATCCAGTAGAGCATCGCCATATCATTTTTTATATAAGGTGAATCAACCAGCCCCATAATGGTAAATGTGGCAATAATCGCAAATAAATACTGTGCTTCAAGAGTATTTTTGTGTTTCCATGCCGTATGTATATACCAGACGAGTATCCAAAGCCAACCGATAAGTCCAATAATGCCAACATTGACCCACATGGTAAAAAACATATTATGTGGATGATGAAAAACTTCAATCCATTTGTCTATGCGATATGGATAAATAGCTGTTTGGTATGAGGCAAGACCAACCCCTGTTATGGGGTGTGTAATAATTAATTCTGTTGTCTCTGCCCACATATCAAGGCGCATTTGCCCTGATCTATCTTGAAAAAAGAGTTCTTGGCGAATAGGGTTTGTCGGAGCCAGGCTATATACAGCAAGAATACTTCCAATCCCGAGTATGATCATTGGTATTCGTGTTTTTTTGTATAAAAAGAGGAGTGCTGCAATAGCGCCTGCTACACCAACAAGCCCACCTGTTGATTTGGCATAAATAATTCCAAGAAGTCCAAAAGGAATATATGCAAGAGCAAGTATAATCATCCACCATGAACGATTTTGTTTATTTTTCCAGGTATCATGAAGTATATATAATGCAAGTGGAATCATTGGAGGAAGAAAAAGACCAACACCATTTGGGAACCCATACCAACCAGTTATCCGAAAAGTATTTCGGTTTTCCCAAAAGTCCCACGGGACCATCCAGCCAGTAAAATGTTGGTAAACCGCAAGCATTGCTGTAGTTAATGCAATAAGTAAAAGGGGAGTAAATATATATGTTTGAATATATTTTTTTGGTTTATTGCGGAATTGGTCAATCAGAATGAGTGCAAAAAGCATGGGTTCTACAAAAAATGCTTTCCATAGTCCTGCAGCAGCTTGTGTATCAAGTGAAATTAACGTACCAATACTTGCCCCCGCAAATAGAAGGATGCTTGCAATAATTAGTGTATGGTGAGTATTCCAAAGAAAATGTATTGTTTGTTTGATGGTTGTTTTTTGCCACTGATTGATGATCCAAAAAAAGACAAGCAGCACAAAGAACCCTTCAAGAATAGTTGTTGGAAGTGGGCCAATAGAAAATCGAAGGAGGTAGCTTGGTAAAAGAAGGAGAAATAAAAAAATTCCCCAGGTAAATCGGTACCAGGTGATATATGCAAATGAGATAAAAATGATTGTGAGGAGTAATATGTTCATATTATGGTATACTATGGACATATTATACCATGTTGTCAATAGTTAATCACGATATATGAAAAAGAAAATACTTATCATTCTTGCGCATCCAGACAAAAAAAGTTTTAATGGTGCACTTCTTGATGCATATAAAAAAGGAGCAAAAGCAGCAGGGCACACTGTTCGTGTCTTGCATATGGGAGCGCTTGATTTTGATCCAGTTTTGCATAATGGATACACAAAAATTCAAGAATTAGAACCAGATTTAGTGGGAGCACAAAAAGATATTACTTGGGCAGAGCATATTGCGATTGTCTGCCCAGTGTGGTGGGGGACTATGCCCGCAGTGCTTAAAGGATTTTTTGATCGGGCATTTTTACCAGGCTTTGCATTTAAGTTTCATAAAAATGGAAGAAGATGGGATAAATTATTAAAAGGACGTACAGCCCACCTGATTATTACAATGAATACATATCCTTTGATCCATTGGCTTATGGTTCGTAATGCAGGGCATAGAATTTTACGAGATGGTATTTTGAAATTTTGTGGCATTAAAGTTACAAAACAAACCAGTTTAGGACCAGTGAATGAATTTGATGAGAAGAAAAAAGAAGTGTGGTTTAAGCGGATGGAAGAGTCTGGAAAGAAAGGTATTTAAATCTGTTTTTAAAAAATACGCTGTAGATCAGCGTATTTTTTATTCTTGTGGTGTCTTTTTCACAATATCTAATATAAATTCTTTTGTCAGCACGCGAGTGAAGTAAAGAAATGCAATATAGACAATCGCTGCAATTGGGAGGATGAAGAAAATATGTAAGTTTTGGACAAAGTAAATGACTCCAGCCATAGCAATGGTTGAAAGACAAATATGTTGTAGTGTTTGAAAAGATAATTTGACCTTACTGTGTTTTTGAATAACGAGAAACAGAAAGATTGCTGTGTAGCATTCGGAAAACACGGTCATCCATGCTGCCCCTTGCATGCCATAGCGTGGGATAAAATAAAAGTATCCAATGATAGTAAGTATTGCATTTGAACCAAATATCCAAATAGTTGCTTTTTGTTTGTTCATAGCAACGGCAATGTGTCCAAACATAGCACCAATGTATACGGCAGGAATACAGAGAAGCAAAATAGAAAGAGGGGCAACAGCACCAAGGTATTCTTCTGAAAATAATAAAATAATTGAGCGAGACGCAATAATACCACCGGCAACAACTGGGAGCGCCATCATCATCATAACATTAAATGCTTGCTGGTAAAAATGCTCAAATGCTTCTTTCATGTTTTTAGACCAGTAAGTGGCAAGTAGTGGTAACAATAGTCCCATAATCATCATACCCAGTTGGGATACGATATCAATTACTCGATACGCTGCACCATAGAGTCCAACCTCTGTTTGTGGATAGTAGTGTGCTAAAATAAGTGTATCTCCACGTAAGTAGACGACATTAAACATGATAGACAACGCAATCGGCCACATTTTTGTATAAATATTTTTCCAGATTACTTTGTCATAAACAAGGCGAATCTTAATCATTTTGTTTGTGGAGTAGAGCAAAAAGACACCATATGCAACATTAGATAAAGTAATAGCTCCCATGACAGGCAAAAATGGTGCATTAAATGCAATCATGATCCAAATGCCTGCAACTAATACGAGGCGTCCTATAATTTCTCCGATTGCCTGTAAATGTGTTTTGAGCACCGTTTGGTACCAGCCAATAGAGACCAAGTTCATGGATATTGCAAAAAAAGCAATAGAGGTAAATGAAATCGCAATTTTTACTTGTAGTGGGTATGGGAAAAGCCACGCAAGGAGAGGAATGACAAGAAAAAATATCCCTGCAGTGACGAGACGAAAACTAAAGAGATTGTTAAAGATATAGTGTTGATGTTTTTTGAACGCGTGTTCATCCATGCCGTCTGGTCGTTCGCTCGTGATTTGTGATGTAAGCGGGAGCATGCCAAAATCAACGACCACTCCTGCAAATCCAAGAAAACTAATCACGGTGGTGTACCACCCATATTGCTCAACACCAAGATAGCGTGTGAGCATAATTACCGCGACAAGCCCAAGAATAGTAGAAAT
Source organism: Patescibacteria group bacterium (assembly GCA_018823045.1). GTDB lineage: Bacteria > Patescibacteriota > Patescibacteriia > Magasanikbacterales > UBA922 > JAHJIX01. Next base: position 7,660 of record JAHJIX010000003.1, on the reverse strand, counting down.
AATTTTTCCTACCACTTGTGCTGCTGCATTGTGGACAATCTTTTTTTGAATAGACATACGATTGTATTGTTTTAGTTATACCAAATAAATCAGTATTTTTCAATCATCTCGCATATTATTTGGGTCATATATGTTAATACATTTATGCAAAAAATATGCTATACTATACACACAAATTACTAAATATATTACTATGAAATTTTTTCGTTATTTTTTTGTATTATTTCTTTTGATAGGATTATTTGCCTTTGCAAAACCAAGTTATGCACGTGATTCATTTTTCTTTCGTGATTATGGATATAAAGCACAATTTGTGAGCCAGTCAGTTGATGATCCAATTGAGATAGAAGCCGGAGAGACAAAGACCGTAGAAATTAGCTTTAAAAATGTTGGAACAAAAACGTGGTCCAGTACAGCGAGTCGTTTTGTATCAGCCTATGCGGTAGAGAGCAAATATCGCAATTCTGATTTTGCTGGACCAAATTGGTTAAGCACCAAACAAACCGCAAAAATTTCAGGTGTGGTTGCACCAGGACAAACAGGGACATTAACGCTTGAGCTAACTGCGCCCAAAAAAATTGGGACATATAAAGAATGGTTTCATTTAGCAGCAGAAAATTATAGTTGGGTGAAGGGTGGGTATTTTTATCTTCGATTAAATGTTGTTCCCGCAACAGCAACAGAAGAAGTAGAGCCATCTCATATAGATACTGAGCCAGCTGATTCAGAACAAAAAGAATTAGAAGAGGTAAAAACATGGTATCAAGCAAAAGTATATTTTAAGCCAAAGGCAACCGTATATGCAAAAGGGGGAGAAAAAATTTCTAGTGCGGTTATTTATGGAAATACCGGAGATGTCGCTTGGGAAGGACATAGTTTACGTGCTAGTGCTCCAACGGCTTTGGCAGGTTCAACATTACTTACCTATGCAGATAGTTCTTGGAAAGATAGGAGTATTATCAATCAAGTAAGCACATCTGTTGCAGGAGGAAGTAATATCCGCAAAGAATTTAGCTTTCGTGCACCACAAAAAAAAGGATCATATGACATGACGGTTTATTTAGAAACAGCAGGAGAGTCAATCCCCGGTTCAGAAGTGCATATACATGTGAATGTTACGGCAGATGCGCCAGATCATTATCAAGCACCACAATTTTCTCAATCATCAACAGTGATTCCTCCTGCAACATATCGCATGGATGAAGAACCAATGATTCGGGTGGGTGTATGGAAAGTGGATGAAAATTATGTCTTGTTTCAATCAACAGATGATTCATACATTATCTATGATGGAACAACAAAAAAAGGAGTATTGCCAAAAGGAACAAAAGCAACCCTTTCATATAAGGGATATACGTTTAAATTGGTCACGCCTGATTTGGTGATAGAAGACATGCGCTATGTTCGTCTTATGCCAGAGCATAATGTACATGCGGTATTTAGTGTCTTAAATTATGAACGAAAGGTATCTTGGAAAGGTCCATATAATTTTAATACGTATCGTGGTGGAATGGAATTACGTTATACTGAAGATAAAGAAGCTATATATGTAATTAATGAGCTTTTGGTAGAAGATTATATGAAAGGGGTTGGAGAAAATTCAGATGGTTCAAATAAAGAATATTTACAAGCACAAACGGTGGCACAGAGAACCTATGCATATTACATCAAAGCATTTAGTGGAAAACATGATTCACGGTATTTTGATGTCGTTGCTCATACAGGAGATCAACTATATTTGGGGTATGAAAACGAGCGAATCATGCCTAATTTTTCTTCAGCAGTAAATAAAACACGCGGCTTTATGGTGACTTATGATGATGATATTGTGATTACCCCATACTTTGCACGAACAGATGGACGCACACGAAGTTGGGTAGAAGCAGGTTGGGGCAGAGAAGAAAAACCTTGGCTTGTTTCTGTAAAAGCAGAATACGATGCGAGTCGTGGCAGATCACTGCTTGGTCATGGTGTGGGAATGAGTCAAGTTGACGCCGTTATGCGCGCAGAAGAAGAAAAATTAACATGGGAAGAGCTTATTACATATTACTATACAGGAACTGTTATAGAAAAAATGTATAAATAGAGTAAAAAACCTATTGTATAACAATAGGTTTTTTTATGTATATTATTATGTATTATTCTGTTGGCTCAAGAACAGTTTCGTCAACGATTTCTTTTTTGCCGGGTTTTCCTTTTACTTGTTCTGGCGCTTCTCCACAAGTAACAACTTCCCAAATTTTTTCACGGATATCATTCATGACTTTTGGATTTTCTTTTAAGTATAGTTTTACTTTTTCGCGCCCTACACCTAATTTAATTTCCCCAAAGGCATAACTGTTTCCGCTTTTATCAATTACTTGATGACTTACACCTGTGTCAAGTGTATCTCCTGCAAGAGAGATGCCTTCATTATACATGATATCAAATTCGGTAGTTCTAAATGGAGCTGCTACTTTATTTTTTACAATTTTTACCTTTACACGATTTCCAATGACTTTGTCGGCTTGTTTAATTTGTGCACTTCGTCTTACTTCTATTCGAACAGAAGAATAAAATTTGAGTGCGTTTCCGCCAGTGGTTGTTTCTGGATTTCCAAAAAATACTCCAATTTTATGACGTGTTTGGTTGATAAAGACAACAATAGTTTTTGATTTGTTTACAATGCCAGCTAATTTTCTGAGTGCTTGGCTCATGAGCCTTGCCTGGAGACCCATGTGAGAATCGCCCATATTTCCTTCGATTTCTGCTTTTGGCACGAGGGCTGCAACAGAGTCAATAACAACAATGTCTACTGCATTTGAGCGTACGAGTGTCTCTAAAATTTCAAGTGCTTGCTCTCCTGTATCTGGTTGTGAAATAAGTAAGTTATCAACATCAACTCCAATTTTTCGTGCATAATCTGGATCAAGCGCATGTTCTGCATCAACAAATGCAGCAATACCTCCTAATTTTTGTACCTCTGAAATAATATGTTGTGCAAGTGTGGTTTTTCCACTTGATTCTGGACCATAGACTTCAATAATTCTTCCGCGAGGGACTCCTTTTACTCCAAGTGCAATATCAAGAGAAATACAACCCGTGGACACTGAGGCAACTTCCATTGCACGTGCTTCACCAAATTTCATGATCGCCCCATCTCCGTAGCGTTGTTTAATTTGGTCAATTGCACTTTGTGCTGCCGTCATTTTTGCTTGTTGATCATTTGTTGTTTTTGCCATAGATATAAAAAAAGTTAACAGTCTGCGACAGGAGACAGAAAATAAGCTAAATATTATTTAGATGTATTGCATCATAAGTTTTATTATGCAATAAGTCTGGTGTATATAGAATACGTAGTTTTGTCTGAATTGTCAAACGAATAAAATAAACAAGATGTTATTGCTGAAGTGATAGAGTTTGCTCTTTTTTATACACAACATGTCTTGTGTCAGAAATGATTTTACCATGTTTTTTTTTGGCAGTAAATGTAATGCTATTTACACCTTGAGAAAGAGTGATCGTCTCATCAAAATATCCGTTTTCATTATTAACAATTGTTTTTCCATTAATTTGTACTTGAGCTTGTTTATCTGTTTGGCCATAAATATGAAGGTCTGCATTATTGATAATTTGACCATTTTCAGGGCTGTAAATTGTGAGTATCGGCGGTTCAACAATATGTTTTACTTGGAGTACTAAATAACCAAGTACTGTAAAAGCAATTGTAGTAAGAGCTGCATTCCGTAAGATAAGTGGTAAATTTGAAATAAAAGAAGAATATTCCCAACGTTTTTGTAGTGTGGGAGAATTTTTTTTTGTGGTCTTGCCTTCTTCTTTTATAAATTGATTAACACAATCAGTTGGATTTACTCCTATTAATTCTGCATAGTAGGCAAGTATTTTTTTTTGATACATTATACTAAAAGGAAGTTCGGTAAAATGGGACTCTTCAATCATTTGGATGTGCTGTTTACTAATTCGTAATTGTTGAGACATTTCCGCAAGAGTCACTCCTTTTGACATGCGTGCATCTTGAAGATAAGAGCCGATCCGTTTTGTTTCTGGCAAATGTTTTTCTTTAAATGGGGTTCTTGCATTCATACATTTAGAATAATTCTTTTTTTTCATCAGTTTCTTCTTCGAGCTCTTCATCATTAGTTTCTTCTATTTCTTCTTCGTCATATTCACCTGTATAATCATCTTCTTCTAATTCGTCTGTATACATATTATGAGTTGAATTTTCATCATAGTCTTCTTCTAATTCGCCATCAAGTTCTTCGCCTTCTTCTATTATCTCTGTAATAGGTGTTGTCTTTTTCTTTGTTTTTTTGTATACATTTAATTCCCCGCCAGCATTCATTGTCATTGCAATATCTTTTTCTGTAATCAAAATTTCACGAGCCTTTGCACCATTAGATGCCCCAATAACACCAGCTTCTTCTAATTCATCTAAAATACGTGCTGCTCGTGCATAGCCTACTTTTAATTTTCTTTGTAAAAATGATGCACTTGCTTTACCTGTTTCAACAATAACGCTTTTTGCCGCAACAAAGAGTGGGTCTTGATCATTACCATCATCACCAAACATATGTTGCTGTGTTCCCATATTTGATTGAACGATAGAATCATCATAGACAGGCTTTGTTTTTCCTTTTAAATATTTCACAACACGCTTTACTTCATCTTCTGAAATAAAAGCGCCTTGAATACGAACAGGTTTAGAAAATTCAGCTGTTTGTAAAAGCATGTCTCCGCGTCCTATTAATTTGTCTGCACCAGCACTATCTAAAATAGTACGAGAGTCAGTAATCGAAGCTACAGAAAAAGCAATACGCGCTGGAATATTTGCTTTCATAAGTCCTGTAATTACGTCAACACTTGGGCGCTGTGTTGCTACAATTAAATGAATACCAATTGCACGAGCCATTTGTGCAAGGCGAATAACACCAGATTCGATTTCATTTGCTGCAGTGGCCATCAAATCTGCCAACTCATCGATAATAAAGACAATATATGGTAATTTGCTATCTGGATGACTTTGGTTGTATGTTGTAATGTCTCTGTTTCCTGCTTGTGCTAACATTTCAAAACGGCGGTTCATTTCTTCAATACACCATTTGAGTGCATTGATTGTTTTGGTTGTATCAGTAATAACTGGAGTTAATAGATGAGGAATCCCATTATATAAGGTAAGCTCAACTCGTTTAGGATCAACCATAATCATTCGAAGTGTCTCAGCAGTATTTTGATAAATAAGACTTGTAATGATTGTATTCATACAAACGGTTTTTCCAGAACCGGTCGCACCAGCAATAAGCAAATGCGGCATGCGAGGGAGGTCAGCAAACCAAATTTTACCACCAACGTCTTTTCCTAGTCCTATCATTAGGTTATGTTTGCGACGGGTGAATTCTTTTCCATCAAATAGTTCACGTAAAGAAACCATTGCTGTTTTGCTATTTGGAACCTCAATACCAACAAGTGCTTTTCCAGGGATTGGAGCCTCAATACGAATTGGGTGAGCGGCCAGTGCAAGTGCTAAATCATTTGAGAGGGAAGTGATACGAGAAATTTTTACTCCACGTGCTGGTTTGAGAGAAAATTGAGTCACTGTTGGCCCAACACGAATTTCACCCATATCAATTTGAATGTTAAATTCAGAGAGGGTTTCTTCAATAATTGTTGAATTTCGTTTAATATCTCCGCTTGATGGTTTTCCTTTTCGTTGTTGAAGCAAACTTACTGGAGGTATTGGTCGAATAATTGCTTGTTGTTGCCAAAGTGGAATTGCATTTACATCAATGTTTGGTTTTTGTGTTGGGATGTATTTCTCTTCTTCTTCTTCCTCCTCTTCCTCTTCCTCTTCAAATTCTTCCTCTTCTTCACCAATAGTTCTTGTTTTAAATCGCGCGGCTACTTCGAGTGGCTCTTCTTCTTCCTCTTCTTCAAATTCTTCTTCCTCTTCGTCATCCTCTTCATTATCTTTAACAATAAGTGTGTCTATTGTAGAACGGAGTCCTGTGCCTACAATTCCTAATCGTTCCAGGAGTTGCTTATTGAGTATGATAAATTTAGCTAAAGAAGTATTAAAAATAAGCAAAATAGAAATACACACAAGACCAAGGAGAATGACCCAAGAGGCTATGACTCCAAAGTAGGTTTGGAGTGGCCATGCAAGCATACCAAACATGCCACCACCATGACCTTTGAGTGCGTGAAACCACATTTCTTCTGCCGGAAAACGGAGGTGAAATAGACTAGATGTTGTTAAAAAAAAGAGCAAAGAGCCAAGACCGTGTGTTTTTCTGTATGGTTGTTTTTTTTCGGTGAGAATATAAAATGCAAAAATAATAACAATAAACGGAACGCCATAGCGCATAACGCCAAAAAGAGCACTGAGTATCCATTCATTAAGTACTGTACCAACTGTTCCAGCCTTTCCAAAAAAACTCAAAGTAGTGATAATGGAAAAGACAATAAGGAGTATCGAAATAATGCCATGAATGAGCATGGAATCATTTTTGTGTTGTTTTTTTCTAGATCTAGCCATAATACGGGTATTTTATCATAAAATAAGAGAAAAAGAAATATCTAGGCCGAATTTAAGGTATATATTTGAGTAGAAAATTTTTTTAATCAAAAAAGCCCGACACTGTTTATCGTCGCTGTATATGCGAGCAGTGTGGGCTTTTGGGCAATGTGCCAGCTGATGAACGATCTGGAATGATCAGTTATTCAGCATGGTGCAACCTCGATTGGTACCGAACGCATATGCGTGATACCCGGTTGGCGATTGCAGGTTTGTTTTTTCTCGGCAGGGGTGGAGTTCAGAAATTAACTATCTCTGACTCTGATGAAACGCCGATCCATAGGGGAGATTCTTCAGAAGTTCATCATTTTTCAGACTCTCTTCTATATCCCACTTGATAAAGAACATTCTAGAGGTCGTGTTCAGCTGAACCTCCACGTAGTTTTCATCCTTTGACCAGCGGAGGACTAAGGTTTCCCCTTGGCTATCGTTGTGGAGTGCGCAGAAAAGCTGCTGTGAATCGAGGAGTGCTTTTTTGAGGATTGAGAAGCTCTTGTACACTCTCAAGAGGTCAGTGGTGGGGAAGTTTCTGGTGGTGTAGTAGGCTTCTTGATGCTGGGTGAGCGCATCCATACTCCATGTCTTAGTTTTTGTTCTCCAGAGGTCCAGCATATATTCGATCCATTGGCGGATCTTGGTGAAGCTGAGGTCCATGTTCACATGACCTTTATTGTTCATTATGCCCTCCTTTGGGCGGGGGTAAGGCCGGGTTGGCTACCGGCTGGTTGTGGAACAAAGCATCACGAGTTTTTCGCAAGGATTTGTTCCACAATCAGCAGATAATATGTGGTTTTCACGGGTTCTCCTAGGTTGTTATACCCATAACATGGCATAAATAAGTAAAAATGTCAAGTGTTGTGCACAGCAGTTAGTCGGAGTCACTATCTCTCATGAGAGTATTTATCTTTGGATATATAATCATGCAAGGTGGTTATGTCAGTATCTTAGGAGAAAGATATATACAAGAAGACAAAAAAGGTATAGTAGGAAAAAACAATATAGATATCCTCTTACAGAAAGAATATCTATTCATCAAAGACCACAAATCATATCTCTCAAAGAGAGATATGGTGACTGGGAAAGTGATTC
>JAHJIX010000019.1 GCA_018823045.1 Patescibacteria group bacterium | reverse complement strand
AATAAAAATTTTTAATCTATATATATGAAAACATTCATATCAGTATTAGTATTATCTTTCGTAATACTTTTACCGCAAGGTGCTTCAGCTATTTTTGTTCCAAATGTCCCTACTATTCCAATTGTAGATACAAGTATTTTGGATACTGGATTAAACTATGAGTGTGAAACAGAAATCATGCTTGAAACATATCCAAATGGACGTAATAAAGCATATATTGGTCTTTCATATATGGTTGAAGAAGATGTTGCTAATGTTCATTTTTCTTTAAAAGCAGTTATTGGGGATAATAATTTATTATTATCAGATGGAACAACCACATTGAAGCCATTTTTAGGAAATAATTTTTTTGAAGATAATTTGACAAAAAGAAAATTGGTAAATTTATCAGGTTTAGAGGTGCATGAGAATTTATTTTACCTTTATGAAGGGAAAGAAGTTGTAGTAACTGCAACAATGAATGGAAAAACGTGTACATCAAAAAAAGTGACGGCCATTGATGAGTTAACTTGTCATATTGATGGGGAAGTTACCTTGCTTGACGATGGAACAAATAAAGTGTATTACGCAACACTGATGAATGTTGATGCAGATAGAGACGGTGTCCCATATGGATTAACTATTCATGCAGATGATAATTCACTGCTTGCAGAAAAAGGAATGACAAATTTAGTTGCTACTGGAAATTTATTTGTGACAAAAGATGGCTTGGCAAATCGTTATGTTATTGTTGACCCTACTGTGTATGATACAGTGTCTGTTGGTGCTGTATTGGGCGGACATACGTGTACAGGGAAAGAATTCGAATTAATAAGTAGAAATTCATTAATTGATAGTATTTTGCATGCAGGAGATAGCACTGCTGATCGTCTTGTTCCGGTAGACCCTACATTTCCTCGCCCTGAATTATTTGGAGAAGATCTTGTATTAGAAGGTGACAGTGTTCCTGTACCAGAAGAGGGTGTTGTTGACAGTGGAGATGCTGATTCACGACCAACATTACCTTTAGTTGATGGTGGAGAGGTTGTAGAAGATGGTGAGGTTATGGATGGTGACGTCGCTGTTTCATCAGAAGAAAGTGTTGTTCGCGAAGAAATTCCAGCGGAAGTTATTGAAGAAATTTTGGCAGAAGCAGAAGCTTCAGGAGTTGATATTACTGATGAAGCAGCTGTGACCGCACTAGTTGAGGCATATTTAGCAAGGTCACATGAAGAAAAAGTCGTAAATAATGAAGCCGTTGGATTAGTAACAAATGTTGATAATATTCGTGAAGATACATCATTTAAGACAATGTTGTATGTATTGTATGGATTTGCAGGTGTTATCGTGGTTCTTTTAGTTGGGTTGCTTATTAAATATCATAAAAAAGACGAATAATTATTGCTTATGAGATATATTTCACTATACATTATTTTATTTGTGTTGATTATTGGTACTACTGGTTGTGGACAAGAATCTTTGTCTGAAGAACGTCCATTTGAAAGACAAGAAGAAGTTGCTTATATCGTTGATGAGGCTGATTATGTAAAAGGTCATGAATTAATTGGAGCTATTCCTATTGCTGAGTTAAGTGTAAAAGAGCAAATGGGATTGACTCAAATGCGTGAAGAAGAAAAATTGGCACGAGATGTGTATACCACATTGGGTGAAAAATGGGACATGAACGTGTTTAAAAATATTGCAAAAAGTGAGCAAACGCACACTGATACCATAAAAGTATTAATTGAGCGTTATGGTATTGATGATCCTGTTACAGATGATACTGTGGGTGTATTTAGCTTACCAGCTATGCAATCGGCATATAATGAATTTGTAGCAACAGGAAATAAATCACTAGTAGACGCATTGATTGTTGGGGCAATGATTGAAGATTTAGACATTCAAGATTTAGAGAATTTTAAAAGAGACGTGGACAATGAAGATATTTTGATCGCATACGAAAATTTGCAAAAAGGTTCAAGAAATCATTTGCGTGCATTTATAAAAAATCTTGAGCGTCAAGGTGGTGGTTATGAGGCAAAATATATGTCAGCTGAAATGTTTACTGAAATTATTGAAGGTGCACAAGAACGTGGGCCTGCAAGTAAATAAGTATAATAGAAAATATAAAAAAATATTGTAGAAATACAGTATTTTTTTATCCACAATGTACAGGGAATCAATGGAGGAGTATAATTTAAATGCAAATCATTCGCAATTATTTAATACATATATGATACAAACACTCCGATATCTTCAAAAAAATCTCATTTGGACGATCCCAACTTTTATGATTTTTGGCTTACTCTATGGGAAGTTTTTTGATGTATCAAGTTTCAAGGCACTTATTTTGCCGCTTACTTTCTTTATGGTCTATCCAATGATGGTGAGCCTAAAGATGAATTTTCATTTTAGTAAAAAGTGTAGAAAGGTTTTGCTTCTCACACAAGGATTGAATTTTCTTGTCATTCCTTTTTTGGGATTGTTTATTGGAAAGATGTTTTTTGCCGATAAACCGTTTGCTGTGGTTGGGCTTCTTTTGACTTCGCTTCTCCCGACTTCTGGGATGACCATTTCTTGGACGGGTTTTGCCAAAGGGAATATGCTTGCTGCGGTAAAGATAACGGTTTTTGGTTTGATTTTGGGTTCTGTCCTTACCCCATTTTATCTTGATTGGCTGGTTGGGGAGAGTATTGTTATTCCACTTGTACAGGTTTTTAAACAAATTGCTTTGATTGTTTTTGCGCCAATGCTTTTGGGTTTATTCACACAAAAGATCTTGGTGAAAAAATATGGTCAAAAATCTTTTGACGAAACATATAAAAAGAAATTTCCTCCTTTTGCAATTATTGGAGTGCTTGGAATTGTCTTTATTGCTATGGCACTGAAGTCTTCTGCTATTTTAAATAATCCCGCACTTCTTTGGCAATACTTTTTGCCTTTGATTGTGCTCTATGCAGTAAATTTTGCTTTGAGTACTATTGTTGGAAAGACTTTCCTTTCTCGTGAAGATGCTATTGCTCTTGTCTATGGAACCGTGATGAGAAATCTTTCTATTGCCCTTGCTATTGCGATGACGGTTTTTGGTAAGGAAAGCTCAGAAATTGCAATTATCATTGCACTTGCCTATGTTATTCAAGCACAAAGTGCTGCTTGGTATGTGAAGTTTACAGATATTATTTTTGGAAAAGAATCTATTTTGCATAAGATAAAAAGAATATTATTTAAAGAATCGTCTTAGTCGACGATTCTTTCTTTTTTTGATATAGTGTCCAGGTTTTGTGGATTATGAGAAATTGGAATATAATGGTACACGCTTTTATAAAAAGAAAGGAAAGTATGATAATTTAGACCATCTCAAGGATTATGATGGACAGCTTTTTATTATTCATGGAAGTTTTGATCGTATGATTTTGCCTGAGGTCTCTCGAAATTTATTTGATGCCTTGGATTTAGAAGATAAAAAGTACCTTTTGATTGAGGGTGCTGGGCATGATAATTTGTGGAGTTTTTCTGATTTTATTCGAACTTTAGGTGATGTTTTATAAAAAAGCTTTTCAATATCAAATCATCCAATTAAATAAATAACCAATGAGAATAATTCCAAAGGTAACCACAGCAAAAAAAGTTGCTAAGAGTTGCCATTTGAGGACTTTCTTGAGTATGAGAGCTTCTGGGAGAGATAGACCTACAATAGCCATCATGAAGGCTAAAGCGGTTCCTATAGGCACTCCTTTGCTTACGAGGGACTCTATAATGGGGATGACTGCACTAGCATTAGCATACATGGGAACGGCTAATATCGTAGCGAGAGGAACACCCCAAAACCCTGCATGTTCTAAATACATTTCAAAAAAATTTTCTGGAATATAGCCATGAATAAAAGCACCAAGGGCTATTCCTCCGATGAGGTACCAAGCAACTTTTTTGATAATATCAAAAGCTTCTCGAGAGAGTTTCGGAAATATTTTTTTGAAGCTTTTTTTTTCTTTTCTATTATTTTGTTTTTGAGCCTGTACTTTCCAAACAAAATCTTCTACATATCTTTCCATTTTGAGTTTTCCAAGGATCCATCCTCCTATCATACCGATAGAAATACCGGCGACGAAGTACATGAGGGTAATTTTTAATCCAAAGATTCCAAAGAAAAGGGCTATGGCAACTTCATTGATCAGTGGAGAAGTTATCATGAAGGCAAAGGTAACGCCAAGAGGTATTCGTGCTTCAAGAAATCCTATAAAAAGCGGAATAGATGAACAAGAACAAAAAGGAGTTATAGCTCCAAATAAGGTTGCAAAAAGATAGTCAAGTCCATAAAGTTTCTTTTCGATAAGAAAGCTTCGTAATTTCTGTATAGGGAAGTAATAGCGAAGAATACTCATGAAATGAGTAATAAGGAGCATGAGGAAAAATATTTTGAATACATCCAAGAAGAAAAATTCTACGGCATGGGCAAGTTCAGTAGATTCTTCTATTTGTAAATATCCTTTTTTTATAAATATATATGTTACAAAGGAATTTCAATTCCAAAATTTTGTAACATATAGTCATAAATAATAAATGTGAGTAAAAAAATAAATATAAGGATAATAGCTTTTGATTTGAGATGATGTTTTTTTCGATAAGTACAATCTTTATGTTTAATATAATCCATGAGTTCATCTCCAAATTTCACAGAGAGAAATGTTCCTATGCTAGAAAGAATAATAATGCTCCAAAATGGATATGGATGAGACAAAATATGATGAAAAAGAGATAATATTGTTGTTTTTTCATATGTGTGAGGAAGAAAAAATATGCTGAATATATTTAAACATATAGCGGTTGCCCAGACAAATAATTCACTGAGTACCATTGGTATATTCCAAAAAAGAAGGCGAATAGGAAAATCAATCAAAAGACCTGCGTCAGCAACAGGTGTGCAGAGAACAAAAAATGACCAAGTAAGTATCGTAATTAAAAAACCATCATGTAGACCATAATGAATAGAAATAAAAATAAAATAAAGAACAAATAAGAGTAAAACAAATAGAAATTTTATCCAAATGTGTTGGTGGGTTTCATGGATAAATCCAACAGTTTTCTTTTTCTTTTTTTTATGAAACAGTGGAAGATTCTGAAACATATATGTATTGATTATATCTATACATTTAGTATATCCTAAAGTAGATGTTTAGACAATAAAAAAGGACGAGCTTATAAGCTCGTCCTTTTTATGTGTCTTTTTATTTTATATAGAGCACTTTGAATGTTGATTTATATGGAAGGGTTTGATGACATTCAAGTCCTGATAAGTCTTCTCCGTTGATTTTGCATGTTTTTTCTTCAAGTGTATCTAAAGTAATTTCTGTGGTCCCAATAATTTTTGTTTCTCCGGGTGTGATAGTGTAATCTTTTGATTGATAATTAAAGGTTACAGAATTGAGATCCGTGATACGGACAATAGTAAATGTATCATCACCAACGCTGCTACTTTTTCCTACATCGATTCCAATAAATTTAGTTGATTTTGTTGTCGTATCTTGAGAAGCCGTATCGAGTGATTTCATTAAATCAACATATGGGCCACTACACTGGTTTATTGGATCAATAAATGCATCAGTGTATATTTCTGGGTTTGCTTTGAGTGTTGCTTTATCAAAACTACAGTCAAAATATTCGCCAATCCAACTTGCAAATTCTCCTTCAAATCCAGATTTTGCTGTATGGCGGACAGTACATGTTTGACCATTGTCAGTAATAATTAAGCCAAATGTTTGTACTAAAAATGTCATTTCTCCTGTAGCTGGGAGACAGTTTTGGATATGTTTTTGAAGGCAGCTTGTGTCTGTTCCACAGGCAACAGGTGCTGGTTTTGGTGAAACAACAACTACTGGTGGCGCAGGTTCTGTCTCTATTACTTCTGCAGGTGCTTTTTCTGTGCTAGTAGCAATAGTTACTTCTGCGGTCACTGTACTTGGTTTTTCTTTTTCAATAGGGTCAGCCACTTCTGCTACAATGGGTGTTGGCGTTGGTTGTATTGGTATTTGTTCCACTTTTTTGGTGTTCATTGAACATCCGGATCCTGTAAGTAACAGGATCATGAGAGCGGTTGGAAGAATATATTTTTTATTCATAAACAATAGGTACTGTTAAGATATACTAGTTATACCATATATAGGTGTGTTTGTCTAAGAACCTTTTACCAATAAAAATGTTCTACAATAATATGTTCTTTTGGAACCTTGTGTTTTTTTAGAATGCCTATAACTGATTGTTTCATTGCTTCTGGACCACAAATATAAAAGCAGGTTTCTTCAAATGATGTGATATATTTGAGAAGTATTTTTTCATCAATATAGCCAATTTCACAAATACCATCTGATTTTTTTTCTTGACTAAGACAATAAATCGCGTGAAACTTTTTAGAGAGTTTTTTGGAAAAAAAGTCTTCAAATAGCATGTTTTTTTTGCTGCGCGCTCCATAAAAAAGGAATATTTTTCTTGGATCATTTTCTGTTGATGGATCTTCAAGCATGCTTTTAAATGGAGTAATGCCAACACCACCTGCAATAAAGACCTGTCTTTTTGTTGTGCATCTTTTTTTAGTGAAGATACCAAAGGGGCCTTCAATGAGGACTTTGTCTCCTTTTTTTAATTGAAATAATGCCTCAGTAAATCGACCGGATTGTTTAATAGTAAATGCGAGTTCGGTACTTCCTGGAGCATTAGACATGGTAAATGGATGGCGGGCATGTAATTTTCTTGTTTTATCGTGTATGCGGAGTAAACAAAATTGTCCTGCTTGAAAATGTTGTTTTTCTCCCATATCAAATACAAAAGTTTTTGTATCGTGGTTTTCGTTTATAATGTTTTTAATTGGATATGCTTTTGTTTTGTGACGAATTTTATGTTGTGCCCGATAAATGAGTCCTATAACAATAAGAAAGAGCATCGCTTGATAACTCGCACTTATATACCAATATGAAGAAGATGATCCCCAATGTTTGGCGTGTTGTAGGCTGATAAAAAATAAGATGTAGTTAAGCACATGTAAATATTGCCAGGCAAGATGAGAAATGCGTTTGTAGAGCGCTGACGCGATCATAACGATGATAAATAAGTAAAAGGCAACAATGCCCAGGGCAAGGTGCAAATAAAAGAAATCAGGAATGAGATAGGCAAGAAACTTTTGTTTAGCTATCATGAAGAATATGGGATGAAGGAGCAGAAAAACAGCAGTGCCGTAAGAGAGTTTTTTTAAAAATGGAATCAGTCGATCAAAACCAAAAAAACGATCAAAAAATCGGGTTGTATCACCAGCAAAGACTAATATGCCTAAGCCAAAAAATGCAATAAGACCAGTAAGTCGCCCAAGGTCATAAAGGATTGCTGTAAGGGTGAGATCAGTAAACATATTGTATAATCATTAGTAATATTCAATTAAGTATAACATAAAACAGACTGATATAGTCTGCTTTATGAAAAAAATAAAAATATTATTTCAATTCTCCAATGTAGTAATCAGGTAATAACATGCGGTCACTTTCTCCATGGTCACGTGCAAACATCGCACTTGAATCAATGCCACAACCTTTGACAATGACTGGTTTGTGTACTCCAAGGGCAATATATGGGCTGATATCATAGACTTTTCCATCAATAGCAGTCCAGCAATCTTCTTTGGTATTATGCTTTTGTATATCACTTAGACTGATACTATTATCTTTTTCTGTTGGGAGCACTTCTTCAATAGGTGTTTGCGTTTCTTCAGGTGTTGTTTCAGGAGTTGGCTCTGTACTTTGCCCACATCCAGAGAGAAATACGGTAAGAAATAATACGGGGAGAATTGCTATTGTTTTATTCATATCTATGTATACTTAGCTAAATAATATTAGTATTGTATCATATCTCTATTGGCAGGTCTAGATATTGACGAATATACAAAATATTGATATACTTTTGGCATATTAGAGTACACGCCATCATAGCTCCCGCCCGAGGCGGGCAGGCAGTTGGTTTACACGCCATCATAGCTCAGTTGGTAGAGCGCAGCCATGGTAAGGCTGAGGTCTCCAGTTCAATCCTGGATGATGGCTCCATTAAGATGCTTGCTCGGCAACGTGATTCTTTTCCTCTACTAAATAGTGAAGCTCAACAGTATTACTTGCCGGCATATATGACTTTTGCTGTCATGGATCCAGAAGAGGCTGATGTTTTGGTAGATTCGCTGATTTGGGCTCTTACTGATAAAATAACATTGAGTTAAAAAAAGGGATGAGTGCTAAACAGTTAGAGGTGATAGATCAGCTTATAGCTAAATTAAAGGAATATAGTGAATAAAAAACAAAAAAATACCGTTTTTTGCTTGACAAATAGAAAAAAATGCGCTATACTATTGCATCAACGACTCCTATATTATAGGAGCCGCTTATTTAATAGATTATTTGGCTATGGAAATTAGAAATATTGCAATCATTGCCCACGTTGATCATGGTAAAACGACACTCACAGATGCAATTATGCGTCAAACGGGAATGGTAAGTGCTGATGATACCGTAAGTATGGATAGCAACGCACTTGAGCTAGAGCGTGGTATTACTATTTATGCTAAAAATACATCAGTTTTTTATAAAGATACAAAAATTAATATTGTAGATACTCCAGGGCATGCTGATTTTGGTTCAGAAGTTGAGCGTGTTCTTCGTTCAATTGATTCTGTATTACTCATTGTTGATGCACAAGAAGGCCCAATGCCACAAACAAAATTTGTATTAAAGAAATCATTAGACTTAGGCTTAAAACCTATTGTTATTTTAAACAAAATTGATAAACCTGCCGCAGACGTTGAACGTGCGCATGACCAAGTACTTGAATTATTCATGGATCTCGGTGCAAATGATGAACAATTAGAATTTGTAACATTATATGCAAATGGAAAAGCAGGTATTGCAAAAAAGAATATGGAAGACGAAAGTGATAACTTGTTTCCTATTCTCGATGCTATTTTAGAACATGTTCCACCAGCACCCGCAAAAATCGAGGTGCCATTTAGAATGCAACCGTTTAATCTCGGGTACGACAATTATCTTGGACGTTTAGCTATTGGACGAATTTACGAAGGAACAATTAAGGCAGGAGCAAAAGTTGTGGTAAGAAAACCTGATGGAGAAACACGAACAGGGAGTATTAATAAAATCCAAACATTTAGAGGGATAGTTAAGGAAGAAGCAAGTGAAGCATTCGCTGGTGATTTGGTAATGATTTCTGGTATTCCTGACATTTATATTGGAGAAACAATTTGTGAAGCAGAAACACAAGAACCATTGCCAGCAATTACAATCGATGAGCCAACGATTTCTATGAATTTGTTGGTTAATAGTTCTCCTTTTGCAGGTCAAGATGGAAAATTCGTTACAACACGTCAAATAAGAGAACGTTTAGAAAAAGAGTTAGAAATTAATGTTGGTCTTCAAGTAGATTTTTCTTCGACTGATCATTATAAAGTATATGGTCGTGGAGAAATGCATATTGCGGTATTGCTCGAAAACATGCGTCGTGAAGGATTTGAAATGCAAGTATCTCAACCACAAGTTATTATCAAAGAAGTGGATGGAAAAAAACAAGAGCCATACGAAGAAGTGACTGTTGATGTCCCAGATGAATTTGCTGGTATTGTGATTGAAAAATTAGGAAAACGAAAAGGAGTGACGACAAATATGATGACCAAAGATGGACAAACACGTATTATTTTTGAAATTCCATCACGTGGTTTACTTGGATACCGTGGACAATTTGTTATGGATACTCGAGGAGAAGGAATTCTTTGTACACAAGTGATTGGATTTAAACCATATGCAGGAGAAATCAAGAAGAGAAATGTTGGTTCAATGATTTCTATGGAAAAAGGAAAAGCACTTGGATATTCACTTGCAAATTTGCAAGATCGTGGTGTGTTATATATTGGACCAAATACAGAAGTGTATGAAGGAATGGTTATTGGAAATACGTCAAAAGGAGAGGATATGAATGTCAATCCTATTAAAGGAAAGCAATTAACAAATATGCGTGCCAGTGGTTCAGATGACGCGTTAAACTTGACTCCACCAATGATTGTTACCTTAGAGCGTGGTCTTGAAATTATTACTGATGATGAATATTTAGAAATTACTCCAAACCATATTCGTATTCGTAAACAATTATTGACTGAAAATGAACGTAAAAGATTAGGTCGAAAAAAATAATTGAATAGAAATCAAAAAAGTCATCGCAAATACGATGGCTTTTTTATTGGGTAAGATAGTGACACTTATATGTTTTTACGTAAAAATATGTTTTGGCATATCCTCTTTTGATAAAAGAAGAATATGTTGAAATATACTTGTATTTATAGTGTTATCGAGGTTATACTGTCTCGACTATTTTTTTGTTGTTCAATCATTTTTTTCTCTTTTTACATATTCAATAGGAAGGCCTAGTTCTTTTTTTATTCGTCAATATCTAGTTATCCACAGTATAGTATTGACAAATTATAAAAAATAGACTAAGATGAAATATCTACCGGTTAGTAGTACTAACAGTAAGGGTTGTATATCTTTTGAAAGAAGGGTATACAAGCATGTACCTTGTGGGTACATGGCTAAATTAAATAAGTAATTATTTAATTCCTTGCTTCTTTCTTTAATAGAAAGAAGAGTAGAAGTCAAAAGTTTTCCTTTCAGAAATGAAAGGCTAGGTAATAATTCTTTTTTGTCTTATGGGCAAAACTGAATTTGGTTAGTTTTTACTAACTTAATGCGGGGATAAAGTCTTTTCCCGAAGCCTAGGTATTCGTTAAAGAATACAAAACCGCATAAGTATCTTTGCCCATATATACCACGATATATGGGCTCTTTTAATTTAAAATCACAATAGACAAGTTTAAAATAGAAGCAAAACTCACCCAGAGTAAATAGGGGATAAGTAAGTATCCTGCTCGTTTATCAATTTTGTAGAAGACTTTAATATTCAAGAATATAAGAATCCAAAGGATAATAATTTCAATAAAGGCCAGTAATGGATTTTGCAGGGCAAAAAAGAAAATAGACCAGAAAAAATTAAATGCAAGTTGTGTAAAGTAGATAGCAAGTATCTGCTTTTTATTTTTCCCAAAATCTTTTTGCCAGACAAGATAAAAAGAAATTCCAATAAGAATAAAGAGCGTTGTCCAGACAGGAGAAAAGATCCAATTTGGGGGATTGAAAAACGGTTTATTGATAGTACTGTACCATGAGTTAATTGAGCTAACCGTAAAAAATGATCCACCAAATCCAATGAGAAGTGGAATAAGAATTGAGCTAATAAGTTTACAGGGCTTTTTCATATATTGATATTAATTAATTTATTCCCAACCAAATTCACTATAAAACACACCTTGATTAATGTACCCAAGCACTTTCTTTACATAAGGAAGAATATTTTCTGGAAGATCATCTAATGAAAACCAAGAAAGGTCATCACATTTATGTGGTTCTTTATTTTCAATTTCTCCTTCCCATTTCTTTGCGATGAAAAAAGCATCGATACGTTCATCATTTTTTTTCATTGGGTTATTGCGATGCATAATGTGAGAAAGAGATAATTGTTGTTGGTGAATGGTAACTCCAATTTCTTCTAGTCCTTCACGCATAATACACTGTGTAAATGTTTCTCCTGGATCAACATGACCCGCTGGGAGAGAGTAGTTCCCGTCTCCATAACCAGTATTAAATCGTCTAAGTAGTAATACTTGATTGTCTTTCATTAAAATAAGATATGATGCTGGGATATTTTTGTGATATGTTTTTGCCATATTATTTCTTATGATATTTAATCCAAATAGTTTTAAAAATAGGTAAAGAGAGGGTAGAAAGAACAAAACCAATACTAGGCACAATAGCATTTATAAATGGTCTGGGTAATTCTGCTGTATGAAAAAAAAGAACAATGGTTAAATAGGTGAGTATAGTAATAATTATTTTTCGAGCTAAACTTGTTTCCCACGCTTTATCTAATTCTACTTTTTTATTTCTTTTTTCTATACGTTTAACACGTTGGTGTATACTCGTCATAGAGTGAGTAATTAATGAATAGAAAGAGTAATTTCTTCTTTATCAGTTCCTTTATAGATTGTTTTCATTGAGAAAAATTTGTCTTCATCAATGAGTGGAAGAAAGCGTTTGTTATCTTCCCAAAGATTTAAGTTATGTAATTCTTCATTTGGGATCCACTCGAGTGTTCCTTCTGCACAGGAAGATAATTCCCCCTTGCAATCAGTGGAACTAAAGACAAATATCATCCAATCAGCCCCTTTAAAGTTATATGAGCTCAGAATGCCACATAATTTGGGGTTTTTAATATCTAAATTTGTTTCTTCTTTTACTTCACGAATAATACATTCTTCTGGTGATTCTTCTTCGTCAAATTTACCACCAATCCCAACCCATTTTCCTTCATGAATATCTCCTTTCCGTGTATTTCTGTGGAGCATAAGTGTTTTGCCATCCTTTGTTATGTAGCAAACGGTGGCGAGTTTCATAAACCAAGTTCTTTAAGTAATTCAAGTGAAGAAGCATTCTTTTGTTGTTTGTATATGGTATGATTTCTGTCTTGAAAGTAGTCTTCAATACGTTCTTTTTGATTAGGTGAAAAGTTCTTTGGGATATCTTTTAATGATACAAATTCTATTGCTCGTGCTTCATCATTGAGTGTCGCTTTTCCTCCTATGATGTTACAAATAAAAGAAAAGGAAATTGTATTTTTGTCTTTTTTTGTATAAATACCTTGTAATTTGATAAGTTCTGCTTTGAATCCTGTTTCTTCTTTTATTTCACGAATAACACACTCTTCTGGCGTTTCTCCTATATCCATACCGCCACCAGGTAAATTCCAAAGGTCATAATCATTTCTGTGAACGATAAGAATTTCCTCTTTTTCATTGAGGATTATCGCAAAACAGCCTATTGTAAATTGATTTTTCATAATGTATCAATTTTTTCTAAATGTAATTGTATCTCCTTTTTTAACTTGATTTGACTGTGCTTCATCAATTAAAAAACCTGCGCTTTCACCTGTTTCAACAGATTTTTCTTGTTTATTAAATGTTTCAATTCTATTAATAACAATAGGTTGCCCGTTGTGGTTTGCTGTAAATCCAACAGCAACACCACCACTAATGACCTTTCCTGTGAGTATTGTTCCGAGGCTTTTTATCTTAAAAATATTATCTACTTGGATTGTTCCTGTAGAATGCATGAAATGTTGTGGTTGTGTATGTTGTTGAGTATGGTGAGAACGGTTTTTATTTGTGGTGTGATTATCTGATCTTCCAAATAATTTTGATAGTAATGACATATCTGTTATTAATTAAATAGTGGTGGACGGGTTTGGTTTTGATATATTACTCACTAAAAAATAACAACACATTTGTATACCCATCTTCTTTATGACCAAACCCAGGGTCTGTGAATTCAAAAGGAGTTTGTAATGCATCATAATATACGCCAGTACTTACAGAGCCACCATCAAGATACAGTGCATTAAGAATTTTTGTTTCATCAGTATTTAGGCTATCAATAACTGCCATGCTGTCTTCAACACTCATTGCTTCTGTAAATATAATTACACCAGGAAATATTTTTTCAGCAATTTGGTATTCGACAAAAAAACGAAATGTATATAGACGATCTGGTGGAAATGGGGGATAGATATCTATCTCACCATCACGAATAATTGAAATCTGTTCAATGATACTTAATTCTTTTTCAACGGCATTATCGAGAAATGAATCCAGATGTTTAATGTCTGCTTTATGTTCTATGTGGGGGATACCATCTTCAATAACAAGAAGTCCATCCCATTGTTTTGTCTCGAGTGCTCCAATTAAAACACCGTCATCAAAAGCCATTCCTTGAATATGCTCCCAGTCATGCGTAAATGCTCCGGCGAGTTGTAATACGGGTTGTTTTTGTTGATCAATATATCTTTGTGCAAGTCCTTCTGCATCCATGGTAGGGTAGAGATAGGCTGTCTCTTCATTTGTTGCTTTTGTAATGATATCAAGTTTTGCTTCGAGACCACTCATTAAAAAGAGATAGCCCACTTCTTGACGATTACCATCAACTTGGCGGGTGAGTGTTGTGCGAGTGTATCCTGTAGGGGGAGTATATGCTGCTGATGTTTCTGAAACGGGAATGTCAATTGGATCTCCATAAAATTTTGCTTTTTTCCCAAATATCAAATCCATTACCATCTTGACCCGAGCTAATTTTTCTCTCGTTTGTGTCCAGAGACTATAGTATGGATGCACATCTTTTGCATTGTACCCAATGGCATCTATATCTTTTGATTTTGCAATGTAGACGGCTCGTTTTGTATGAAATGGTTGAGAAATAATGGTAAGTTGTTCTTGCCCAAAGATTTCTTTGCTTCTGACTACTGAATCAAGTGTCCGAAAGCCTGCATAATCTAAATAGATACGTTCTTTTGGAATACCGCGTTCAATAAGATCTTCGCGCATCATGTTTGGTTCATCGTATTCGGTTGTGCCATTGTCACCACTGACGAGCACATAGTTGATTTTACCCGCTTCAAACAATGCAACGGTCGCATCCATGCGGTAGGTATAGTACACATTATCTCGTCCATCTTGGAGGTATTTTGCTGTACCCAAAACAAGCCCAACATGATTGGTAGGGATATGGTCAATTTCATCAAAGGTCTTATCTTGTGTCGCATGATTGACATGCCAGTTGATAATAATTACTAATAGAAAAATAGCAATAATACTTAAAGCGCATATAAACGTTAATTTTTTGAAAAATCGTCTCATAGTCTATTTATCGTAGCATGTTTACAAAAAACAATCAACATATTCCACTTAATCTAGACAAAAATAAAAAAATATGATATGTTGATTTTATTCGCTCGTTGTTCTTTAACAACATAACCAACACACACAGAAGAAGGAGTCGTCATGTTCTTTAGGGCCGTCATTATCAGTCTCTATGCGGCTGGTCATACGCAAGATGGAACAGATTTGGTGGGAATAGATATATTTTTGCCAGATCGATATATTGATGGAAAACGCACTTGGCGTATCTTCGAGGAAAATGAAGATTGTTATCCATCCAGGAGTTATGTGTATAAACAAGGATGGGAAATTGGAGACATTTTTCTGATTGATGAAGATGATATTTCTAGCACACAATATATTGATAATCAAAATCATATTATTGTGAAGAAGTTGACGGTTTTGGATAAGTCACAATCACTTACTCCAGCTCAAGTATATTCCTTAATACAGGAAGTGCTTGGTGTAGGGAAGGTGTTTTTAGATGAACTTCCAATGCAAGCGAGCAATACGATACTCTATCATCCATTTGATAAGCACATTCGTCCATATTTCTCTCGTGGAACGAGAGGACCAAAGCTTATGATGAAAGCTCCATATAATGGAACAGTTGGTATTCTGCATGTCCCGTTGATTCGTTTCATTGAAAATACCAATCACCTCGAAAGTAATAGGAGCCTAATTCGGGCAAAATTGTACTTCAGGGAAAATTACCAGATTGGTGTATTTTATGGAGATGGTACATTTCTTCGTCATAAGCACCTTGATTATATTGAAGCTGCTGTTATATGTGTTCCACCATTAAGTTGTGAGTACATTGGGAAAAGTCTGCGTAACGTCATTGTTGTTTGTTCATTGATGCCTCTGTTTATTCCAGAGTGTTTTAATAAAGAACGCGCGTATTTGACTTTGACGAGTATTCTTTTTGCAGATATAAAAGATACTGATAAATTTGGTCATATAAAGATCAAAACATGGCAAGAAATGAACGTTCCATATTCACCTGTTTATCAGGAATGGCGTATAATTCCTCCTGCAGAAGAATTTTTTGAAATGAGTGATGAAATGCAAATTGCTTTTGATCCATCATTGTCTGCTGATCAATTAATACAAAGGGGAGGATATGCACGAAGTGCGTTAAAGCCAAAAGATGTTCATATTGATTTCAAAAAGACAAGCTACAGAGAAGATGTGTATCTTGCTCGTATCAATAGGGATATTAAAAATACAAAAATGTTATTGATATTGTTGAAAGAATTGGGATTTGTTCCAGCAAGTCTGGAAGAATTTCTCTTTTTTGGAATTCAACATTTTGATACATTTGCTCAAGGAAAAAAGACTTCACGAGTTTTTTGTCTGGGAAAGTCTTTTAAAATAAATTTTACAGACATATTTCCACATATGAGAAGAGATGATCAAACAGGTATAAAACTGTTGGACTTGTCTCAGTTTATTGATGAGATAAATGAAGGAAATTACATCCTCGTAAAAAAGGGATGACAAAAGTAGTAAAAACAGACAAAGGAGAAAGGAGGACATAAAAAAAGAAATAATAAATGATATTGTTTCTTTTTTTATACAAACTCAAAATGACCTATAAATGATTGTCTGTTAAGACATAGACCTTGAATTTTCTACAAATATTTGCTATATTAAGCAGTAATACTGATTATGAAACACAAATTCACCAACATACTTCTCGCCCTCCCAAGTAGCTCTGGCATCTACTTATTTTTTGATATACAAAAAGAATTGCTGTATGTTGGGAAAGCAACGAATTTGAAGAGCCGTGTTTCAAGCTATTTTTGTGGAGCAAAAACGAGTCGGCCAATTGAGCAAATGATGCATGAAGTCGCGCATATTGAATGGGAAGTGACAGAGTCAGTTTTAGAAGCAATCATTCTTGAAGCTAATACTATTGCATTTCATAAACCTAAATATAATGTTATTGGTAAAGATAATAAGAGTTGGAATTATTTGTGTGTTACACATGAT
The DNA here is from genome assembly GCA_018823045.1 of Patescibacteria group bacterium. Classification (GTDB taxonomy): domain Bacteria; phylum Patescibacteriota; class Patescibacteriia; order Magasanikbacterales; family UBA922; genus JAHJIX01. Next base: position 21,020 of record JAHJIX010000019.1, on the reverse strand, counting down.
CATTATCCAAAAATTCAAATGCTTCGTCAGCATGAAATGAAACAATATCTTGAAGAAAAAGGAAAAGAAATAAAAGATTGGAAAATTCCATATAGTAAAGAATATGCCTATGTGTTTGGACCGTTTCCTGGGGTAAATACCAAAGCATTTTTGAAACTACTGCGAAAGTTATTTCACTATTCAGATTGTAAGCCGCGGTCAAAGAAACCATGTCTTTATCGTCAGATGGATCAGTGTTTGGGAGTGTGCACAGGAGAAATTAGTGGAGATGAATACAAGAAACAAGTGATCTCACCAATGGTGTCGTTTCTAAAGGGAAATAAAAAACATGTTATTACTTTTTTTGAAAAAGAAATGAAGCGTGCATCAAGGGAATCGCGTTTTGAAGATGCCGCACTTTTTCGTGATCAAGTAAAGCAATTGCAAAGAATTTATGATGTTACGCTTCTGAATAAGCAATTCTTTGAAGATGAATTTGCTGATACCGGGAAAAACTTTCGGATTGAAGGATATGATATTTCAAATTTGGGTAGTACAGGAAAAGTGGGGAGTATGGTTGTGTTTGAAAAAGGATATGCTAAAAAAGCAGACTATAGAAAATTTACTATTAAGACAGTAGTCGGTCAAAGTGATGTTGATTGTCTTGAAGAAGTATTATTGAGACGCTTAGCTCATCATGAATGGCCATATCCAGAGATATTTCTTATTGATGGAGGAAAACCGCAGGTAAATAGAGTAAAAAGAATGCTTAAAGAAAAAAATATACATATTCCAGTTGTCGGAATTGCAAAAGGAGTGGAAAGAAAGAAAAATGAATTTATTTTTGGACAAAAAAATGCGCAGTTTATTTTGTGGGTGCAGAAGTATCAGGATTTGCTTATACAAGTAAGAGATGAGGCGCATCGATTTGCAATTAATTTTCAGAGATCAAAACGAAGATTAAAGTAATAAGAAAATCCTCCCCTTATAGGGGAGGGACTTGTAGTAATCTCTTTTCCCAACTATCTTTCTCAAATGATTTTGGTGGAATCGCATCATCAACCGTATAGTCACCAATGTGTGTTCTTCTTAGTGTTTTACAATATGCACCAACGCCTAAGGCTTGCCCAATGTCGTGTGCGAGTGTTCTGATGTATGTTCCAGTAGAAACAGTACAACGTAAATCAATAACAGCGGTATCAGAGTCAACATTGATTAACTCAATAGTATGAATAGTAATTTCACAAGGTGCTCGTTCCACGGTCTTTCCTGCGCGAGCTAATTCATATAATTTTTTTCCAGCAACTTTTTTTGCAGAATACATGGGTGGAATTTGTGTGTGCTCGCCCATGAAGGTTTGAAGTACCGCTTCGATGTCTTCCTTATTATATACAGGTATATTTTCGTGAATGTCAGATAGTACTCCTGTGCAATCTTGTGTATCGCTTATCGCACCTAATTGAATACTTGTGACGTATATTTTTTTCATTCCTTTAAATTCATCAATGCGTTTTGTTGCTTCTCTCCCAATGCCAACAATAAGGAGGCCCGTTGCAAATGGGTCTAGTGTGCCTGCATGGCCTATTTTTTTTATTTTTGTCACTCCACGTAAATAGCCAACAACATCGTGACTAGTCCATTCTGTTGGTTTGTCAACGAGAAGAAAGCCGCTCGGGGGTAATATGTCTGTTTCCATAGATATATATTCATTATGGTATAAAGTATAGCGATTTTTTCTATAAAATTCTAGAGGGGACAGGCTTTTTTTCTTCATTATTTCGCTAGAATAAGCAAAATAGTTTAAATTTTTCTTGGTGATGTGTATAGAATATCTTGATTTCTTTTTGATTTTAGGCTATGATATACCCACTTATATATTATTTATTAATGCTAACCTTAGAGCAATATGTTCATCGCATTAACAATTGTCCCGGCAGTAGCCGCAATTTTATACGGTGTCTTTTTGATGCAGTGGATTAAAAAACAACCAGCTGGATCAGATAAGATGCAAAGCATCGCAACTGCAATTGAAGAAGGAGCCCGTGCATATTTAGGTCGTCAATATAAAACGATCGGATATGTATCTATTGCTGTGTTTGCCGTTTTATGGTTAACACTTGGTGTAAACACTGGTATTGGATTTTTAGTTGGTGCTATATTTTCTGGCGTTGCTGGATATTTAGGCATGATTATTTCTGTGAAAGCAAATGTCCGAACAACAGAAGCGTCAAAAAAAGGATTAGCACAAGGATTAAATCTTGCTGTAAAAGGTGGATCAGTGACTGGTTTACTTGTTGTAGGACTTGGTTTACTTGGTGTGACTGGATTTTATTTAATCTTTAAAGATGTTGATGCACTCATTGGTCTTGCATTTGGTGGAAGTCTTATTTCTATTTTTGCTCGTATTGGTGGTGGAATCTTTACTAAAGCAGCAGACGTTGGTGCTGATCTTGTTGGTAAAGTAGAAGCTGGAATTCCAGAAGATGATCCAAGAAATCCTGCGGTGATTGCTGATAATGTTGGTGATAATGTAGGTGATTGTGCTGGAATGGCAGCAGATTTATTTGAAACATATGCAGTAACTGCAGTGGCAACGATGGTACTTGGGTACTTAACTTTTGTAAATAAAGGAGCTGCAATTGAATTTCCATTAGTAATCGGAGGAGTATCTATTATTGCCTCAATTATTGGAATGTTCTTTATCAAATTAGGAAAAGGAAAAAATATCATGGGGGCACTATATAAAGGATTGATTGTTTCATCACTTCTTGCACTTGTGGCGATTTACTTTGTGAGTGATTACTATGCCCCAATGTTAAAAGTGGGTACAATGGATCTCTTTTTAAGTGGGTTTGTTGGAATTGCATTAACAGGACTCATGTTTTGGGTGACTGAATATTATACATCAACAGAACATAAACCAGTACAACAAATTGCAAAAGCAAGTGAAACAGGGCACGGAACAAATGTTATTTCAGGTTTAGCTGTTTCTATGCAAGCAACGGCACTTCCTGTAATTTTCATTGCGGTGAGTGTACTTCTTACATACGGATTTGCTGGATTATACGGTATTGCAATTGCTGCAATGGCCATGTTATCTATGACAGGAATTGTTGTTGCAATTGACGCATACGGACCAATTACAGATAATGCTGGTGGTATTGCTGAAATGGCAGGACTTGATGAAGATGTTCGTAAAACAACAGACATGCTTGACGCAGTCGGAAATACAACAAAAGCGGTAACGAAAGGATACGCAATTGGATCAGCTGCTCTTGCTGCCTTAGTTCTCTTTGCTGATTATACACACAAATTAAGCGATTATGGCATTAGTACTGTATTTCGTATTGATGATCCAAATGTATTAGTTGGATTGTTTATTGGCGGGTTACTTCCATACCTATTTGGTGCATACTTAATGGAATCTGTTGGAAAAGTAGCCGGAAGTGTGGTAGAAGAAGTTCGTCGTCAATTTAAAGAAATTAAAGGAATCATGGAAGGTACTGGTAAACCAGATTATGCACGTTGTGTTGATATCGTAACAAAAGGCGCGATTGGTCAAATGATTTTACCAGCATTGATTCCAATTGTTGCTCCAATTTTAGTGGGTTGGTTCTTAGGACCAGCCGCACTTGGTGGTCTACTTGTTGGAACAATTATTACAGGACTATTTGTTGCTATTTCAATGACGACCGGTGGTGGGGCTTGGGATAATGCAAAAAAATATATCGAAGATGGAAATCATGGTGGAAAAGGAAGCTTTGCTCATCAAGCGGCTGTGACTGGTGATACTGTCGGTGATCCATATAAAGATACAGCTGGTCCTGCAATTAACCCAATGATTAAAGTTGCAAATATTGTTGCACTATTGATAGTTGGATTGCTATAATTTGATTGAAAGAAGAAAAACACCCGGAAACGGGTGTTTTTGCCTTCTTTGGAACTCGTCTAATATATTTTTTTAATATCGTATAAGAGATTTTAGACAGATTTGTATTGTTTTTGCGTAAAAAAGTCGTAGCTTTAAGCAATTATATTGACTTTTTAATCTATTTTTAGTATAATTTAGAGCAAATGTATAGTAGAGAGCATGTCTACTATGTGAAGATATTTTTTCTATTATACGTTTTCTTTACTCAATAAACGTTTTTACCTCTATGAATGTTACAGAACTCGCACGTCGACTCCGTGTTCATCCTAAAGAATTACTTCGCATATTGCCTGAGTATGGTTTTGATGTTGGAATGAAAGCCGTCAAAGTAGATAATAAAGTGGCACAACAAATCATGCGTGCATGGCCAAAAATTAAACGTGATTTAGAAAAAAAACGAAAACAAGAGCAAGAAGAAAAAAGAAATAAAGAAAAAGAATTACGAAAAGAAAGTGGACATTTAGTATTACTTCCTTCACGAATCACTGTCCGTGAATTTTCTGAAAAATTAGAATTACCAATTTCACAGGTGATTACTGAGCTTATGCGTAATGGAGTACTTGCAAATCAAAATCAGTTTATTGATTTTGATACGGCAGGTGTTATTGCAGAAGAGTTAGGTTTTTTTGTAGAAGCAGAAGAAGTACAAGATGTAGATATTCAAAAAGAAGTAGAACAATCTTCAGCAGTAGAAGAGGCACTCACAAATGCAATTAATGTAGAAAAAAGAGATCCTGTAATTATTGTGATGGGTCATGTCGATCATGGAAAAACAAAATTACTTGATACAATTCGTGAAGCAAATATTATCGATACAGAGTCAGGTGGTATTACACAGCATATTGGTGCGTACCAAACGATGTGGAAAGATCCAAAAACAAAAGAAGAACGAGCCTTAACTTTTATTGATACTCCAGGACATGAAGCATTTACTGTTATGAGAAGTCGTGGTGCAAAAGTTGCAGATATTGGCATTTTAGTTGTTGCGGCAGATGATGGAGTAAAACCACAAACAAAAGAGGTGATTCAAATTTTAAAAGCGGCAAAATTACCATTTGTTGTTGCGATTAATAAAGTAGATAAAGAAGCCGCAGATGTGCAACGAACAAAAACAGAATTATCACAGCATGGGGTGATTGCTGAAGATTGGGGGGGGACTGTTCCTATGGTAGAAATTTCTGCGAAAGAAAAATTACATATCGATAAATTACTTGATGTGTTATTGTTGGTAGCTGATGTTCATGAAGCAAACATTCAAGCTGATAAAACAATTGATGCAATTGGAACAGTGATTGAATCTCATGTAGATAAACATATGGGGCCGGTCGCAACTATTTTAATTCAAGCGGGGACATTAAAAAAAGGATCACCCTTAGTGATTCATAATGAAATTTACGGAAAAGTAAAAGCAATGAAGGATTATACAGGAAAAATGATTGATGAAGCTGGTCCATCGGTTCCTGTACAAATTATGGGATTTAAAGTTGCCCCAGAAGTAGGAGATGTATTGAATGTGGGCGATGTAAAAAATGCAAAAAAGATTGATGTAAAACAAAAAAGAAATGAACAAACAGGTGCGCAAAAACAAACGATGAAGATTGAAGATCATTCAGGAGATGACGAAAAGAAACATAAGACATTAAATTTAGTGATTAAAGCAGATGTACTTGGTTCTCTTGAAGCGATTATTGGTTCTTTTGACAAAGTACTTCATGATGAGGTGGGTATTAAAATTATCGGAAAAGGGCTTGGAAACATTACAGGAGATGATGTGTCAAAAGCAGAATCAGGAAATGGTCATTTGATTGCGTTTAATGTAAAACCATCATCAAGTGCCGAAGAAATTTTAAGAGAAAAACGTATGCCAGTTCATAAATTTGAAGTGATTTATGGATTACTTGATTGGGTAAATGAAGAACTTGAAAAATTACTTGATGTTGAAATTGTTGTAACAGAAATTGGAACATTTGAAGTTCGTGCAATCTTTAGAACAGAGAAAAAACAAATGATTGTTGGTGGACTGGCAAAGACTGGAAAATTAATGCCAAATACATTAGCGCGTGTTGTCAGAGATGGAGAGCATATTGCTGTGGGTAAAATTATTTCTTGTCAGATTGGTCAACAAGAAGAAAAGAAAGTATCCGCTGGTTCTGAGTGTGGTCTTCGATTTGAAGGAAAAGAAAAATTGATTGAAGGTGACATTATTGAAGTGTATACAGAAGAAAAGCGAGTACGAAAATTAGAATTATCATAAATAACAGTGATACAAAAAAAGTCAGTAGATGTACTGGCTTTTTTTATTTTGACATATATTTTTTATCCACAATTGACGAAAGTAGGGTATAACTGATAGCATACGAGTATATTTAAGTTTTATTTATTATATATACAAATATATGGCAGAATTAATATTAACTGATGCAAATTTTGGTGCAGAAGTCATTGAAGCAGGAACACTTACTTTAGTAGATTTTTGGGCTCCTTGGTGTGGACCATGTCAAATGATGGGACCAATTGTTGATCAATTAGCAGAAGAATACGCAGGACAAGGCGTGAAAGTTGGAAAAGTCAATGTTGACGAAAATCCAAATACTGCAGGAAAATATCAAGTAATGAGTATTCCAACCTTTTTGGTATTTAAAGGCGGACAAGTCGTTGATCAGCTTGTTGGTGGAATGCAAAAAGAAGCCCTCAAAGAAGTAATTGAAAAACACAAATAAGATTGAATATATAAAAAGATCCTCCACAATGTGGGGGATCTTGTGTTATACTCAGAGTATCTTTATTTTTAATATAATATATGGAGAAAAAAACAAAGCGTTATCTTGCGTGGTTAGGGGGAGTTGGTATAGTTGTCCTGTGTTTGATTATTTTGGCTGCAATAAGATTTTTTATTGTAAATTTTAGTAGTACTAGTGTAACTGGTTTTGATTATGGAATGGCGATGCCGAGTGCTATGAATGACATGGCTTATGAAGAAAGTGCGAGTATTTCTATGCAAAAGACTGTTTCTTCTCGCGTGATATCAGATAGCATCGATATGGATGATGGAGCAAGTGTAGAGACAACAGAGCGTCTGATTATTAAAACGGGAGAATTGTCTTTGGTTGTCCAGGATGTGCGTTTGGCCGTTGATCAAGTAATTAGTTTAGCAGAAAAATCAGGAGGTTTTGTTGTTGAAAGCACTGTGTATGAACATGGTCTTGCGCCATATGCAACAGTGCGTGTACGCGTGCCTGCAAAAGATTTTGACGGAAGCATTTCACAAGTAACAGCACTTGGAAGTGTTGAGTCAGAATCAGTCACCGGTACTGATGTGACAGAAGAGTTTGTTGATTTAGATGCGCAATTAGGAAATTTACGTGCAGCAGAAAGTCAATTTTTAACAATTATGGAGCGTGCAGTAGAAATTGAAGATGTACTTGCTGTTCAGCGAGAGCTGACAAATGTGCGTCGAGATATTGAGCGTATTGAAGGACGGATGAAGTATTTAAAACAAAGTGCAGATTTATCTACTTTAACGGTTCATCTCTCAACAGATCCAAGTATGCTCCCAGTTGTTGATAACGATGATAGTTGGAAACCACTTGCTATTGTAAAAGATGCAATCAGAAGTTTACGAGGATTTGGTATTGGACTTGTGAACTTTATGATTTGGGTATTGGTATTTATTCCTGTATGGGTAATTATTGCTTTAGTGATTTGGGGTGTCGTTCGAAAGGTGAAGAAAAAATAATAAGGATAATTCAAATAAAAAAGTGCTAGATATAGCACTTTTTTTATCCACATCTACCATTTTTTTATGTATAGTGTATGATTAATGTCATAGTGATTTAGTATTTAATGAAAAAAATATGAACGCATTTGATAACGCAATGACGCAGCTCAATACAGCTGCAGTACTTATGAATCTTGATCCAAGTATTCATAACATTCTTTCTCATCCAGAACGAGTGTTAGAAGTGGCTATTCCTGTAAAGATGGATGATGGGTCAACAAAAGTATTTACAGGCTATAGAAGTCAATATAATGATGTTCTTGGCCCATATAAAGGGGGAATTCGTTACCATCCAAACGTGAGTAAAGATGAAGTAAAAGCACTGTCTTTTTGGATGATGATTAAATGTGCAACCGTTAACATCCCAATGGGTGGTGGTAAAGGGGGAGTTATTGTTGATCCAAAAGAATTATCAGCAGGAGAAACAGAACGTCTTTCTCGTGGTTATGTACAAAAATTATGGCGCAATTTAGGGTCTGACAAAGATGTGCCTGCTCCAGATGTGTATACCACTCCACAAATTATGGGATGGATGCGCAATGAATATGAAAAATTAGTTGGGTATGCTGATCCAGGGGTTATTACTGGAAAGTCTCTTGAAGATGGTGGATCTGAAGGACGTAGTTTTTCAACGGCGCAAGGTGGGGTGTATTGTACAATTGAGCTTGCAAAAAAGTTAGCACTTGAGCCAAAAGAAACAACGGTCGCTATTCAAGGATTTGGCAATGCAGGAAGTCATATGGCAAGTATTTTGTCAGGATTAGGCTATAAAATTGTTGCCGTTTCAGATTCAAAAGGGGCGATAGTCAATATGGAAGGACTGGCAATTGATGTATTGTCTCAACATAAACAAGAAACAGGAAGTGTGATTAGTTTTGAGGGAACAGAGACGATTTCAAATGAAGAAATTCTTGAGCTTGATGTAGATATTTTAATTCCCGCCGCATTAGAGCATGTTATTACGAAAGAAAATGTAGGTCGTATTCAAGCGAAGTCTATTGTTGAGTTGGCTAATGGTCCAACAACACCAGAAGCAGATAAAATATTACATGAAAAAGGAATTGTTGTGGTCCCAGATGTTTTAGCAAATGCCGGTGGAGTAACCGTAAGTTATTTTGAATGGGATCAAAATGTAAAAGGGGAACACTGGACAGAAAAAGTCGTGCTAGAAAAATTAGAAAAAATTATGGTGGATGCATTTAATACGGTTTGGGCAAATAAAGAAGAATATGCGGTCGACATGCGCACCGCTGCATTTGTAAGTGCAATTGAACGCGTTGCAGAGAAGATGTAAATATCTATTATAAACAGAAAAAACACCCATATTTTTGGGTGTTTTTTCTATGAAAAAGTAGAAATATCGTGTATAATAAAAAAAAGATTTCTTCATATATTTATTATGGTATCAAAACGATGGAAAGGATTTACGTTAATTGAGTTACTTATAACCATTGCAATTATAGCAATTATTGTGGTCGTTGTTTTTGTTGCATTAGATCCAATTACACGATTTCAAGAAGCACGTGATGCACGGCGTGTAGAAGATATTGATGCAATTGTGCAATCAATTTATTTATATCAGGTTGATAATGGTGGCCAATTGCCAAATGGTGTAGATGCGAATTGGCGTATGTTGGGAACTAACAATGCTGGGTGTGATATTGATTGTGGTGGATTAAATCTAGAAGAGTCTTGTCTTGATTTAACAAATGTTCTTTCTGCATATCTTCCTAAAATTCCAAAAGATCCAGAAGTAGGAAGTGATGAAAAAACATATTATGCTGTATCTGTGAATGATACACAAATTAATGCAGTCAATTGTTATACAGGTCAAGTCGGGTCACTTCCAAGTTATAGTGAATATCCTGGAAGTACAGATTTTACATCTGTTCCTGATTTGACTGCGGTGGATAATATGACACTTGCAAATGCCCATGGATCAATTGAATTTCCAAATGGATATACCGTAAATGCAAGTGGAGAGGATTATGATAGTAATGTGCAGATTGGAGAAGGATTTATTTCTGTGAACCCTGCTAATCTTGATGCAAGTTTTAATTCTGCGGTAACACTTTCATTTAATAATATTAATTGTCCAACAGATATTTATTATGCTGCTGATGTTTATGGAAGCTCAGCAGAAGTCGTAAATAATGGTGCGGTTTGTAATGGAGGAACGGTGCCAAGTTGTACAAATATTACTTGTAATGCCGGAACAATCCGTTTTAGTGCAGAGCATTTTTCTTCTTATGCTGTGCCACTTGATCCTGTAGAAGAAAATAATATTGATTTAGAAGAAGGATTAGTAGCTTATTGGAATATGAATGAAAATATTGGAGCTTCTATAGCTGATAGTTCTGGAAATAATAATGCTGGTATTATTGATGGTGCTGAATGGACAGATGGGCGAGAAGGTAGTGGTTTAGATTTTGATGGTAGTGGTGGGCATGTTTTGGTAGATAATAGTGATTCTCTAAATATTACTGAAGATGAAATTACTTTATCTGTATGGTTTAAAAAAAGTGATTTAAGTGATGGTGGTGCTTTTATATTTAAAAATTCTCAATATTTCCTTTGGATAGATTCGAATGGTAAGGTGAATTTTATTTTATATAAACCAAATTGGACTGAGGTGAGTTTAGAATGGGTTGATAGAATAAATGATACGGATTGGCATCATGTTGTTGCTCTTTATGATGGAGAAGCCATGAAAATTTATATTGATAATCAAGAGTTAGCAAGTTTAGAAACAAATGGAAATATTCAATCAAGAACAAATGATGTTCGTATTGGATCTCAAAATGATACTTTAAATGAATTTGATGGTCTCCTTGATACTATTCGTATCTATGATAGGGCTGTTTCTTTAGAAGAAATTGACGCCTTATATAATGAAGTTGGTGAATTAGTAGTAAATGAAGATAATGAAGCGCAAGCTCCTCAGTTGCTCGTTGCTTTGGAAGAAAATCAAGTAAATAGAAGTTTTCCTGTGTTTCCAGAAATTGATCGTTTGTCAAATATTATTACGAATATGACTTATGGTATAGGTACGAATTTAAATGAAAATTATAATGGAACAAATGACATTGATCAGGTTATGATTCGTGGTGAAATTAATGGAAATATAAGTTTATTTCAAGGTCAAGATCGTTTATATATTGAGCGAGATGTTAATGGTATTATTGATATGGGAGATGGTGCTGATATGTGTGAAATAGATCGTTATGTAAATCGAGATATTATTTTGGGGGATGGTGATGACAAACTTGATGTTGAACGGGATGTAAATGGAAGTATTGTTGCTGGATTAGGAAATGATACTTTATATTTGAATCGCTCAGTTAATCGTTCTATAGATTTAGGAGAAGGACATGATATTTTAAAAATTGGAAGAGATTTTAATAATACTTTAATTGCGGGTACTGGAAATGATTATATTCAAGTAGCTAGAGAGGTAAACAATGTAATGAACTTAGGTGACGGGGATGATTTTTTTGAAGCGTTACATCATGTTTATGCTTCTATTCAGGCTGGAGAAGGAAATGATACTCTTTTTTTGAGTAAACAATTAACTCAGCCCGTTACTTTAGGTACTGGAAATGATTTTCTCCGTATAGGAAGTAATGTCTATAATACTATTGATGGTGGGGAAGGAGTAGATTCAATAGAATTATTGGACTATACAAAATTAAATTATGATAATAATAACAAAGATAATATTCGAAATAGAGTATTGAATTTTGAAAATATAAAATTCAGTGATGGTGAAGTAATAGGTAATGCAGAAGTATTTGATGGAAATATTGTAGAAGCCTCTTATACTCTTCAATTTAGGGCAACATTAAATGATCTTGATGGTAGTGAATCTTTAAGTAATATAACATTGAGTAATTTACCAGCATCAGTTGTCGCAGTGAAAAATGATCAAGGAGTTGAAGTTGCGGGTGATGGAAATGGAAATTATGTTTTTGTTGTGAATTCAGGTGAATTATTAGAAATTACTTTAGAAAGTACTGATATTTTAGATGGAAGTGAAGGCTTTGTAACAAGTATTTCTTCAATAGAAAATAATGGCGGAGCGACTGCTTCAACAATCATTAATGGTATAGGTATTCATTTAGGAAATCAATAATATGTCTTTATCCAGAAAAGGATTTACGTTAATTGAGTTACTTATAACCATCGCAATTATAGCAATTATTTCTGCTGTTGTTTTTATTGCCGTAGACCCAATTACGCGCTTTCAAGAAGCACAAGAATCTCGTCGTCTTGAAGATCTTGATGCGATTGTGCAAGCAATTCGTCTGTATCAAGTAGATCATGGTGGACATTTACCAAGTGGTGTAGATAATAATTGGCGTATGCTTGGAACAGATAATGCTGGATGTGATATTGATTGTGCAGGTATTACACCACAAGCGTCTTGTCTTGATTTAAGCAATACATTGGCAACTTATCTCCCGCGGATCCCAAAAGATCCAAAATTTGGTTCAGACGAACAAACCTATTATGCTGTTTCTGTTGATGATAGACAAATTCAAGCTATAAGTTGTTTTACCGGGCAAGTTGGTTCTTTGCCATTGTATAGTGAGTATCCAGGCAGTACTGATTTTACTTCAGTACCAGATTTAACAGCCGTTAATAATATGATACTTGCTAATGCGCATGGTTCTATTACATTTCCTGTAGGGTATACGGTTGACGCCAGTGGTGAAGATTATGATAGCAATGTTCAAATAGGGGAAGGGCTTATAAGTGTAAATCTTGCCAATTTAGATCCGAGTTTTGATCATGAGGTAAGCCTAACTCTTCATAATGTAACTTGCCCAACAGATATTTATTGGTCAGCAGGGAATTTTGCAAGTTCCACAGATGTGATCAATAATGGAGCTCTTTGTAATGCGGGGACAGATCCAAGTTGTACGAATATAACTTGTAATGGGGATACTTTAACTTTCACTGCAGAGCATTTCAGTTCTTATGCGGTTCCAATGGAAGATGAAGCTCCTGAAGTTTGTCAAGAAAATGAAATAGAAATAACAGAATCAATTGTTTTGGATAGAGATTATTTTTTTTGTGGAGATGGATTTAGAATTCTTGATGATAGTGTAGGTATCGTATTTGATTGTGATGGACATATGATTCAAGGATCTGATACAGGAAAAGGAATTATGTTTGGGCAATGGGGAAATTTAAGTAATATTACCGTACAAAATTGTATTATTGATGGTTTTAGCAGTGCTATCTATGCGAGTAATCCAAGTAATAATGATCCAGATCATGATACCTTTATTATTAAAAATAATACAATTACTTCCAATGTTGTGAATAGTCGAGGTATTAATCTTGCTCGAATTGATAATGCTCTTATAGAAGGAAATACTATTACGCTTGACGTTCTGGATGGTAATGCAGAGACAGGAATTCAGATCAATGGGCGACAAACGAGTGGACAATTTTCAGAAAATAATACGATTCGTTTGAATACCATTACTACGGATAAAAGTATTTTACAGTTTTATAATGGTGCAATCAATAATAATGTTTACTATAATAATTTTTATCAAAGTACCAATTATACGATTGTTCAAGGGGATAAAGATAATAATATTTTTGATGATGAATCCTGTGCTGGAAATTATTGGGATCGTTTAGATCTTTCAGAAGATGCTTTTCCTTTGGATAATCCTTGGCCAGGTGATTTGGATATCAATGACAATGATGTTGCTGATTGTTCAGAAGCACTAGAAGGTCTTGTATCCTACTGGAATTTTGATGATAATTTGCTTGATCAAGAAGGAAATAATGATGCAACAGCACAGGGAACAGAATTTGAAGAAGGGGTGTTGAATAATGCACTTCATTTAGATAATTCTACGGATTATATTGATATTCCTCTTTCAGAAGATTTGCAAATTGTAGGAGATTTATCTATTTCATTTTGGACAAAACTTGATAGTATTTCAAGCAGGACATTTTTGGTTTATTCACGAATTGGAGAAGATGAAGAAGATAATACACTCTATGAATTACAGCTAGAAAGTAATGGTGATGTAGAATATAAACATGAGTATGCTCAAGGATCAAATGTTCAATATATTTTTGATGCAAATTTCGTTGCTGATACTTTTTATCATATAGCTCTTGTTCGTGAAGCTGCGACGAGTGAAGTTCGTCTCTATATTAACGGAGAGGAACTTGATAGTTTCGTGTACGCAAATGCACCTACAGGGGGTACACTTGCAAAACTTTATATAGGTTCTGATTATGCAGGTACGAGTGCTGCTATTGATGGAATTATTGATGAAGTGTATCTGTATAATTCGATTCGAAGTTCTGAAGAAATTTTGCAAGAATATAATGATACAAAACCCAATCTAGCTGCTTTGGGTTATATAAATATTGATTTTTGGGAAAGCCTAAGTGGTTTAAGTATTGCTGATTTGACAAGTAATAATAATTATCCATATAATCCTGATAGCACAAGTATTCTCACAAGTTTAGAATTTTCTGCTCATGGAGATTATTATGGTTCTCGTATGAGAGGATTTATTTTTCCACCTGAAACAGGGGAGTATACTTTTTATATTGCAAGTGATGATAATTCTCAATTGTATTTTAGTAATGATCAATTTGCCTCTCATAAAAATCTTATTGCATCGGTACCTGCTTGGACTGTTTTTCGTGATTGGGATGATTATGCAGAACAATCATCCAATCCAATTTCTTTGCAAGCGGGTGAAAAATATTATTTTGAAGTATTGCATAAAGAAGGAGATGATGAAGATCATGTCTCTGTTGCTTGGATAACACCAAGTAATGCAAATATTCAAGTTATCGTTAGTGATTTTATCTCTCCTTATACACAGCTCGATGAAGATACTGATCCCGATTGGAGAGACCCTATTCAAGTGCATTATTGGAATAATATTGGAAATGTTTCAATAGCCACTCTTAAAGCACGTGTTGATTATCCTGATGCTCCTCATAGTTCTGCTCTTATCACGAGCTTTGAAGTTCCACAAAATATTGGAAATGCTTATGGGGCTAGGGTGGAAGCTTTATTAGAAGCACCAGAGACAGGGGAATATACTTTTTATATTGCAAGTGATGATTATGGCGAATTATGGCTTTCTTCAGATAGTAATGAAGCAAATAAATCGAAGATTGCAGAAGTTCCTGGTTGGACAACATATCAATTATGGACAAAATATCCTTCACAACATTCTATTCCTATCACGCTTCAGGCTGGACAAAGATATTATATAGAAGGCATTTTTCAAGAAGGATATGGTGGTGATCATATGTCGGTTGCTTGGACGAGGCCAGGTGAAGTAGATATTGAAGTGATTTCTGGGGAATATTTATATCCCTTATAACCCTGTTTTTATTTTTTTGAAATATGAAGAAAACAATATTGTCTGTGTTTTTTGCAGGACTTTGGATTAATTTTTTTGAATTTTTTCGCAACGAATTTTTACTTAAGTCTTTTTGGACGAATCATTACGAAGCAATTGGTATGCCATATCCAGGTGCATGGTATAATGGATTAGTTTGGGGAATATGGGGATTCGCCTTTGCTTATGCAATATATGTGATTTATAAAAAACACAGCTTTTGGTCTGCAGTGTGGCTTTCTTGGTTTGTTGGTTTTGTATTGATGTGGTTGGTTGTTGGTAATATGGGTATTTTCCCATTAAACATTTTGTGGTATGCGGTTCCGATGAGTGTATTGGAAGTGTTGGTAGCGATGAAGATATATCAAAGAATGGTGAAATAATAAAATAAATTCTTCCCCTATAAGGGGAGACTAGGTGGGGTCTTACGGAGCGTTTAAAGAAGGTTTAAATTAGACCTCTCTTAATTGCAAAGATGGACCCCCTCTAACTTCCCTCGTAAGGGGAGGATTTTGTACATTTAATACAACGCACACACCGCTTCTTTATGTGGCATAACGAAATGTGGTGCACTCTGTATATAGCTTAAAATATGCCCAACATGGGTCATGTAGTCAGTTGTTGGAGCGAGTTGGACAAATGGAACATCATGTTTTTCGAGTAAATGTAAAATCATCCAATCAATCATATCCCGAAAGATAAAGTCTGTTGATCTGACTTTGTCTTTTTTTGCATCAATATCTAATTTTTGTGTTTTAAAAATAATATCATATGTCCCCATATGATGTGCTGCTTTTTCTTCAAAATATCCTGGCAATGATTCACCAACTGCACGATACATATATGCAAAATTATCAAGAGATGCGCGATCGGTAATGAGCACATGATTATCGTGGTCAATTGCGGCTTCGCGAGCAATTTGTTGGTCAAGTATCCATGATTGTGCTTCTAGTGTGGTGCTTTCGTTAATCGGAAAAGGGCATTCTCGTGCCAACTCTTTGAGAATAGTGACTGTTTTTCCTTGAGCGACAAGTGCTTGTTCTAGGGCAGAGATAATATTGGTTTTTCCAGTAGAGTGAGTGCCAATAATAGATATTTTCATAGATAATAGATATATCTCTCATATTGTATCATATTGTGGTTTATGAGAACATGTTGACAGTTTGATGGAAGAGTGCTACTGTTTTAATATGCTCAGAAACATGGTGTTTTTGAGCTTTACCCAAGGAGATTCTATGCTCAAGTACACATACTTTTGCATCATGTTCTTTTTCATCTCAATGGTAGGCTGCAATCTGCCACCCCCACAAAAAGATGATAATATCAAAATTGGGACTGCGCAAGTGTGTCAATCTTTGTCACAAGAAAAAAAAGAGGAGTGTCATAAGGCATATTCTTCAAATCGTCGGCAAATATTCGCCTATTTTTCTTGTAGTTTTGGTGATGGCTTGCTCTTAAAAGATAAGCATATTACTCCTGCATTGGATGAAAATGGTGAGCAGCTCTATACGAATTTAAATCGTAAAGAACAAAATCATTTTTGTTGTAATATGGTGACTGCGATATTTATAAGTAGTGCAAATGGAGGAAGAATGAGTGTTCCTCTGAAGTATCATAAAAATTACCCCTGTTTTTACTGATTTTTTGATGATTTATTGGCTCATTTATTTTGTTGGGGTTTTTTTATTGACAGATCTGTTTTGTACTGATATAAAAATGGCGTATTCTGTTCCGCTATTTTTTTTATTTTACAGCGAAAACGACTTGATTTTCTTCTCATTTTACGGTAAAGTAAGGTAAGATTTTACTATCAATATCTTAAAGTGAATATTATGAAAACATATAACGATTTTTTACAAGAGAGTGGAGAAAAGAAATGGCAAGAGAAGTGGGAGGCAGAAAAAACATTTGAAGTAACGGAAGATGCAAGCAAAGAGAAGTTTTTTGGGCTAATTGAGTTTCCTTATCCATCAGGAGCGGGGCTTCATGTAGGGCATCCTCGGCCAATGACCGCAATGGATGTAATCAGCAGAAAAAAACGAATGGAAGGGAAAAATGTACTCTATCCAATTGGATTTGATGCTTTCGGACTTCCTACCGAAAATTATGCGATCAAAACAGGTCGCCAGCCAAAGGATGTAACCAAAGAAAATATTGCAAATTTTATTCGTCAGCTCAAGATGCTTGGCTATTCTTTTGATTGGTCAAGAGTCATTGATACAACGGATCCTGCATACTACCAATGGACGCAAGACATTTTTCTCAAATTTTTTGAGCATGGTTTGGCGTATAAGAAAAACACGCCAATCAATTGGTGTTTGTCTTGTAAAATTGGTCTTGCCAATGAAGAAATTGTAAATGGAGCTTGTGAGCGTTGTGGTGGAACGGTAGAAAAACGGGATAAGGAACAATGGATGCTTGCTATTACCAAGTACGCAGATAAATTACTTGAGGGACTTGATACGGTAGACTATATCGAACGAGCCAAAATTCAACAAAGCAATTGGATAGGCAAGAGTACTGGCGCTGAGCTAGATTTTGCTATCAAGAATTTTGAAGAAAAGATTCGTGTATTTACGACTCGTCCTGATACGCTTTTTGGTGCAAGCTACATGGTACTTTCTCCAGAGCATGCCTTACTTGAAATGTTAAAAGACAACATAGAAAATCTTGATGAAGTTGCTGCTTACCAAAAGCAAGCTGGACTCAAATCAGACCTCGAAAGAACAGAACTTCAAAAAGATAAAACAGGAGTAGAGCTTAAAGGCATTAAAGCGATCAATCCAGTAAACGGAGAAGAAATTCCTGTTTGGATTGCGGACTATGTACTTGCTACTTATGGAACTGGAGCAATTATGGCGGTACCTGCTCATGATGAGAGGGATTTTGAGTTTGCGAAGAAGTTTGATCTTCCTATTCGTCAAGTAGTAGCAGAAATGATTCCATCAGCCGAAAAGGACATTCCAAAGGAAGGAAAAGAAACGGTTCGAAGACAAAATGTTATTGTTCTTGTAAAACACCCAGAAGAGGATGCGTATTTTTGTTTAGATTGGACAAAGCAAGGATGGACTTCTTTTGTAATTGGAGGAAAGGAAAATGGTGAAACATGGGAGGATGCTGCTATTCGTGAAATGAAGGAAGAAACGGGATATCAAAATATCAAGTCTATAAACTTGCTTGGTTTTGAAACGCATACGAATTTTTTTGCAGCACATAAAGATGTTAATCGTTATGGAGAGCAACGAGCGGTATATATTGAATTAGCGGATGATGAAAGAGCGGAAGTTGATCCAAAGGAGGTAAAAAATCATGATGGAAAATGGGTAAAGGTAGAGGATTTGCATGATTTCATCAATTTGGATAATCATATTTATTATTACAATATTTTCAAAGAGGGAGAAAAAGCTTTTACTGGAGAAGGTATTGCTATCAATTCAGATTTCCTTAATGATTTGAAAAAAGAAGAAGCAATAGAAAAAATGATTGCTTGGCTCGAAGAAAAAGGCATTGGAGAAAAGAAAGATAACTTCCGTCTTCGTGATTGGGTATTTTCTCGTCAAAGATATTGGGGAGAACCTATTCCATTGGTATATTGTCCGCATTGTGCAGAAAATGGAGAGCGAAAGAGTAAAGGAGAAGAACGTAATCCCGGTTGGATCCCACTTGATCGAAAAGATCTTCCACTTGAACTTCCTCATGTAGAGAAGTATGAACCGACAGACAATGGAGATTCACCACTTGCTGATATGAGAGAATTTGTAGAAACAACTTGTCCACGTTGTGGAGGCGAGGCAAAGCGTGAAACCGACACCATGCCAAACTGGGCAGGGTCAAGTTGGTATTGGCTTCGTTATATGGATCCTCACAATGACACCGCTTTTGCATCAAAGGAAGCGCTTAATTATTGGGGACAAGTGGATTGGTACAATGGGGGAATGGAACATACGGTTCTTCATCTTCTCTATTCAAGATTTTGGAATCAATTTCTTCATGATATTGGAGAAGTGCCTCATAGTGAACCCTATGCAAAGCGTACGAGTCATGGACTTATCTTGGCGCAAGATGGAGAAAAGATGAGTAAGAGTAAAGGAAATGTCGTAAATCCAGATGACATGGTTGCAAAGTTTGGGGCAGATGCTCTCAGAACCTATATCATGTTCATGGGGCCTTTTGATCAACATGTAGCGTGGAGTGAAGAAGGACTCAAAGGGGTAAAGAAATTTTTTGACCGTGTTTGGAATTTACAGGAGTTTATCTGTAGTGAACAGGCCTACCTGTTCAGTGAAGATGTTGAAAGAGAAATTCACAAGACCATTAAAAAAGTTGGGGATGATATCGAAGTCCTTGGCTTCAATACCGCTATCGCACGAATGATGGAGATGGTGAATTTTGTATACAAGAAAAAAGCTTTGGCCAAAGAGCAATTTGGAAAAATTTTGTCTATTTTGTCTCCTTTTGCTCCACACATGACCGAAGAGCTTTGGGAAAAATCAGGATATGAAGGAAGTATTTCTATTGCCCCTTGGCCAGTGTATGATGAAAAGTATTTGGTAGAGGATATGGTAACGCTTGTGGTACAAGTAAACGGAAAGGTACGAGCGAAGCTTGAAGTTGCTGCTGATATTTCTGAGGAGGATGTGAAGGCGCTTGCGCTTGCTGAAGAGAATGTTGTGAAGTGGGTAGAGGGGAAGGATGTGAGGAAGGTGATTTATGTGAAGGGGAAGTTGGTGAGTGTTGTTGTTTGATATGGATAAAGAAATAAATAATCAAAAGTTATATCTTAAACTTAAAGAATTAACAAAGATTGCTTTAAGATTATATAAAAAAAATCCTTTTGAAAAAGAAAGTTTAGATTTTTTGTTTGAGTTTGAAAAAGTAGATAAAAGAATAAAGAAACAATCCCTTTTCAATATTTGCTTACAAATAATGAAAAATGATGAAAAAATTGAATTTTTAGAAGGAAAAAATATTGGTATTTCTAATTTTAAATTTTCAATAAATAAGGAAAGATGTATTCTAGTTTTTTTAAGAATAGTATATAATCAGAATAATACCTATATTGAAGATATATTTAATGAATCATATGTCAAGTTTGAGGAATTATTTTATTCTAATGATTTTGTATATTTAGATTCGTCAAACCTGTATAATTTTGATTATGATGGAGAAGAAATCAAATTAAATGATGAATTGGTAATTAAAAAGAAAATAAAGAAAACACACATTAAAGAGGACTTCGATTTTCATAGAATACGTATGGAATTTGCTAAGTCTGATTTTATTATTGAGCGAAAACAAATATTGCCTAAGCTTCTTAAAAATAAAGAAAAAATTGAATTGATAGAAACAACAGAATTTTTTGATTTTATAGTATATGCTCTTAGATTATTAAAACATTCAGCTGTTTATCGTAGTGATAGTATTTATTTTCAATTGAAAACATTTTCTACAGGGCCAAAAGGTTTCCGTCAAGGAAAAAATCATCAAGATATTATTTCAGGTAAGAAATGTTTTATTAATGAAGAGGATATTAATGAATTATCTAGTATTTTTCAGTATATTATTTCAGAAGAAAAAGAATCAAGGTTTTCATTAGCTCTTCGTCGTTTATCTATGGGAATGTCAAGAAAAAATTTTGATGATAAGATAATTGATTATATAATAGGATTTGAAGCTTTGTATTTACCTGAAAGTAAAGCTGAATTATCATTTAAGATAGCTTTGCGAGTTGCTTTTCTTTTAAGTGATATTGAAAATCGTGAGGAGAATTATCTTTTTTTGAAAAAAATGTATACTTATCGTAGTAATATTGTTCATGGAGAGAAACAAGAATTAAAAAACGATGATATTCTTAAATTAGAAAATCTATTAAGGCAATCATTAATGCTTTGGATGAAAGATGAAAATATTTTTTCCAAAAAAGAATTAGATCGTT
>JAHJIX010000002.1 GCA_018823045.1 Patescibacteria group bacterium | reverse complement strand
GAATCACTTTCCCAGTCACCATATCTCTCTTTGAGAGATATGATTTGTGGTCTTTGATGAATAGATATTCTTTCTGTAAGAGGATATCTATATTGTTTTTTCCTACTATACCTTTTTTGTCTTCTTGTATATATCTTTCTCTTAAGATACTGACATAACCACCTTGCATGATTATATATCCAAAGATAAATACTCTCATGAGAGATAGTGACTCCGACTAACTCAGGTGGCGGAGCCACCCGTAGCCTCCCGGCTACTTGCTCTGGAGATAACCGATCATCCCGTATACGTTCAATGATATATTTTTGTAAATATGGATGTGTATCTATCTTTGCCCTGTTTGTCTTTTTCTTTCTACTGTCTGCAACCTTCTGTGCATACATTGCATCATAAATACCACTCCTTGTCCTATTCCTAATAATCTCTCGCCGAATGACACTATGATCCCGACCTAGAAACCACCCAATACGACTATATGACCACTTCATACGTATGCGTATGGCTATGATTTCTCGCTCTGAATACCTTATTTCCACAGTTGTTTTTGACATATTCCTCTTTTTTATGCTTATTTCACCATTTTAACATACTTCTGGGCATTAGGGTTTGAATTCGGCAAAGAGAACGAAAACTTGCATTTTTCGCTTAATTCAGCTATAATAAGTTCTCAACAATATTAATACCTTTTATGCCATCATTAAACGGAAGAATGATTGAAATCATGTCCCCTGCTGGATCTTGGGCAGCACTTCGAGCCGCAGTAAACGCTGGAGCAAATTCAGTGTATTTTGGTGTGGGTCAACTCAATATGCGTGCAAAAGGAGCGGTTAACTTTGATATCAAAGATTTAGAAGAAATTGCAAGCTATTGTACAAAAAACGATGTAAAAACATATCTTACTGTTAATACTATTCTCTACAATCATGACATTACGCTCATGAAGCAAGTGATTGATGAAGCAAAACGAGCAGGTATTACTGCAATTATTGCAAGTGATCTCTCCGCCATCCAATACACACACAGTATTGGCATGGAATTACATATTTCAACCCAATGTAATATTTCAAATATTGAAGCGGTAAAATTCTTTGCAAATTTTGCAGATGTTGTCGTCCTTGCACGTGAATTACCACTTCAACAAATTGCAGACATTTGTACCGCTATTAAAGAAGAAAACATCACTGGCCCAAGTGGCAAGCTCGTACAAGTTGAGGTATTTGCTCATGGCGCTCTCTGTGTTGCTATTTCTGGCAAATGCTACATGAGTATTGCTACAGAAAATTCTTCAGCAAACCGTGGAGCATGCAGACAAAACTGTCGTCACAGCTATAAAGTCATCGATCAAGAAACGGGAGATGAGCTTGTACTTGAAAATGAATACATCATGTCACCAAAAGATTTATGTACTGTGACATTTTTAGATAAAATACTCGATTCCGGTGTTAGTGTGTTAAAATTAGAAGGACGCGGACGACCAGCTGAATATGTCGATACCGTCACTCGCGTATACCGCGAAGCAGCAGAAGCATATTTAGCAGGTGAATTTACAAAAGAAAAAGGACAAGCCTGGACAACAGAACTTGAAACGGTCTTTAACCGTGGGTTTTGGCAAGGTGGTTATTATTTAGGAAAAAAGCTGGGCGAATGGTCAGGAGTATATGGATCAAAAACAACAACTAAAAAAATCCTATTAGGACGTATTAGTCATTATTTTGTCAAAGCACAAGTTGCTGAATGTACAATTGAAACAAATGAAGTTGATCTCGGTGACAAACTCCTCATTACTGGCCCTACGACTGGTGTACTCTATGTCACCCCAGAAGAAATTCGACTTGATGACACCGCAGTAAAGCATGCAAAAAAAGAAGATGTTATTTCATTTGTTGTTCCAGAACGTGTGAGAAAAACAGACAAAGTATATATTATAAAAAATAAAGAAGATGATTAAATCGTAAAAAATCCCTCCCCTATAAGGGGGAGGATAACTTTTCTACATATATATCTAACAATACCATATGAGCAAAGTAATCCTTGATAAAAATAATTGTATTGGCTGTGCAGCATGTACAATCTATGCACCAGATCAATACGAAATGGATAATAATACCGGCAAAGCGATCCTTACCCAAGGAAAATGTACAGAAGAACAATGCAACTTAGCGATCTCAGAAGGAGAAATTGATATCCACACAGAAGCAGCACAGAGTTGTCCAATGAGTTGTATCCATGTGTTTGGTACTGACGGAAAAGAAGTGACGGAATAACCCCTTGCTATGACAAAAAAACAACGCGCAGAGCTTGTTTTAAAAGAATTAAAAAAATTATATCCAGACACACAGCAATTCATCCATGCAGATACTCCATGGGAATTTTTGGTTGCTGTCATTTTAACTGCACAAACAACAGATAAAAAAGTAAATGAAATTACCCCAACATTATTTGCCCGCTACAAAGGAGTTAAAGCGTATGCTAATGCAGATATAGCCGAATTTGAATCATATATTGCACAAATTGGTTTATATAAAAGTAAGGCAAAATATATTATACACACGGCAAACATGATTCACAAAACATTTAATGATACAGTTCCTAAAACAATGGAAGAGCTCATTACCCTCTCTGGTGTAGGAAGAAAAACAGCAAATGTTATTTTATCTGAAGTATATGGCATTCAAGAAGGAATTATTGTTGATACACATGTCATCCGTTTGGCCAATAAATTTAAATTAGCAAGCGGAAACGATGCAAAAAAAATTGAACAAGCACTCCTTCCAATTATTCCAAAAGAAGAACGACATTATTTTTCAAATGCACTCATTGCTTATGGCCGTGAACACTCCCCTGCCCGCAAAAAAGATGATGACAATGATATTATTTCTCAGGCATTACTGTCATCCTGAGTGAAGCGCAGCGAAATCGAAGGATCCCATAGTTTAATGCATTAAACTATGGAATTGCCGCCCTGCACTAAAGCCAACTCGCAATGACATAATAAATATTGATCTATTTAAACAGACCATATGAAACCACGATTTCGCGTTACGATTGAAAAACTTATTTTTGGAGGACAAGGTCTTGCACGACTCGACGATGGACAAGTTGTTTTTGTTTGGAATGTACTTCCTGAAGAAGTTGTCGATATTGAAATTATTAAAAGAAAACCAGAATATAAAGAAGCTATTGCAAAAGAAATCATTATCCCATCTCCAGAACGCGTTGAAGCAAAAGAAGAAAGTTTCCTTTCAACAAGCCCATGGCAAATTCTTGATCCAACAAAAGAAGATCTTTGGAAAAAAAATATAGCACTTGAGACATATAATAAAATTGCCGGTGTAGTGCTTAATACGGATGAGGTAGAAATTATTTCACCACCAGAAGATTACGGCTACAGAAACAAAATGGAATTTTCTTTTACCGAAACAGTAGATGGTAATATTTCTCTTGCTTTTTTTGAACGCGGAGGAAAAAAAAGATTTGCAGTACATGATTCTGCTCTTGCCCGACCAGAAATTAATAATATTGCTAAACAAATTCTTGCGTGGATCAATACAGAAAAAATTTCCATGCGTAGCTTAAAAAGCCTTATCGTAAGAAGTAACATGGCAGGAGAAGTTATTGCAGGACTCTTTATTAAAGACAGGCTCACTTTTAACACCCACCCAAAACTTACAACAGCCTGTATTGGCTATACATTATTTTATTCAACGCATAAATCGCCTGCTTCAATCCCAACAGAGTTATTATATCAAATAGGACAAACACAATTACAAGAAAAAATTCTTGGCAGTACGCTGTCTTATGGATTATTTAGTTTTTTCCAAATTAATCAAGCCATGTTTACTGCAGCACTCAAAGACATTGCTGCCTTTGTTGACCCAAATAAAACACTTGTTGATTATTATAGTGGTGTCGGGTCAATTGGTTTACCATTGTCTCAAAATGGTCGTAAGTGTATTTTAATTGACAACAACAAAGAAGCTATTGCGCTTGCAAAACAAAATATTGCACAAAATAATTTAAAGAACTGTGAAGCACATTGTACTCCGGCAGAACTCATGACTGAACATATTAAAAAAGAACACATGATTATTGTTGACCCACCACGCGCGGGCCTACATAAAAACGTCATTCAAACACTGCTCACGAGACAACCACCACGTATTATTTACCTCTCATGTAATTTGTCTACCCAAGCACGAGATATGCGTATGCTCAGCGAAGTATACCGTCCAGTCTTTGTAAAGCTCTATAACTTTTTTCCAAGAACTCCACATATTGAAGGATTAGTTGTTTTGGAAAAAATTGTATAATCTATTTCATATTTATATACACTTTGTAAAAAACAAACTTTCCATGTTATTATAAAAGCACACAGAAATAATTTCTAAATAAAAGAATATGAGTACAATTATCAGCGGTTCACTTGCCTACGACTACATCATGGATTTTCCAGATAGTTTTAAAAATCACATTTTACCTGATCAAATTCATATCTTAAATGTTTGTTTTGTGGTCAATAAATTACAAAAAAATATTGGAGGGTGTGCCACAAATATTGCCTACACCATGAATCTCCTCGGAGAAAAACCACATGTCATCGGCCCTGTGGGTAATGATGGTGCTGAAATCCTTTCTTTTTTTGAAAAAAATAATATTGACACAAGCAACATCCCCATGCAAAAAAATGTCCTTAGCTCTATGGCACAAATTACTAGTGACAAAGATGGTAATCAAATTATTGCCTACTACAATGGTGCAGGAGACCATGCTACTGAAGTACATGTTGATGATGTTAAAGAAGACACAAGTTTTGCCATTGTTGCGCCAACAAAAAAAGAAGCGATGCTCCAACACGCAAAAGAATGTTATAACAAAAAAATTCCATTTTGTTTTGATCCATCTCATCAATTAGGTGCATTTACTCCTCAAGAATTAATGGCAACTATTGGGCTGGCGGATATATATATTGCCAACGATTATGAATTAAAATTAACAGAAGAAAAAACTGGTTGGGATAAAGAAGAATTATTAAACCATGTAGATATTTTAATTACCACCCTTGGAGAAAAAGGATCTGTTGTTGCAACAAAAGAAAATGTATTTACCATTCCGCCATGTAAGGTTCTGTCTATTGAAGACCCAACAGGAGCTGGAGATGCATATCGTGGAGGATTTTTTGCAGCATATGCCCAAAAACATGATTTAGAAACCTGTGCAAAAGTTGCGAGTGTTGCAGCAGCATATGCCATTGAGCATTATGGCACAATTAATCACCATTATACACTTGAAACATTCAAAAAACGATACGAAGAAAATTACAATCAAAGTATAAATCTTGCCTTATAGTATAAAATACAGCACACAAAAGGTACTCATCTATGAGTACCTTTTGTGTGCTTATTATATATATCTCGTAAAAAAATATAGGTATTTACCTTGTGTTTTTCATATTATTCCTCTATAATACACATATTATTTATTAATCTATATTTATGCTTCTCCTCTATATTTTATATTTGGTAATTGGTCTTGTCATTCTTGTTGCAGGAGCCGAATATCTTGTCCGTGGCGCATCTTCTGCTGCAAGAAAAATGGGGATATCAAGTATTGTTATTGGATTGACTGTTGTGGCTTTTGGGACATCTGCCCCTGAATTTGTTGTTAATATATTATCAGCAACAAAGGGTGCGACTGATTTGGCAATTGGAAATATCGTTGGAAGTAATTTAGCAAATATTCTTCTTATTTTAGGAATAGGCGCTACAATTCGTACCCTCCGAGTAAAGGAAGGAACAACATTTAAAGAAATTCCATTTGCCCTCCTTGCTATTACTATGGTAGCTCTTATGGGAAATGATATTTTTTTTGAAGGTGGTGGCATAAATGTTATTAGTCGTATTGATGGAATTATTCTCCTTTCCTTTTTTATTATTTTCATCTATTACACCTATGGTATTAGCAAAGTAAGTGGAGAACAAGAAGGAATAAAAATGTATTCTTGGACCCAATCTCTTACCATGTTTATACTAGGCCTTGCCGGACTCACGATTGGTGGAAAACTTATTGTAGATAACGCAGTAAATATTGCAATACTTGGTGGTATGAGTGAGGCACTCATTGGTTTAACCATCGTTGCCGTCGGAACGTCACTCCCAGAGCTTGCAACGACTATCATTGCAGTTAAAAAAGGTCATACTGATTTAGCTATTGGAAATGCAATTGGTTCAAATATCTTTAACGTCTTTTGGGTTCTAGGAATATCTTCTATTATCCGTCCGCTTCCTTTTGATGCACACGGAAATATTGATGTACTTTTTGCTACAGGAGCAACATTTATTTTATTTATCACCATGTTTGTACATAAAAAACACACTATCCAACGATGGCAAGGAGTTACATTTATTGGCTTATATGTTGCCTACATGATTTACGCTATTATCCGATAATTTTTTCTATGAACGAAACAACAAAATACAAAGTAAAAGATTTATCATTAGCAGAACTTGGTAGAAAAGAAATTACTATTGCTGAGCAAGAAATGCCAGGACTTATGTCACTTCGTGCAAAATATGCAGTATCACAACCACTGAAAGGGGCAAAAATTATGGGCAGTCTCCACATGACGATTCAAACAGCCGTACTGATTGAGACATTGGTTGCACTTGGAGCTGAAGTTCGTTGGGTGAGTTGTAATATTTATTCTACACAAGATCATGCGGCAGCAGCAATTGCTAAAGCAGGTATTTCTGTATTTGCATGGAAAGGTGAAACAATTGAAGAATATTGGTGGTGTACGGAAAGAGCACTTGATTTTGGAAATAATGAAGGCCCAACACTTATTGTTGACGATGGTGCTGACGCAACGCTCCTCATTCATAAAGGAGTAGAAATTGAAAAAAATCCATCACTGTTAGAAAAAGATTATTCAAAAGAAGGAGAAGATTTACGAGAAATGATGACACTTCTCAAAAAAGAATATACAAAGAACCCACAACGTTGGACAGAAGTAGCAAAACATATCAAAGGAACTTCAGAAGAAACAACAACTGGTGTACATCGTTTATACCAATTGGATGAAGAAAAGAAACTCCTCTTTCCTGCAATTAACGTGAACGATTCCGTCACTAAAAGTAAATTTGACAATGTGTTTGGTTGTCGACACTCAGTTATTGATGGCCTCAATCGTGCAATGGATGTCATGCTTGGTGGAAAAGTAGCTGTAGTATGCGGATATGGCGACGTAGGAAAAGGTTGTGCTCAAGCACTACGCGGACAAGGTTGTCGCGTGAGGGTAACTGAAATTGATCCAATTTGTGCACTACAAGCAGCAATGGAAGGATATGAAGTGCTGCCGATAGAAGAAACACTTGGTACATCAGATATTTATGTAACCACAACTGGAAATAAAGATATCATTCTTCTCGACCATATGGAAGCAATGAAAGCTGAGGCAGTCGTATGCAATATTGGACATTTTGACAATGAAATTCAAGTTGATGCCCTTAATGCACGAAAAGACATCATTCGAGAAGAAATTAAACCACAAGTAGATAAATATACCTTTCCTCGTGGAAACAGCATATATTTACTTGCACAAGGGCGCCTTATGAACCTTGGATGTGCTACTGGTCACCCAAGTTTTGTGATGAGCAGTAGTTTTACCAACCAAACATTAGCGCAAATAGAGCTCTGGACGAAAGAATACGCAACAAAGGTACACCGTCTACCAAAAGTACTTGACGAAGAGGTTGCTCGCTTACATTTGGCTAAAATTGGCGTAAAATTAACTAAATTAAGCAAAGAACAAGCTGATTACATTGGAGTTAAGCAAGAGGGACCCTTCAAACCTGATCATTATAGATATTAATACGAGCATATACCAAAAAAGATGGGCTATCCCATCTTTTTAAATATTCATAATTAAAATAATATAGAGTCTTATCCTATTTATATAAAAAAGTTATGAACTTTATTACTTTTACCTCTTGATTTTTCTGTAGATTTAGGTAAAATAGAAGAGACTTCTTTAAAGGGTCTTCTATATATTAACCCCTGTCCCTATTTTATGTTTTTAGACATTAGTATTTTAATACTATTCCTTATCCTCTCAGCATTTTTTTCTGCAACAGAAGTTGCTTATATTTCTCTAACTGATGCAAAAGTAGAAGCCATGATTAAACGCAAGCTTCCACGATCTAGAAAAATAAAAAAACTAAAAGAAAAGCCACGAAGACTTTTGGCAACCATACTTATAGGAAATAATATTGTAAACATTGCTGCATCTTCTTATGCAACAGTTATTATGGGAAAAATTTTTGATTCTGCGGTAATTGGAATTACAACAGGAATCATGACACTCCTTGTCCTTGTATTTGGAGAAATTATCCCAAAATCACATGCAAATACCCATAAAAAACAATTTGCAATTTTTGCTGTTCCTTTTTTACAATCTTTTCAATTTATCATCTACCCATTTGTATTAATTCTTGAATGGATTACCAATATTACTGCAGGAAAAGATACCCCCGATACAATTAGCGAAGAAGAACTCAGGGCAATGGCACAAACAGGATTACAACAAGGATCTATAGAGCAAAATGAGGGAGTGATGATTGAGCGATTGTTTAAGTTTAATGATATTACAGCAGAAGATATTATGACCCCTCGTGTACTCATGGCGTTTATACGAGAAACCCACACTATTGCCGAAGCGGCAAAAATTATTGAAGAGAAGCCACACACTCGCTTTCCTGTCATTGGAGAAACACCCGATATTGTTGTTGGTTTTGTCCATGCAAGAGATGTGCTGTTAGCGTTTCATAAAGACCAAGAAACTGCAGTGGTAAAAGCAATTGCTCGTCCAATTATTACCATCCCAGGACAAATGCCTATTGATGATGTTATGCGTGAATTTCAAAAACACAGAACCCACATGGGAATTGTTGTTGATGAATTTGGGGGAACTGAAGGAATCATTACCTTTAAAGATGTTATTGAAGAGCTTGTTGGTGAAATAACAGATGAGCATCAAATTGATGAAGAATTAATTAAACGTATCGATAAAAATACAATTCTTGTCGCGGGGGACACTGATATTCGAGATATTAATGATTTCTTAAATGTGCATATTCCAGGAGACGCCCTAGATACGATTGCTGAAATTATTTTAGATACACTTCAAAAATTTCCAAGAAAAGGAGCCAAAATTCCTCTTGGTGATGTAGTCTGTACAGTAGAAGAAATACGTAAACGACGCATTAATCGCGTAAATATAAGAAAAGCATAATATGGATATTCGTTTAAATAAAGCTATTGCACACATGGGCATTTGCTCAAGAAGAAAGGCTGATGAGCTTATTGCTGCAGGCAAAGTAAAAGTAAATGGAAAACTCGTCACTGAGATGGCTACAAAAGTAAATCCAGATACTGCAGTGATTTTTGTTGATGGCATGCGAGCAGAACAACAAAATATTCCAACAAAAAAACAACAGATCTCTCCTAAATATATTGTGTTAAATAAACCGGTTGACTATATTTGTAGTACAACAAATGAACAAGGTCCATCGGTATTAGACCTTATTACTGCAGAAAATTATTACAAAACAACCACAGACGATATTAAGCAGCAAATTAATTCTGTTCGTCTCTACCCTGTGGGGCGACTAGACAAAGATTCAGAAGGATTAGTACTCTTAACAAATGATGGAGAGCTAACAAATAGACTCACCCACCCACGCTTTAAACATGCTAAAGAGTATGAAGTAACCTTGCCAAAACCTCTTGATAAAAAAAGTATAGCAGTACTTGAAAAAGGTATGGATATTGGTGAAGGAGAATTTGTGCGTGGAATTGAGATCAAAAAAACATTTAACAAAGGCAGACAAACAATTGTAACAATAGTACTCCGAGAAGGAAAGAATAGACAAATTAGAAAGATGTTTGGCATACTTGGTTATCACGTGCAAACCCTTCGCCGTACTCGCTTAGGAAAGATTCGTTTAACAACTTTACCCGTCGGACATTGGAAGTTTGTTGGGAAAAGTGATATTATATAGATACATCAAATTAACTTCTATTTTTAATATATTAGTGTATGTTTTCAGAAGGAAGAAAAAAACCACTACCATTAGGCCTACAACAGACTGAGGGATTTGTTTCACCAAAAGTGGTTAAAACACCCATAACAGCAGAAACACAATGGGATACAGATATAGACCAAGCACTTGGAAAAGGATTTGAAACAACCACCGACCTCCCTCCTACAGAAGAACTAGGGGCTAAAATTGCTAAAGCACCTGAATTTACTGCAACAGAAATTGACACTGCTCTCACAACATTAGAAGATGATGGTATAGGCATGCTAGAAGATGAAGATCTAATAGAAATTCCAGAAATATCAAAAAGAGAATTACGTGAAGGGGCAACTATAGTATCACTTGATACACCACTTTTTGCAGAAAAATACCCTGAGGGTCGACTTATTATAGAAACAGCTGAAATTGATGGTGGTACATGTGCAGCAGACCTTCACGACGGCGGTAAAGAAAAACAACAAGATAGCCTTGTTATTACACAAGCTCCAGACGGCCGTGTAGTGTTTTCCATAGCAGATGGAGTATCTACTTCTCGAAATGGAGAAAATGCTTCATCAGTTATTGCACAAGCTGTTGACACTTCCATAAAAAATGGTGGTACTGTACAAGAAGGTATTTTAATGGGTGTTCAGGAATTATCAAAAGAAACCCAAATACGCGCAAACCGTGTAGGTCTAATTGGTAAAGACAGCTTCAATCCATTTGGTGAAGATACTATAGCAGACCTGACTACTTATTCAGGTCTTGAAATTGGCCCTAATGCAGAAGCTACAGGATATCTTGTAGGTGATGGAAATATTTATATTTCTCGTGCAAGTAATCGAGAAAATATTGAAAAAATTCAAGATGGAAATCTGACTACAGTCGACTTTACACAAGAAGAAGAACTGTATAATAATCCTGATTATTTAGACAAAAGAAAAGAGGTAGGTCAGATACTCATGGGGCAGCTTGATCTTAAAACACTAGCGGCAGAACATAAAATCCCTGAAAAATTAATAAGATTTGTTCAAAACAAACCACAAGAAGAGTGGCCCCCTCAAGTCCTTAACCTTATAAAGACGCCAGAACAACAAGCTGAGATGGCAAAACCTATTGATTTTGGAACTCTTGAAGCAGGTGACGTAGTTATTACCTGTTCAGATGGACCAGAAGATAACCTACTCTCACGAGAAATTCAAAAAATCATCTCTGACATTGAGCAAGAACAAAATGGTCACCTTGATCCAAATCTTATTCGCCACAGAATTATGCAATTGGTCCTCGAACGAGTAAAATCAGTACAAGAAGGAAACCCTACAGTCCCATTTGCAAAGGTAGATAATTTGTCTCTTATTGTATATGTACATACAGGTGATAAAATCATGACCCTCGATACAACAGACCTTATTGAAGAAGAAGAAGAAGAAGAAGAAGCAGATGCAGAATTACTTGATAGTGATCTACTAGAAGAAGTAGCTAATTAAAAACAAATATACCAAAAAACCATCTTAATCTCTAAGATGGTTTTTTATTTCCTCTGAATATGCTAAAATAGCAGCACTCTATGAAAAAATATTGGATTGTCTATACAAATACACTCAGCAAATTTATGCAGTATCGCCTCAACCTAGGCCTACTGCTGGTTAGTCATGTCATCACATTTTCAGGGTTTATTTATGGATGAGTATCTATGGTGCAGGTGAACAGGTTGGGACATACAGCCTAGTTGGTATTGTCAGCTATTACATTATACTCACCTTTTTACGCATGACCGTATCAAATGGTCTGGGCATTGCAATTATCACATATGGAATCGCAAACCAAACAATTGAACGCCCGTTTATGACACTACTCTTTTTTCTTTTCACCTTTACTTGCGGACAAATTATTTTATACAGCATCACCCTTTCAACTAAAACAATTAATTTTAAGTCCATTGAAGGATGGAGCACAAATGCCATTGCCTGGCGTTTTCATAATCTTGCACGCTACCCAACTGATATGTATACTGATATTGTACGTATCGTATATACCTTTACCTTTCCACTAGCATTTATTACAACGGTCTCAACCAAAATGCTACTCGGCCAAATTTCATGGCCACTCTTGGCAATAGCTGATATTCTTGCTACGATAAGTATAATCATAGCACGCTTTATTTGGAATTATGCAGTAAATACATACAGCAGTGCTTCTTCTTAGATTTTAATATTTTTTATGTCTATATCTGAACTTCGTCCGACACCAAAATCAGAACTTCCTCCAGCTATGCCACCGCTTCCAAAAGAAGTATTTGAACCAGCTGAGAAGGAACCGACTGAACTTGAAATAAAGAAAGAATTGATAAAAAAATTTACAAAAGAAGGATGGAGAATGACTACACAAAACACAGTCAATAAATGGCTTACAGAAAACCCACCAGATATAGCATATATTACTACTATCATAATAGAAGAACCAAAAATGGTTTTTGTAAAACAAGGAACAGAGTTATCAAATACACCAAATTTTCTAGATACAACTGACCTCTCACAACATATTTCATATACTACCAATCATTATATTATTAAGCCTGAAGATGAGTTAGGACTTAAAAGAAATATGATTCTTCTCACAGAAGAAATGTTGGAGCCAGCTGCACAAGAAATAAATAAAAAATTTGAATCACAAGGGTGGAACATAACGACACAACACATTATAAATAAATGGACAGCTGGTTCTCTCCCAAATACAACATACTTGACCATTGTTGAAATCAAAAAACCACATCTATTTTTTACAAAAAGAAATGAAAGAGCACCTGAACTACCTAACTTTTTAAATTCAAACGATACCCTCGATGAAGATAATTATTTGATCAAAACATACCTTATTGAAAAGCCAACAGATGATGACCCAGCAACTTACACAATCCCCGTTCATCAAACAGAACATGGTTGGGAAAAAGAAGAACTAAGTGAAATCAGCCATATTATTAATGAAATGCATGCTCAAGGATATATTTCTATTCCAGTAAATACGTTTAATCAAATGATAAAGCAAGGTGGTCAATTTGTAGGATATACATTCGTGACCACTGTCCGCATGATTGACCCAACAACAGAACAAACCTACATATTTCTCAAAGGTACAGATGCTGATAATCCTGATATTCCTAAATATCCAGAAAAAACAATCTCATCGTTTATCCAATTTTTCAAAGTAATCCCTCCCACACGAGCAGAACAGATACAGAGTGAAAAAGAAAGCAGAAAAGAAGCTAAAGTATTAAGACGAGAAGATAATAAGATGGTAGCACACAAAGGGATCTTTCGAGAAATGGATAATCTTGCCCCCTACCATTTAATTCCTGTTGATATAATGGGAGAAAATAAAGAAATAAAACAAAATGCACATGAGCAAAGATTGCAATTGATGCTTGATCATAATTTTATTTTAACAGATACTCCCACACTACATCAACGTCTTACATCAAAAAGTTTCAATAAACCATATTTGACCAAAGTAACACTTCTTGATACCACAAATAACAGAAGTCTTCTTTTTTATAAAAACACTGATAATCCAGAAGAAATTGATTTTTTAGATGGTACAAATTATCAAGATTTTGAATGTGATATTTATCGAATACAGAATATCGATGGGAAACAAGAACTCATTCCACACACAAGCTCATAAAACGCTCTATTGGCAAAAGTAATTATTCTTGTTACTATACATATAATAATTACATACTATACACATAAGTTTTTTCTTGTATTTAATTTTTCTTTATGCTAGCAGTAGAATTGTATCCCCCAAATTTTTCGCCCACTGAATCAGAAAATTTATCTCAAGAAATAACACAGTTAAAGGAAGGTGGTTATCTCCCAATTCCACAAGAAACAATTGATCTTTACAAAACGAAAGGGTCTATTGATATTTATTCTTCGTATGTAACTGTTATCACTTTAAACAACGGAGAAACATTT
The DNA here is from genome assembly GCA_018823045.1 of Patescibacteria group bacterium. Taxonomy (GTDB): domain Bacteria; phylum Patescibacteriota; class Patescibacteriia; order Magasanikbacterales; family UBA922; genus JAHJIX01. The sequence goes on along the minus strand of JAHJIX010000002.1, from coordinate 182,996 downwards.
TTATATTATACCAATAAAAATACTGAAGAAGTACCTACTTTTTTAGATTCAACTCTTTATACAACAGAACATTATAAAGTAGAGTTACAAAAAGATGGAAAAAAACGATTAATAGAAATGGGAGAAAAAGGTGATGCAGGACATCGTGAACGAACAGAAGCAATGATAGAAGATGGATTTATTGTAGCGACAGCAGATGAAATTGATGCATTATTTGAAAAGGGAACATATACAAAAAGATATTTAACACTAGCACACAGTAAAAATCCTGAAACAGGCGAAGCAGCTCTTTTTTACAAAGAAACAGATACACCGACACCTGTTTCTTTCACAGGAGATCCAAAAAATTCAGGATTTGGATTACACAAAGTCATAACAAAAGAGAATGGCAAACAAGAACTTAAAGCAATATCACTTAAAGAAGCAGCCCAACGAAGATTTATTGAAGAAAATCCGATACTCATGGATCAACTAATTGCTCATGGTTATGGTCTGCAAGATGCATCTCTACAAGATGTTGCTCGGCGATACCGAGGTACTGAGGGAAAATTTATACATAGTATAAAACTAACAGATGAAAAAGGAAAAGATTTCTTTTTTAATACAGCTCCTACTCACGACATAAATCCCCCAATATTAGCAATAGACTTACCTAATCAAATTTCAACATTTAAATTGACAAAAGATCAGTTTGGTTCAATACAAATAAAATTAGTAGATCAAACAAGTGACACAAGACCATTAACTGCCATAAGCATGGCACGAACGGAAGAAATACCTTTACAACGCAGTATATAAAAAAATCCCCTTCTGGGGATTTTTTTACTTTAATACTACTTATTTTTCATTTCTTTTACCAACAATATTTATAAACTCCTCTTGCTCAATTGTTTCATCTTTGATAAGTGCTTTTACCAAAGCCTCTGTTTCTTTTTTGTATTTAATTAATGTTTCTTTTGCTGTTTTTTCAGCTTGTGCAAGAATTTCATTAATAGCCATATCAATTTGTTCTGCTGTTTTTTCACTATAATTTTTCTTTTCATGAATTTCTTGTGCCAAAAAAATAAGTTCTTCATTATCACCATATACCCGTGGCCCTAAATCACTTGTCATTCCATATTGCATTACCATTTTTGTCGCAATTTGAGTTGCTTTTTTTAAATCACTTGAAGGGCCAGTTGATAATTGATCATCACCATATTGCATTTTTTCAATCACATACCCACCCATGGTCATTGCAAGATCATCTCTAAATTGTGCAATTGTTTGATAGCGTTTGTCTGTTGCAGGCATTGAAAGTGTATACCCACCAGCCATACCACGACCGATAATAGATACTTTACGCACAGGATCACAATGTCTTAAAAAGTGTCCCACAATCGCATGCCCTGCTTCATGATATGCCGTCATTTCTTTTTCTTTATCACTGAGCACTCGTGAACGTTTTTCTGGTCCCAAAAGCACTTTGTCAATACTTTGGCGAACAAAATCCTCTCTAATTTCTTTTTTATTTTTCTTTACTGCTAAAATTGCGGCTTCATTTAATAAGCTTTCTAAATCTGCTCCTGTAAATCCAGGAGTACGCTCTGCAATAATACGTAAGTCTACATCTTTTGCAAATGGTTTGTTTTTTGCATGCACCTTTAAGATTTCTTCTCGATCATTAATATCTGGCATATCAATAACAATACGACGATCAAAACGACCCGGACGAAGCAAAGCTTTATCTAAAACATCTGGACGATTAGTTGCTGCCATTACAATCACTCCTGAGTTTGGTGCAAATCCATCCATCTCTACCAAAATTTGATTTAATGTTTGCTCACGTTCATCGTGCCCACCACCGAGTCCTGCACCACGCTTGCGACCAACAGCATCAATTTCATCAATAAATACAATTGCTGGTGCAGATTTTTTAGCTTTATTAAACAAGTCACGAACACGACTTGCACCGACACCCACAAACATCTCCACAAACTCAGAACCACTCATATGATAAAATGGAACTTCTGCTTCCCCAGCCACCGCTTTTGCAAGAAGTGTTTTTCCTGTTCCAGGAGCTCCCATCAGTAATGCACCACGAGGAATTTTTGCCCCCATGTCTGCAAACTTTTTAGGATGCTTTAAAAATGACACAATTTCTTTTAATTCTTCCTTTGCTTCCTGTGCTCCAGCTACATCTTTAAATTTTGTTGTATGTTTTTCATCTGGTTTAGCTTCTTTTGCTTTTGATGAGCCAAAACTCATTGCTTTACTGTTTGCTCCTTGTACTTGGCGACTCATAAAATAAATAAGCCCTGCTACTAACAAAAATGGAAGTAAAAATGGTGCAAGACCCATTAAAAATAATTTCCATTCAGGATCTTTTTTTACTAAAACTTCTACTTGCCCTAAACTTTCAGGAGAAACACCAACATTTTGCATTAATTCAGTAAATGGTTGGCCATATTCTTTTTTTAACTCTTGCTTTTTATCTTCTTCATGAAGAGTAATAATCAAGGTATCTCCTTCGATTTCTACCATTTTTACTTGCCCATCTTTTACTTCTTGTGCAAGACGATTTACTCCAATTTCTTCTGGGCCTTCTTGTGACATATCCACAAAACTTGCTGCAGCTGCCACAGAAAAAAGAACCAACACAATAATAGTAATATTTTTCAACAGTGATTTCATAAGTTTCAATAATTATACATAAACATATGTTTGCATAGTATAGCCAAAAAAGTGGGTATTTGTCAATGTCTCAGTACCTAAAAAAATAGACGCAGTCCCCCAGACTGCGCCATTACAAAGCAAAACGCTCCTCTTGCAATTCCCCGCCAACATTGCGGAGAACTATCCTCTCCCCCACCCTTAAGCCCTGTCCGGGCTTAATAAGCCAAAGAGAGATTCTTATACCTATATTAAGCTCTCCCTCTGGTGGGTCAAGACGACGCGGCGTGTCATCGACCTCCGCATGCTGATGTAATTGAGAATTTGGAGAAAGAATACATACCGTCCTTTCTCCTATTCCCCTTGCAAGCCCCTTATACTGTATATGGGTGTTTGAAAATATTTCACCTCTTCCCTCTCTATCGAGAATATAGGTAAAATGAGAATTAAGCCCACCATAATCTCTTATGACGAACTCAAATCTATTTCTCAAACTACCCCACCAATTAAACAATTCCAAAAAAGAAAAAAACTCTAATTTACTCTCCCTCAAACGAGGGCAAATAAATCCGGCTTCTTGATTATCCACATCCAAGAGCAACAAAGAACCCTTTGTAATTTTGAAAAAATTAGTATTTATCTTTTTACCCATTTGTCTTCCTAAGGAAAACAAGTGAGCACAGACATCATCGACAGAAACGAATGTTCCACCCCCAAAAAAGGAGAGAACACCTTCGCTTTGTTGGAGCAACCCGCTCGCAAATACATAAAGGATAGCTTCCATTTTCCCCTCCAAGGACATTTCGGTTTAGTTGTAGGTTACGGGCGTTTTTAAGACAGCATACATCATTATATGCTCTCTACTAACTAATTACTATATATGAAAAAATAACTCCTGTCAATGAGAGCCTGTTGATAGAGTACTTTTATATTAAAAAACCCTTGTAATCCTCCAGATCACAAGGGTAGCTTTTTTCGGTCAGTATCACATTACACTAGACGCCATGAATGTGGCTAAGCATTACGTAACACTGGTTTCTTTGTTGTGCATACGGTCCAGCAAGACTCAACCGACACAGCACATTCTCAAATGTGCTCCCTATACGAATGTCGCCTGACTCAACCCTATTGCGCAGATCTTTACCAACGATAGAAAAATCATATATCCTTGATAGTGATCGACGAGGAGAAGTTATCTCTACGCGCGCTCGCAGTTTTCCCCAATCGTTTCTACGTATAGAAACAGATGGGAGTCGGACATACCCAACAGATCGCTCTAAAATCGCATCAGCTGGGTAATATATACTTCCTCCATCTTTTATGTGTTCTGGATATAGAGCCTCAAGACTTTGGTATGTAAATGGCTCTATTAATCCAAGAAAACGATCCCCATCAGGGTCTCTATGAAGATTTACAGCCTTTATTTTTCTTGGTTCTACAATCACATCTTCTGGATGAGTTCCTCGCCAAAACCAATTACTTGGCTTCTTAAATGGAGGAAGTATTATAACTTGCCCCATTTTCCAGTGCCTCCGTGCCTGTGAAGGCAGCATGTGATATGCTAGATGATTATTACCAGCACTTCTAAGCCGAATTTGCCGATAGTTTTCACCCTCTTTAATGAGACAATTGGTACAAAAATGATCACCACCAATTATTGTCTCAGATAAAATCAAAGCGTACGTGTCAACTAGCAAGAGTATTCTCCTCAGCTCTTTTGTGGTGCATTTGCCAGCAGTCCCACCATTGGGAAATCATGCTGACGCCATCTTCGTGGATACTTTGGGCGACGTTTTTCCTTATTAGGGTCTACAACATGTATGTATACTCCTTGTATGTAGTGATGTAACATTGCTGTGACATAGCTCCTGTGACAATCATCATGATAGTGACAAGAACAAACAGCAGCAACGACTTCTGGCGCTTGATTAAGCCCTTCTTGACTTAAAGTAATAGCCCTCCTTTCTTGCATCAAGACTTCTAAATCTTCAAGGTAACTTGTCCATGCACCTAAACGAGTATCAGAATTTTCTGTTGCACGATTAAATGCATGGCGCATTTCTTGTGTCGGAGCAAATATAGGAACATGCCTATATTCAACCGACATTTGCGTACACATTTCCCTAAACAATTGTTGATCACTTCCGTAATCTGGTCTTTTGAAACGTGACACATATGTCGGAGTCAAACGAATGTCCCAGATTTGTTGCACACCCAAATTCTGAATTGTTTGCAAAAATTCTTGTGAAGAAATTCCACAACTCAGACTGACAAGGGTCCTAAGTCTTGGTGGTGCGGGAAGTGCATTTGGGGCTTTTTCACTGCTGCCGAAGCAACTAATTTGCATCTCCATTTGTATTCTCCTCTATGTTGTAAAAGATCCTTATACACCATATACCAAAATAAAACAAAAGTCAACATAAAAACTCCCATTTTCACGGGAGTTTTTTATTGTATTATACTGAAATAATTATTCAGTAGCTTCTTCTTTTACTTCTAGCACTTCAGTTGAAGGAGTTTCTACAACAACCTCTTTATTCTCTTCAACTTTTTCTTCTGTCTTTTTTTCTTGTTTTTTTGGTTTGACCCCAGCAAGACGAAGACCTAAACGGTGTTCAGCTGGTTCAATGTTGATAATTTCAAATTCATGATCTTCACCGATAACAAACATTGATTTTAATTCACTCAAGTCGCTAATTGCTTTATTTGACAACTCAGAAATATGTGCCAAACCGTGAATATTACTATCTAATTTAACCATTAAACCAAACGGTTCAACTTTATGTACCGCACCTTTTACCTTTTGGCCAACAGTATACAAATCTTTTACTCTTTTCCATGGATCGTCAATAAGACGCTTCATAGAAAGATAAATCTTTGATTTATTTAAATCAATAATTTGTGCTTCAACTTTATCTCCAACTTTCAATACATCTTTTGGATGATCAATGCGTTGCCAAACAATTTCTGAAATATGGATAAGTCCCTCAAGACCAGCACCAAATTTCATAAATGCTCCAAATGAAGTAAGCGCACTTACTTCACCAGCAACCACATCACCAATTTTATATGATTCAAGTACAGCTTTTTGATCATCTTCCCAAACAGCTTTTTCAGAAAGAATCAATTTTTCATCTTTTTGATTTGCATCAAGCACTTTTACTTTCATGATAGTACCCACAAGCGCTTGCAAATGCTCTAAAATACGATTTTTATCTCCACCCTGTACACGTGGATAGTTATCTGGAGCAAGTTGGCTCACCGGCATAAATCCAGTCAACGCATCAATTTGTACCATTAATCCACCTTTATTTGCGTGAATAATTTTTGCCTCAATTGTAAGACCATCACCTACATGTTCAACCATACGGTCCCACACACGTTGATATCCTGCAATACGAAAAGACAATTCCATTTCACCAGTTTCATTTTCTTGCTCAATAACAGTCGCTTCAACAACATCTCCTACTGAAATGTTTGCATATTCACTTGATTCCGTAAATAACTCCCGTGCTCGAATAACACCAGTCATTAAACCGTTGATATCTAAACGCACAGCACCATTATCAACAGAGATAACTGTACCATTTACTATTTCGCCAACCTTAGGCAATTTTGCAAAGTAATCTTGCAATAATTCTTCAAAATTTTCTTGTGTTTTTGTTGCCATAGAGCTCTAAAAACATTAACCTACTCATATAAACAAGTAAGCATCACATATTTGTGATATAAATAACTGCTATAGCATACCATACACCTATTAAAAATGCAAGGGTAAAATTGTGTATATTTGGGGAAAAAATGAATAGTAAATACCCTTGCAAACTCACTTAAAATACCGTATAATAAAGATCAACAAACCTATCGCATATAACATAGGGGACATTTTTACTTGTAATTCAGAGGATTTATGCATATCTCTTGGTACGGAACGACCGCATTTAAAATACAAACAAAACCTGCAAATGATGAAGTAGTCGTCATTATCGACCCATACAAACCAGAAGAAGGTACTTTCCCCCGAAATTTAACTGCTGATATTGTCTTATATACTCGGGGAGAAAAAAACTCTATTACGATTTCTGGTACACCCTTTATTGCAAATTCTGCAGGAGAATGGGAAGTTAAAGGAGTGCTCATCCGCGCTATTCCTGGTAATGCTCCAGGCCACACACTTCTTCGTTTACAAACAGAACACGTAACTATTGGCCATCTTGGACAAAGAAACATTCCACTTAGCGATGAACAGTTAGAAGTATTATCTGGTGTAGATATTTTATGTATTCCTGTTGGTGGAGAAAATACATATACTGCAGCAGTTGCTCGAAAAATTGTTCAACAAATTGAACCACGTATAGTTATCCCAATGAATGTTCAATCAGACAATGATCCTAAATCTGCTCCCGTTGAATCATTTATTAAAGAAATTGGCATTCGCCCCCAAGAAGCAGAGAAAAAAGTTATTATTAAGAAAAAAGATCTTCCGCAAGAAGAAATGCATCTTATCGTTATTGCCAAAGAATAATTTATTTTCCCATATACCCTATGGAAAATCACTCAAACAAATTAAAAAAGCACCCTATTTCTCCTAAAAAAAGAAAACAAATACGCCAAGCAGTTAATTCTATTGCAACAGAGCTTAGCAAACCACTTGAAAAAAAGGCTACCGAAAACACAAGAAAACATGATCAACAAAAAAAACGCTTATTGTTCATTGGTGTTGGTACTGTCAGTATCTGTATATTTGTCTTCTGGATTGCCCACATATCCTTTTTGATACAGGATATTAAAAAATATAATCCACTTAAATCAGGTCCCCTTTCTGAGGCAACCAGCGATATTCAAGAGATTATTGATTCTGTCGGGAAAGACTCAAGCGCGCTTATAACTGAAACTGAGCAAACACTGACACAAGGAGAGGTGAAAGAAGCACTCAAAGCAATTATTCCACAAATTCAAGCAAGTAGCACTGCTCTTGATACCCCAGATACTTAACTATAACGATTTTATGCCAAAGAAAGAACTGAACACAGAAGCGCCGGCAGCGATTACTCCATATGTCGAACCGGTTCAGCTGATCGATGAAATGAAAACATCTTATCTTGATTATGCCATGAGTGTTATTGTTGCTCGTGCTTTACCAGATGTGCGTGACGGGCTTAAACCAGTGCACAGACGCATTTTATATGCCATGTGGAAGATTGGTCTTAAAAGTAATTCAAAATTTAGAAAATCAGCCCATGTTGTCGGTGAGGTAATGGCAAAGTACCATCCACATGGTGATAGTGCTATTTACGATTCTCTTGTTCGTATGGCACAAGATTTTTCTATGCGCAACCCACTTGTAAACGGTCAAGGAAACTTTGGATCAATGGATGGAGATAGTGCAGCCGCAATGAGATATACTGAGGCAAAATTACAAAAAATTGCAGAAGAGATGCTTCTCGATATTGAAAAGAAAACAGTCGACTTCATAGAAAACTACGATGGTTCAGGAAGCGAACCTCGTGTACTTCCAAGTAAACTTCCAAACTTACTATTAAATGGAAGCATGGGTATTGCTGTTGGAATGGCAACAAATATCCCTCCACACAATCTCTCTGAACTTTGTGCAGCAACAGCACACCTAATTGATAACCCAGAAGCAACGATTGATGACCTCATGGAACACCTCACAGGACCAGATTTTCCTACTGGAGGAATTATTTACAACAGAGAAGATATAAAAACGGCTTTTGCAACTGGACGAGGTGGTATTGTGTTACGTGCAAAAACAAATATTGAAGAAAAAAAGAATGGCCACTTTCGAATTATTGTTAGTGAGATTCCTTACCAAGTAAACAAGGCAACATTACTCGAAAAAATTGCCCATCTTGTAACCGAAAAGAAAATTGATGGCATTAAAGATTTACGTGATGAGTCAAATAAAGATGGTGTCCGTGTCGTTATTGATCTTAAAAAAGATGCATTTCCAAAAAAGACACTCAATCGCCTCTTTAAACTCACTGACTTGCAAACGACTTTTCATGTCAACATGATCGCCCTCGTTGACGGAATTCAACCACGACTGCTCAATATCAAAACCGTTCTTGAAGAATTTATAAAACATCGTCAAGAAGTTATTGTACGCCGAACAAAATTTGATTTAGAAAAAGCAGAAGAACGTGCACACATTTTAGAAGGACTTAAAAAAGCACTTGATGCTATTGATTTAGTTATTCAAACTATTCGCTCATCAAAAGATAAAGAAGAAGCAAAGAAAAATTTGATCAAGAAATTTAAATTTACAGAAAGACAAACTGTAGCAATTCTTGATATGCGCTTGCAACAACTCGCCAATCTCGAACAAAAGAAAATTGAAGAAGAGTTAGCAGAAAAAATGGCGATAATTGCAGCCCTCAAAGCGTTGTTAAAAAGCCCAGCAAGAATTTTAGAAAAAATTAAAACGGAAATTCAAGAAATACAAGAGACATACGGAGAGCACAGAAGAACGGTGATCATTCCACACGGTGTACAAGAATTCTCTATTGAAGACTTGGTGCCCAATGAACCAACCATCATTATGAGCACTCAAGATGGATATATTAAGCGCATGCCTATTGATACCTTTAAACAACAACATCGTGGTGGAAAAGGAGTCATTGGCTTAACCACAAAAGAAGCAGACGTTGTTGAACAGCTTATTTCTACAAATACACACGATAATTTACTCTTCTTTACAACACGAGGGCGTGTATTCCAACTCCATGCTTACGACATTCCACAAACAAGCCGGACATCAAAAGGCCAAGCATTGGTAAACTTTTTACAATTAGCACCAAATGAATCTGTTTCTGCAATTCTTTCTATGGCAGATATGAGTAAATTTGAGTACTTAGTTATGGTGACCAACCAAGGAACAATAAAAAAGACAAAGCTTTCTGATTTTAAAAATGTTCGTCGATCAGGATTAATAGCGCTTAAAATCAAAGAAGACGATATGCTTGAATGGGTACGCCCCTCAACTGGAAAAGACACAACCATCCTTGTAACCTCACTGGGACAAGCAATACACTTTAACGAATCAAGTATTCGTGCAATGGGTAGAACCGCAGCTGGTGTTCGTGGTATTCGTTTAAAATCAAATGATACAATCATTGGCATGGCAATGGCCCAGCCTGAACTTACAAAACAAAAAGTGCTTGAACTACTCGTTATCTCAGAAAATGGTTTAGGAAAAAGAACCTTATTAAATGAATACAAAATTCAAGGACGTGGTGGTAGTGGAATCAAAACGATGCAAATTACTGCCAAAACAGGAAATATTATTGGTGCACGTCTTATGAATAACACAGAAGAACAAGATGTGATGCTTATTTCAAAGAAAGGACAAGTGGTCCGAATTGCATTAAAGAGTATTTCAACACTCGGTCGTGCAACACAAGGCGTACGTGTTATGCGCTTTAAAGCGAGTGGTGATACAGTAGCAAGTATTGCAATTCTGTAAAAATGTCATCCTGCTGTGCCACGTGTTTTTTACGGGGAGCGAGTAAAACGAGTTGAAGGACCCACTATTAAAAACAGTCAAAAACAAAAAAGCACATCAATTCATGGTGTGCTTTTTTATATGGCCAACAATATTGCATCTTACCCCAAATGCTTCAACGCAGAACGAAGCAATACCTCAACTGGTTCATCGCCACTTAATCCATCTATTGCATCTCTTGCATCTTCTTTTGAATAACCCATAATTACCAAAGCCTCAACCACCTCTCCAAGTGAACCCACTTCAGACGCTATTGATGTTTGATCTACAGCGTCTACTTTAGACTTCAACTCGACAACTAATCGCTCTGCTGTTTTTTTCCCCATACCTTGCACAGCAGTTAAATATTTAATGTCTCCCCGACCGATAGCTGACTGTACATCAACAATTGATCCGAGTGCCAAAATATTTAAGGCTCCCTTAGGACCAATCCCTTTTACAGATAAAAGTAATTGAAAAAAATATTTTTCTTTTTCTGAACGAAAACCAAATAATTCTAAAGCAGTTTCTGCTACTTTTAAATATGTTGGTAATTCAATAACTTGTCCAATACGTAATTCTGAAGCATGACCTGTAGTAACAAATACTTCATATCCCAAACCAGCATTTGTTAATACAACAATATGTTTTTGAGATATTTGTTTTATCGTTCCAGCAATATATGAAATCATAATTTAAGAAAAATATTGTATCATCGTTTCTACACCAAAACCATTTGCGCCACCACGAATGTGAGCTTTACCACTTTCGCCATAATAACAAGAAGATAAATCAATGTGTGCCCATGGATATGCATTACCTTTTTCATTTTGTGTAAAAAATTGTAAAAATGCCGCAGCTGTTGACGCACCACCAAAACGAGGATTACCTACACCGCCTAGATTTTTAATATCTGCAATTTCAGATTTCATTGCTGTTGTATATTCTTCCCCCACTGGCAAACGCCATAACATTTCTCCAATATTTTTTGATGCAGCGTCTAATTTATCAGCCAAATCATCTTCTGGAGTAAACAATCCTGATCGCTCATTCCCTAATGCAACCATACATGCTCCAGTAAGTGTAGCAAAATCAATAACTTCTTTTGGTTGAAGTGTTTGTGCATACACAAGTGCGTCAGCAAGAATTAGTCGACCTTCTGCATCAGTATTTTCAATTAAAACTGTTTTACCATTCATTGCAGTTAATATATCATCTGGTCGATACGCATCTCCACTCGGCATATTTTCACATGCAGGAATAAGCCCAATAATATGTTTTTTTAAACCCATCTTTGCGGCCGCTTTTATAATCCCCAATACAGTTGCAGCTCCTAACATATCAAATTTCATGTCGCGCATGTATGGATCAGGTTTTAATGAAAGACCACCAGAATCATAAGTAATTCCTTTTCCAACAAGCACTGTTGGGTGTTTACTATCCTTTCCTTTATATTCAACAATAATAAATTTTGGCTCAAGAACAGACCCACGTGACACAGCAAGCAAACAACCCATTTTTTTTGCTTCAATCTGTTTTTTGTTTAATATTTGCACTGATATATTTTTGTTTTTTTCTAAATCTTTTGCATGATCAGCCAAAAGAGTTGGTGTCATTTCTGTCGGTGGCGTATTACCAAGCATACGTGTAAATAAAACGCCTTCTGCAATATATTTTCCCTTTTTAACTCCTTTTATAAATAAATTACTGATCCTTTTATCTGCAACAATCCACTCAATACTTTTTACCGCAACAACCTTTGCCTCTTTTTCTTTAAAATCGTCAAAGGCATACAGTGCATTATACGCAGAAACAGTCCCCGTTTGTGCAAATAGATCTGTATCAACATAAGAAGAAACTATTTTTGATATCAGCATACTTATTTGCGTTATTTTTTTCTTTTGTGCTTGCATAAGAACAGAGCCTACCGCTTGTTTCCAATGACGAATATTGCATTCTTTTCTTTTCCCCAGACCAACAATGAACAAACGTTTCTCTCCAACATATAATAAAGAAATCTGTCCATTTTTTCCTTCAAAATCTTTTGTTTTAAGTACTGTTTTTACAGCATCTTGTTCTTTTTTTTCTAATAAAGATAATTCTTTTAATTTGTCTTCATATAAAAAATATACCACTGCTTGTTCTTTTTTACTTCTACTTATTTTCACTGTACTATTCATATAATTTTATTTTATAATCCTAACTCTTTTATAACTTGATCAAATGAATACACTCGCCCCTGACAAACATCTTTACGAGCTTTTTCAATATCTTTAATAAAACTCTCTAAAAAAATATCTTCTTTTTTGAATATTTTTTCATAACAAGAAAAAAGTACTATCCAAGCTTATAAAAAAATTTAGGCATTATTTTAATCATACAATATTTAATAATGTGTAACCTAAGTGTACGCAAATATTCTTACTTTGTCAAAAGAGGAATGCTTATACAAACATTCCTCTTTTTCTAAAAAAAATATCTTTATTTCTTTTCTACCTGAAGTTGCATCATTACATCCCCTACTTTTGCTTCTTCTCCCTCACCTACATCAAGTGAGTCAGCGAGCACTGATGATTTAATTTCTTCTGCATAATCACTAAAGACACTACTGAGAAGTTCGTCCTCTACTTTATAGTGCACCACGACACGGTCTTCTCTGGTGAATCCTTTTTCTTTGCGCATCTGATTCACCGCACGAACCACCTCACGCAAAAGTCCTTCTTTCTTGAGTTCTTCTGTTATTTCTGTATTGAGAGCAACTTCAAGCCCTTTGTCTTCCTTCTTCATCCATTCAGAAGCATCAGATAAAGAAACAACTTCCTTCACATTCATTTCTTCCGCAATAATTACTTTATACCCTTCTTCAAGTTCTTTGTTTACGCCAAGAGCCAAAAGTGGCTGACGCACACGAATTCCTACTTCTTTACGAAGAGAAAGACCAAGCTCTACGAGCTTACGCACGCTTTCCATGGTTTCAAGCGATTCAGGATTTTTGAGCTCCTCATTCAGCTCTGGCCACATTTCTAAATGAACCGATTTTTCACTTTGCCCGCTTACTTCCTGATATACATGTTCAGAAATAAAAGGAGTAAAAGGCGCCATCACTTTTGATAAAGTCAAAAGAACTTCCCTAAGTGTTGCAAGTGCAGCAGATTTATCCTCTTCGCTTCCTGATTTAAACCTTTCACGACTACGACGAATATACCACTGTGATAATTCTGTCACAAATTCCATAATAGGACGAGCAGCTTCCGCAAGCTTATACTCTTCCATATTTACCGTAACCTCTTCTACCAAATTTTGAAGCTTCGCCAAAATCCATTTATCTAAAACGTTCTCTGATTTAAGATTGGTATATGTTACCTGTCTCGTGTCTCGTGATACAGCGAACATCTCATAAAAATTTAAAACATTCACCAAAGTATTCACCAACTTATTATACACCTCCCTCACTCCCACTTCAGAAAAAGCCAAAGCTTCTGCATGCACCACAGGAGAAGCCATGAGATAATATCGCATAGCGTCCGCTCCATACTTTTCAAAGATCAGCTCTGGTGCTGGATAATTTTTGAGCTTTTTACTCATTTTCTTTCCGTCTTCTGCTTGCACAATTCCGTTCACAATAACATTTTTGAAGGCAGGACTACATTCCTTTGGTATAGAAGATTCTTCCCCAAGGGTCAAAGCCGTAGCAAGCACATGCAAAGTATAAAACCATCCACGTGTTTGATCTTGCCCTTCAGCAATAAACTCAGCTGGAAATCCTGATTCAAATTTTTCTTTATTCTCGAATGGATAATGCATTTGTCCGTATGGCATAGATCCAGACTCAAACCAACAATCAAAAACTTCCGTAATACGTTTGTATACTTTTCCGTCCTTTGTAATTTCTATATCATCGATAAAATGTTTGTGCAGATCTTTTACTTCCTTTCCTGATAATTCAGAAAGTTCTTCGGCAGAACCAATACAAATCGTATCTCCATCATCACTTTTCCAAATAGGAAGTGGAGTTCCCCAATAACGAGTACGAGAAACTGCCCAATCACGAGCTCCTTCAAGCCACAATCCAAAACGTCCATCTTTAATATGATCAGGAACCCAATTAATTTTTTTATTATTTTCAAGAAGCTCTTCTTTGATTTTAGTAACTTCTACAAACCAGCTACTGGTCGCGTAATTAAGAAGCGGAGTATCACAACGCCAACAATGTGGATAACTATGTTCGTATTTTTTCTTTGAAAAAAGTTTGCCATTCTGTGCAAGATAGCGAATGATTTCAATATCCGTCGCCATATGGTCTTCCTTATTCTTTACTTCCACTCCTGCAAAATCTATTACAGCAGAAGTAAACTTTCCTTCCATATCTACATGCTGGACAAAATCAACATCCTCTTCTCGCCCAAGACGATAATCGTCTTCACCAAAAGCTGGCGCAATGTGTACAATTCCTGTTCCGTCTTCCGTCGTTACAAAATCAGCCGCTACCACACGAAAAGCATTTTTTGTTTCTGCAAAATATGGAAAAAGTGGTTCATATGTGAGCCCAACAAAATCACTTCCCTTTACTTGTGATAACACCTCGAATTCTTTTTCTTCAAAATTTTTCATCAAAAGATCTTTTGCAACAACAAAAGTATTTCCTTCAAACTTTACAAGAGAATATTCAATATCCTCCCCAACTGCCAAAAGTACATTTCCAGGAAGTGTCCATGGAGTGGTGGTCCAAGCAAGGATATAAAGATCCCCTTCTACATCAAATTTTTCTTTCCCCTCAAGCACTTTAAACTGCGCAGTCGCTGAAATATCTTTGATATCCTTATACCCCTGTGTTACTTCAAAATTAGAAAGCGGAGTAACACAACGAGGACAAATATGCATAGCTTTTTTGCCTTCATAGACATATCCTTTTTCCCAAAGCTCTTTAAACACCCACCAAACACTCTCCATAAAAGGAAGATCCATGGTCTTATAATCATTTTCCATATCAACCCAACGCCCCATTCGTTCGATAGTCTTTTTCCATTCTTCTGCATAAGTCAAAACCATTCCTCGACAAGCTTCATTAAAATTTGCTATACCATAATTTTCTATATCTTGTTTACTTCCAAGATTGAGTTCTTTTTCTACAATGTTTTCAATAGGAAGTCCATGACAATCCCAACCCCATTTACGCTCAACACGGTAACCCTTCATCGTCCAAAAACGTGGGACAAGATCCTTCATAGCAGAAGCCAATATATGACCATAATGCGGAAGTCCTGTAGCAAAAGGAGGCCCATCATAAAAAACATAAGGCTTATTCTCACTTCTTTCGTTTACTGATTTTTCAAAGGTTTTGTTTTGTCTCCAAAACTCCATTATTTTTTGTTCTTGTTCGTTTGCATTGTATGGCATATTATTCAATTATGAATGGTGAATGATAAATTATAAATTTCTTATAATAAAAAAACCACTATTTAGATAATAGGGGCCTATATAAAGGCGGTACCACCCTAAATTTTACTTTGAACTGCTGTGTCGGGCTTACCCGAGGGATTCTACTTTCTTGAAAAACAAGATTTCTTTCCCCTGCTCACCGCTGATAACGGCTCAAATGCATTTGTGTATATAGATACAGTACTAGAAAATGTCTGGTTTGTCAATAAAACTACCCTAAAAATTATTCAGGCACAACAAAACTCTCCCAAATTCCTTTAAATACACCACGCATATTATGCGCCAAAACAGCATCATGTATTTCAACAATAGAATATGGTCGTTTTTGTGTCATAATCATGACAATATAATCTCCCATAACCCATGTTGTTGCAGTAAACTCTTCCGTTTTCCCCCAAAAACGAATTTGTCGGTTATCATAATTCTTTTTTCTTATCTTATCTGTCTTTTCATTACTTAATAATTTTAACTCAATATCTTCTGACGTTTTTTCTTCTGTCCAATACCAATCAATCCATTTTTCATACATTTCAACAAATGAAACATCCTGAAATCCCCAATAGTCTACTCCTCGTTCTTTCATGCTCTTATTCCACAACGGGGCTTGTCTGTATAAATGTGATTCAATCCCTTCTTCTTCCATAAATACAATCTTAGGAACAGAATATTTACTTTCCTGAGTAAAAACATTTAGCTCACGAATTGCACGAAGAGTATACAATTTCTTTTTTTCTAATTTTTTTTCTTCTTTTTGAAGAATATTCTCTAAACTATTTGGAGATAATGCGCTAAATTTACGAATTGGAGAACCAAAATCTTCTACAACAACCTCTTTTTTAATCAATTCTCTTACCACACCATACACTGTTGTTCGATTTATTCGGGTTAACTTAGCAATTTCTGTAGAAGAAAGCACCCCATGTTGTAACAAAGTAGTGTATACAGTAATTTCTTTTTCATCAAATCCTAATTGTTTTAGTGTCTCATCTTGCATATATTATTTATTTCATCAAAACACATTACAACAGTACCATGTTGTCGAAGATTAGTCAACAGCCTTTTATATACTAAGATAAGCTATTTATAAATATTTTTGTTGAATTCCCATAGACATTTCTTTCTTTTTATTATATATTGCTAGAATAACAACTAATCATTAATAATATGATACAAAAAATTGAGAACTATTTTGATTTTAAACAACTTGGATCTACTTGGAAAATTGAAATCCTCGCAGGACTATCTACATTCTTATCTTTGTCCTACATTTTTGTAGTTAATCCAACAATTTTATCTGAAGCAGGAATTAACAAAAGTGTAGTTTTTTTTGCTACTGTTATTGTTTCTTCATTGGCAACAATCATTATGGGGCTCTGGGCAAACAAACCTTTTTCACTTGCTCCAGGATTAGAAATGAACGCATACGTTGCCTTTATCGTAGTAGGAACACTTGGATTTGTCTGGCAAGACGCACTTGGGGCTGTATTTTGGTCTGGAGTCGTAATGTTGGTAATCAACTTTTTACACATTCGCGAACAAATTATCAAAGCAATCCCTGACAAATTAAAATCTGGTCTTGCTGCTTCTGTTGGTGTTTTTCTAATGCTTATTGCCCTAAAGGTTAGTGGTATTCTTGCTTACGAAGGTATACAGATTAAAGGCCTTGGGCTTTTAAATTCACCAGAAGCTTATGTTTTTTACATTGGACTAATTATTACTCTTGTATTGCGCCGTTTCAAGGTAAAAGGAACAATTTTAATTTCAATTATTATTGCCTCTGTTGTTGCTCATTTACTTGGAATTGGTGAAATTATAGAACCCGTAAAAGTCTCAAAAGAAATGCTAAGTGGAACATTCGCATTCAATCTTAGTGTTATTTTCAATACTAAAATTATAAGTGTCATTCTAATCCTTTTCATCATTGACTTTTACGGCAGTATTGCAAAATTTATAGGCCTTACTCGAAACACAACAATGGTTGATAAAAAAGGCAATATGCCAAAAATGAAAGAAGCCCTGACTATTGACGGTGGGGCCACTATTATAGGCTCTATGCTTGGCACAACAAACGTAACAACCTATGTTGAAAGTGCGGTTGGAATCGGTGAAGGCGGCAGAACTGGACTGACAGCAGTTGTAAGCGGAATCTTAATGTTATTTTTCTTACTCCTTACACCACTTATCAATTTAGTACCAGTAGTTGCCACAACAGGTGCCTTACTTTTTGTTGGATCAACACTGTTGCCAACCAAAAAAGACCTGAAAACGTATCATTGGACAGACATTGTTGTAGTTGGAACGATGATTCCAGCAACAATATGGACTTTCGGACTAGATAAGGCAATGCTTGTTGGATTTGGATTATTTATTATTCTACAAATCACTCGTGGAGAATGGAAAAAAGTAAATCCATATTTGCTTGCTTCAACTATATTACTTTTATTAAGTATATCTTTATAACTAATTAAAATTATGACTAATCAAAATTTAAAATTAATTGCAAACCAAGAAAAATGGGCTGAAGTATCAAAAGAATTAGAGGCTGAAAAAATTAAACTGGCCTTCTATGACAATACAATCATTCCACTTCTTGGTAATATTAACAAAAAGAAGGTGCTCGACTATGGCGGAGGTCCTGGAGTATTACTTACAGCCTTAAAAAAACTTGGAGCAAAAGTAAAAGAGTACGATATTTCAGAGTATTTTAGAAAACAAGCTGCTGAAAAAATTGGGATTAATAATATATATAAAACCGTTGATGAAATTCCATCTAACTACTTTGATTTCGTAATATGTAATCTTGTGCTCTGCATTGTAAATGAGGATGAAGTAAAAAGAATTGTTACTAACATTAAAAACACACTAAATAAAAAGGGTGTTGCATATATTGGTTTCTGTAATCCAAAATTACTTAACATTCCAGAGACAAATTTAGATTTACGCCCAAAACCAAATCAACCATACGAAAAAAATCATAGCTACATAAAAACAAAAAAAGAAGGTGGCTACCAAATTATAGAAAATCACCGCCCTATTGAGTGGTATGAAAATGTATATAAAGAGATAGGACTAACCCTCAAAGACACAATCTATACCTCTGAATATAAATTAAATGGATGCAAAATTAAGGATTTTATTATTTTTAAACTGATAAAATAAAAAAGCAACCTCCAAAAGAGGAGGCTTTTTGTCAAGGAGTTTCCCCCCACCATAATAACCTGCTATAATACAAATAATTACTTGTAACTGTTTGTATATGTACGAAGGACTATTGTATATTGCCTCTGACCATGGAGGATACCAACTTAAACGCCGTTTGGTTCGTTATGTTCAAAACGAACTAAAGAGAGATATTGTAGACATGGGACCAACAGAATATACCGAAACAGATGATTACCCCGATTATGTACTTCCTCTCGCTAAAAAAGTGGCAGAAGAAGATGTGCGCGGCATTGTTATTTGTCGCAATGGTGTTGGTGTTTGTATTGCAAGCAATAAGGTTGCGGGCATTCGTGCAGGCATCGGATACAATATTCCTGCAGCAGAAAGCATGATGAAAGATGACAACACAAACATACTTTGTTTAGCAGCTGATCATTTATCTGAAGACCATGCGATGCATGTCGTAGAGCGTTGGCTACAAAGTGAATTTTCAAAAGAAGAGCGCCATGTTCGCCGTTTACAAAAAATTGAAGACAACATTTAATATGCAAATTATTCCAAGCATCCTTGTACAAGATGAGGAAACATTTTTAACACAATACAAGGCAATTGAAGGATCTGTTTCAATGATTCAACTTGATATTGCAGATGGAGTATTTGTTGATAATACCACCTGGGCAGATCCAAAAATAATTGCAAAAGAAGTTGCCTGTGAAGTTGAGTTGCACTTAATGGTTGCCAACCCACTTGAAGAGCTACAAAAATGGGAAGACGTCGAGCAAGTCACCCGCGTACTGATTCACTACGAATCAGTTGATGATATACAAGAAACACTGACACAACTCACAAATTCGCCCTGGTCACTTGGTGTGGTGTTAAATCCAGATACAGCACCAGATGTTATTGACTCTGTTGTTGATATGATTGATGTAGTCATGTGTATGGGCGTTCACCCAGGAAAACAAGGGCAATCATTTATTCCAAAAACAAACGAAAAAATATTTACACTCAAATCAACACACCCAACACTCCTTGTTTCTGTCGATGGGGCAGTAAATATGGATACTATTGAAAATATCGCGCACGCAGGTGCAGACATTGTATGCCCAGGTAGTACAATATTTAAATCAGGAAGTCCAAAAGAAAACATTCAAAAGATGAATGACGTTATACACAGTTTGACCGATGAAGCTGAAATCAGCTAAAATGACTATACATTAACTATTAATACATAATTATGCATGATTTAGTTATCATTGGCGCAGCAGCCGCTGGCTCTTCAGCCGCAATTTACGCAGCACGAAGAAATCTCGATACAGTGATTATTACCAAAGATATTGGTGGAGAAGTAGCTCTTTCAGGATCTGTTGAAAATTGGCCGAGTGTTCCAAAAATCAATGGATTTGAGCTTGCACAACTATTTCACAAACATGTTCAGGAATATAAAGTCCCGACAGAATTAGGACTTGAGGTAACAAAAATTGAACAAAAAGAAAATTACCACATTGTTCATGCAAAAGATTTAGCAAACAACGAAAAACAATGGGAAACAAAAGCAGTGATTATTGCAAGTGGTATTCATCCACGTAGTTTGGGAGTAGAGGGTGAAGAAGAGCTCAGAGGAAAAGGCGTAACCTACTGTACCGTTTGTGATGGTCCATTGTTTAAAGGAAAAGTGACAGCAACTATTGGTGCCGGAAACGCAGCGGTAGAATCAGCGCTCATGATGAGTGAAATTGCAAAGAAAGTATATTTAGTAACAAAGTATGGTGAAGATGCAGTGAACGGTGGCTTCCCTCGTGCTGAAAATATTTTAATTGAAAAAGTACGAACAAAGAAAAATGTTGAAATCATTTATAACGCAGACACACAAGCACTCCTCGGAGAAAATATGATTAGCCATATCCGCTATACAGATACAACTGATGAATCAAGCCATGATATTGAAGTAAATGGTGTTATGGTTCATGTTGGCATGGTTCCAAATTCCAACTTTGTGGATTGTCCCAAAAAATTACCTAGCGGAGAAATTGAGGTAAATAATATTTGCCAAACATCTTGTACTGGTATTTTTGCAGCAGGAGATGTTACAAACATTCCATATAAACAAATTTCAATTGCCGTTGGCCATGGTGCAACCGCTGCCCTCGCTGCTATTGATTATATCAATCGCTGGGAAGGAAAATAGGTGAATCAGAAATAAATAAAAATCTCAACTTAGTCGAGATTTTTATTTATTATCTTTAATATTTCTTCTGCTGCAATTCTTTTTTTATCTCCAAAAACCTTCGGCTTCTGTTTAAAAACTTTTTCAATATAATATAACAAATCTTCTATACTCCCAGCACGATAACCAAAGTCATGTTCTACAATATGAAAAGCGTTACACTCTTCTTGCCCAGGAATTGGGTTCATCGCAATAAGTGGTTTTTGAAGAACCATACATTCACTCGTTGTACTTCCGCCCGGTTTTGAAACAATCACATCTGCCATGCGCATATATTCATCCATGTCTTCTGTCCAACCAACAACACCCAAATGAATATGTTTCATTTTATCTTCTAATTTTTTTAATTTATTAAATAATATTTTATTACTCCCAGCAACCACAATAACACGCGCACCATCAAATGCATTGTGACTGTCAATATATTTCACTACCTCATCACTTGCCCCTAAGCCTTGCCCACCAGATAACACAAGAATTACTTTTTCTTTAAGAGAAATATTATATTTCTTTTTTAATTGCTCTGTTGATTTCTTTTCAAAAAACACAGGACGAACAGGAATGCCCGTAACATATACTGGAGTTGGAATTTTATGATACATCATTTCCCATTTCATTTTTTCTGTTGCAACAAAATAATTACTAATATCTTGCAAAATCCAATATGAATGCCAACCATAATCTGTAACAACAAGAGAGATTGGAATATAATGATGTTCTCTATTTTTTGATTGCTGAACAACCTGTGCCGGGAAAGAATGAGTACACACAATATGATCTGGCTGAAATGAATCAAGCAATGTGTAAAAACGTCTTGCTGTGAGCTGATTGACACGTTTCATCAAACTATCCGTTCGTTTTAATCGATCAGCATTATCTGTTTTTTTATAAATATACTGCCATACATTTGGCGCATTTTTGATAATAAACCCATATGCATCAACAATCGCTTTTTTAAGTGCTGGGCTCACATAATCCATGAGGTCAACATACTCTACAATATATTCTTTTTCATATTGCGCTTTTGCCGTTTCTTCAATAGCACGCGCTGCTTGCACATGCCCAGCACCCGCAGAAACAGATACAATTAACAATTTTTTCTTTTTTGTCATAAGATAATATTATTCTTTGTGTATTTAGTATACAGGAATATTGGAAAAATGAAAGAGATATGATTGAAAAAGTGACACTTTTGTGCAGATATATTTATTAAGAATGAATCTTTCATTCCCTCCAGTCTAAACAATAGACGGAAATCATCACCCTTTAAATACACACAAAGAAAAAACTCTTGTCAAAAAAAGAAATCCTCAAAATTGAATGTGCACACTCAATTCCACATCTTTAAAAACACCGTGGAGCAAGCAAATGCCCCACAGATATTGTGCAACCCCATACACCTTATATGCTTGTTAGCCTCCGACATACGGGGATATTTTTTATAATTAAATACTAATAACAAAAAACAACCCACTAATTGAGTTGTTTTTTGTAGAAGACCCCAATTGGGGTGGCTAACGGGAATTGAACCCGTATTGTCGGTACCACAAACCGAAGTAATAACCATTATACCATAGCCACCCCGATGGGGGCCTTCATTTATACTAACAGAAATAATTATAATAAAAAAGAATACATTTGTCAATACACTCCAAAGAAAAAAACACCGTTTCCAGTGTTTTTTTGCTCAATTTCATGATTATCTTTGTCCTATATTTTCCATTGCACGCAATACCTCAAGTGGTACAGCAAAGATCACTGTATTTGATTGATCTGAGCTTAAATCATTTAAAGTATTTAATGTACGCAAGTGCAAAGAACCAGGTTGCGCATGAAGCAAGGCTGCTGCTTGTGCAAGATTTGTTGCCGCCTCAACTTCACCCTCTGATTTAATAATAACCGCACGTCTTTCTCGCTCAGCCTCAGCTTGTTTTGCAATCACACGTTGCATGTCATCTGGTAAAATAACATCTTTCAATTTAACACTATCAACACTAATCCCCCATGGATCAGTTGCCGCGTCTACAATTTCTTTAATCTTTTTTGCTGCTTGATCACGATTTGCAAGTAATTCATCTAATTCTAACTCACCAGCCACATTTCTCATTGTTGTTTGTGCAAGTTGACTTACCGCAAAACCAAAATTTTCTACCTCAAGCACTGCTTTTGGTGCATCTTGTACTTTATAATAGATAACCGCATTAATTTTTGCAGAGACATTATCTCGTGTAATTGCTTCTTGAAATGGAACATCTACTGCTTTTACACGCATATCTACCTTCATCATACTTTGAATAACAGGCAAAATAATACGCCAACCGGGTTCTACCATGCGAGTAAAACGACCAAACTGAAATTTAACCCCTCGTTCATATTGCTCAACTTGCCTAATGCTAATAATTAGGACAAAACCAATAACAAACAAAATTGGCATAATAAATCCCATATAGTTATATTAAAAAGTTATATACTTACAATACCTATTTTAATTTGTTTTGTCAATATATATAATATTGTACGACAATTAATAAAACCACCCTAATAAGAGCAAAAAAACAAAATAAGGTAAATTGCAACAAAAAAACAACTTAGATTAGAGGTTGTAACCCTGTGGATAAGTTATCCCCTTATGTTTATATATTGTGCATAACTTTTTGTTTACCCTTAGTAAGCGACTTTTTATGAGTTACACACACGATACAACTCATCAAATTAGTGTATACAAAAAAATACCTCATGCGGCTCAAAAAATAAAACTATCACCAAAGGAAAGCAGAAAAACAATGTTTCACATGAAACAACTCTAATACAAACAAGATATTGTTTTACACAAAATAACAGCAATGATCCATACATACAATTCAAAAAAACATTTTTTAAAGACAAATAAAAAATTCCCAAAAAGTTAGATCCCTCTAGAAATAAATTGTGTCAAGAGAATGTTTCACATGAAACATTCAATGTTAAATTGTGTCCACACCGGGAATCGAACCTGGATCTAAAACTTAGGAGGTTTTTGTTTTATCCATTAAACTATGCGGACTTACCCTATTTTAGCGATATTTACTTGTCGTAAAATGAACAAACGAGCAGGCAAATACCTCTCATACTTAAATATTGCCCCAAACCATGCTATACTATCATAGATTATATCTATCTGACAACTATGCAAAACATTCTTCTTGTCTTTATTATCTGTGTTACATTGGGACTTTCGGCACTTGTATTAATATTGTTGGCTAAAATAAAAAAATTAGGACAACATAATTCACCCGATGGATTAATGCTTTTACAACAACAAATGCAGTCTCTCACCCAAAATCTTGATCAAAAGATGGGAGATAGCCTGCAATACATGAATAAAACACAACAGCATATCCACACAACTATCCAAGAACAATACTCCCAAAACACACGAATGATCAACGGACTCTCCCAAAAAAGCAGTGATATGATTGAAAAAATCACTGAAAAACTCACCCACCTCGATCGTACAAACCAACAAGTTATTGGCTTTTCAGAACAACTCAACAACCTAGAAAAGGTCTTAACTAACCAGAAAAACAGAGGAAACCTCGGAGAAGCAGGCTTGCAACTCGTGCTAGAAAACATGCTTCCACCCACGACTTATAAGATGCAATATGCTTTTGAAGATGGTGACATTGTTGATGCAGCTATTTTTACCAAAGATGGCATTATACCCGTCGATGCAAAATTTTCTTTAGATAATTATAATAGAATTTTAAACGAAACAGACAAAATTGAAAAAAAGAAGCTAGAAAAAGAATTTAAAAATGATTTAAAAAAACGGATTGATGAAACTGGAAAGTATATAAAAACAAAAGAGGGAACTATGGAATTTGCCTTTATGTTTATTCCAGCAGAAGCCATCTATTATGACCTGCTTGTCAACGAAATTGGCGCAGTAAAGGTAAATACACGCAATCTTATTGATTATGCCTTTCGAGAAAAAAAAGTAATTATTGTGTCGCCAACAACATTTGCAGCATACCTTCAAACAGTACTTCAGGGACTTCGCGCACTAAAAATAGAAGAAAATGCCAAAGAAATTGAACAAAATGTGGAACTTCTTGGAAAACATATCAAAGCATATGACGAATTTATGCTTCGCCTTGGAAAAAGTATGACAACAACAGTAAACCATTACAATACGGCCTACAAAGAACTGGGTAAAATTGATAAAGATGTCATTAAAATCACAAAAGGAAAGAAGAGTATTAACACAGAAGAAGTAGAAAAGCCCTTATTTGAGGACAAATAGGCTTGACAAAAAGTTTTTTTTGCACTATACTGACAACACTCTCTCACACAATGACGTTGACTTGATGCATAAACCCCCGCATCATCAACATATTGTTATATACTTTAGATATTTTATGCCAAATAAGAATAATGCAAAAAAAGCACTCCGACAATCAATCAAACACGCCGCAGCAAACAAAGAAGTAAAAGATGCCTTTAGAAAAGCAATGAAAGACGTAACAAAGGCGATTAAAAATGAAGAGGCGGATATCACCGCAAAAGTGCAACTCGCACAAAAAAAGATTGATAAAGCAGCAAAAAAAGGCATTATCAAACCAAACACAGCAGCACGAAAATTTTCTCGTCTGATGAAAAAAGTCAACGCTGCAAAAAAATAATATATTAAATTAAAAAGACCACTTTATTATAGTGGTCTTTTTGTATACACTAGTATACTCAAATTATACAGATATTTGAGAAACAAATACATCAAGAAGGGCTTTTGGTTTGCCACCACCACGCTTAATAGCTATATCTAGTTGAAGCAGAGCGGTGTAAACCTCTTGCAAGCGCTTCATCGTATAACCACGCATCGCAGATAAACTTTTTTTAGCAACAAACGGGTGAATCCCTAATAAGCCCGCCATTTCTTTACTTGAAGAGACGTCTTCGCGCTCATATAGATCTCTCATTTGCAATAAAATACGAAACTGACGAAGTAACATAGCAAAAATATACAATGAATCCTTTCCTATACGATATTGCTCTTCAATCATAAAAAAAGCATGCTTCACATTTTGGGCCACAATAGCATCAACAAGATTAAAAATATTATCATCTATCCGTTGATCAACAAATAAACGCACATCAGCAAGGCTAATTGGCCGTCTTTCACCAACCCTATCACAAGCATGAGCAATACACTGCTCAATAACCCCCTGTAAATACCACAAGTCATCCCCCGCATTTTTAGATAAAAAATGTAATGCATCTCGATCGATATGTGCACCCCCACTTGTAATTTCTGCAGCCAACCACCCTTCAACCTCCACAGGGCCCATTAATGCAAACTCCTGTGCATATGGCTCTTGTTGTAAACGAACATATAGAGCTTTTACAACTTTTTTCTTGTAAACACTACCGTCTTCCCAAAAAACAACAATCGTAGAAGGTGGTAGTTCTTTTTTTTCTATATACACAGACAAACGCTCAAGCATGTCCACATCTCCTTTTGCTAAAAACCCCTCTAATATAACTAGGCGCTTTTCAGACAAAAAAGGAGAAGCAAATAATTGTTCCCAAACATCTGCACTAGGTGTTGTATGTGCATGACAAACATGTACATTATATCCCTGTGGATCACGATCTTCTTTAAATTTTTCAATAATTTTTTTTAATTGTCGACGTGATCGAAACGTATCTTTTCCATATAAAAATATAATCATATAACCTATCAGAAATAAATCAAACTGGCTCAAACCCATTGTATCATGTTTTGTATTAATGACAGAACATCACCCATAAATAATAATCTATCTTTGTATACACAAGTCTATACAGTTTTAGTCTGGCCCCTTATTATTTGTATACAAAAATCTATACACTGTTAATAAAACTGTGGATAACTCCTAACAGCTGTGGATAACTATCTTTTCTTTATTATTTTTGTATAGACAACATTAGACACAAAAAACATGCCCCCACCAATTTTTTACCTAATCTTAGTAACAATTACTACCTGTTGACAAAACAGTGGAAATGTGGTATTATTAATATAGAATCAAATAAGATTCTGCACATTACAATAAAACATATGGCGTGTTCTGCATAAGAATTAATTATGTAGAGCATACCCCTTTTTACTTCTCTTTGTATCAGACTTTCCCTTTAGCGGAAAACCAACAATTTGCTCCTTAACACTCAGCACACATTCTTCTACACAATACAAAGAGTAATTCTTACCAAAATACATATACAAACAAAAGCACTGTTTGCTAATAAGAGGTAAGGCTGATACGTTTGGTAACTCCTAAAATAAAATATTATGTTCACATAATATTCCTGGAGTAATTCCTTGTGAGCGGTAGAAAGGTGCATGTTTTTCCTATTTACTTTATTTGTTGGCTTGTCCACAGAGCAATACGAACTTCTCTTATTTCTCTGTGGGCATCCCAACTCAAAGAAATAGGCCTTCAAAGGGCCACCCGTTTATTACTTTAAGTATGGGGCACGGCCCTTTTTTAATTATCAAAAATTTGATGTTTTCTACTCCTTTCTGCTATACTATACAATAATAGATTTCTAAGCTCACAAAAGGAGCACTAATGATACGCTTATGGTACAAACAACCCCCCAAGCAACGGCATTTGATCAAGAATTTCTTGATACAATTAAACAACAATTGCTTGAAGAAAAAGTTCATCTTGAAAAAGAATTAAATAGCTTTGCACAAAAAAATAACAACGTCGCCAGTGGTGATGATTTCGATGCCGACTTCCCAAACTATGGTGATGAAGATGATGATATTGTACATGAAGTTGCTGACTATACTGTCAACAAAACACTTGAAATTACACTTGAAAACCAACTTCGAGATGTAAATAAAGCACTTGAACGACTAAAAGAAGGAACCTATGGCATTTGCAAATATACAGGAAATCCTATAGCAAAAAAACGACTTCTTGCTCGTCCTACATCTAGCTCATCTATTGAGGCAAAAAAATTATTAACCAATGAAATTTAACCAACACATAAAAAAATTCCACATTGCAGGAGCCATTCTCTTGGGTGGATTTTTTTTTATTTTTGATCAGATAGCAAAATATATTGCACGATCCTTCCCTGAAACAAGCCTCTATGTTATAAAACCCTGGCTTGGATGGGAACATTTAGAAAATACAGGTATTGCCTTTGGTATTCCATTTCCCCAAATACTTCTTATCATTTTAACACCACTACTTCTTTTTTTCTTTGTTTCTTCTTTAAAAAAACACACCATACACCCAATAGGATTTTATGGAATAGCCCTATTATTGTTTGGTGCTATATCCAATCTTATTGATCGTATTATTTTTCAAACAACCACAGACTACCTTCGTATTATTACATCTATTATGAATATTGCAGATGTCATGATTGTTGTTGGTGCATGTCTATTATTTTTACAAGAAATACACTATAAAAAAATATATTGATCTTAACTATACACTTTAAGGAGGATATCTATGGTAACAAAAATACATTCTGCGTCAATACTTGGTATACACTGTACACCAATTACTGTCGAAGTAGACATTGCTGGCAGTTGGCCAGGCTATCAAATTGTTGGGCTTGCCGACACCTCAGTTCAAGAAGCAAAAGAGCGTATTCGTACAGCATGGAAAAATTCAGGTATTCCTTTTCCATCAAATAGTCGCGTTATTGTTAATTTAGCCCCAGCTAATGTAAAAAAGGTTGGTTCTTCTTATGATCTTCCTATTGCTATTGGCATGTACATCGCCGCAACAAAAAAAGA
Source organism: Patescibacteria group bacterium (assembly GCA_018823045.1). Lineage (GTDB taxonomy): Bacteria > Patescibacteriota > Patescibacteriia > Magasanikbacterales > UBA922 > JAHJIX01. Next base: position 154,235 of record JAHJIX010000002.1, on the reverse strand, counting down.
AATTGATCTTGACGATGCACTTTTTGTTGGGGAGCTCGCGCTAGATGGAGCGCTACGTCACAGCAATGGAGTGCTCCCTCTGGCACTTTTTGCCAAAGAACAAGGATATGCTCGCATCTTTGTTCCAGCAATCAATAGCGCCGAAGCTGCGATCATTGAAGGGGTATCTATATTCCCTGTACACTCATTTAAAGCACTTATTGACCATCTCAATGAAGAAAAAATGATCAACCAAGCAATAACCACCGATATTCACTCGTTAATTACTCTTCCAACACATGGTGGTGACATGGCGCACATAAAAGGCCAGCACTTTGCAAAACGAGCCCTAGAGATTGCCGCCAGTGGGGGTCATAACATTTTACTTTCAGGTCCACCAGGCTCAGGAAAAACCCTACTTGCAAGAACATTCCCATCCATATTACCAAAACTCTCTGTACAAGAAGCAATTGATATTACCCAAATTTATTCGGTTGCAGGTCTTCTTCCTCAAGAAACACCTATTATTACCACAAGACCATTTCGTACACCACATCATAGCGCAAGTGGAGTAGCACTCGTCGGCGGAGGCGCCTTTCCTCGACCAGGAGAAATATCACTTGCACACAGAGGAGTGTTATTTTTAGATGAATTCCCTGAATTTCCACGCACCGTATTAGAAAATTTACGCCAACCACTTGAAGATGGAGTCGTCACTATTTCTCGTGCACAAGGGACACTCTGTTTTCCTGCAAGCTTTACCCTTGTTGCCAGTCAAAATCCTTGCCCATGTGGCTATGCAAGCGACCCAGATAAAACCTGTACTTGTTCAGCTCAACAAATATCTCGCTACCAAAAAAAAGTGAGTGGCCCCATTCTTGATCGTATTGATCTTCATGTAGAAGTACCTCGCGTTGATTTTGAAAAACTAACCGACCATGCACTTGCAGAAAGCTCTACACAAATCCAAACACGGGTTGAATATGCTAGACAAATGCAAAAAAAGAGATTTAAACACACAAACATCACTAGCAACAGTGAAATGAGCAACAAAGAAATAAAACTCTTTTGTGCACTTGATGAAACATGTACACAAATCATGCGCCAAGCCATGAGCCACATGTATCTCTCAGCACGAAGCTTTCATCGTATTATAAAAATTGCCCGCACCATAGCCGATATTGAACAAAAAGAACACATTGAAGCAACACATATTGCTGAAGCACTACAATATAGGCTTAAATCATAAAAAATACCAGTATATACTGGTATTTTTTTTATCGAACGTATTGAAGTGGGTTCATTCTTTGTCCATTAATTCTTACTTCATAATGGATATGCGGTCCTGTTGAGTTTCCAGTCGATCCCATACCCGCAATAGTTTGCCCTTGTGTTACCGTTTCTCCTAAAGACACATATAGTTGAGAAGCATGGGCATACAATGTTTGTACACCGCCGCCATGATCAAGAATTATATAACAACCATACCCACCATTCCACCCACACTGAGATTTAATAACAGTTCCTGCTTTTGATGCATATAACGGTGTTCCAATTGGGCCACCTATGTCAAGCCCTGTATGACGCCAGCCATAATACTGTGTAATAATACGTGCTTGTGATGGCCACAAAAATCCAGAACCTGCAGGAGCAGATACAGATGGTGGTGGAGCTGTCACACTCGCAAAGGTACTCGGTCTTGTCACATAACTTGGACGGATGACTGTTGTTCGTTTTTCTCCACCTGGAATAAACAATTCTTCACCAATGACAATATCTGAGCCGTCTTTTTGTAATTTATTAAATGCAACAATACTTTCTGACTCTGCATTATACTCTTTTGCAATTTTTGATACAGTTTCACCGGATTTTACGGTATGCATTACACCATTCTCAGGTAAAATAGTTAAATCATCACCTGGACGAATATATGATCTTGCTGTTAAATCATTTGCCCACAAAATAGTATTTACATCAATCCCAAATTTTTCTGCAATTTTTCCAATAACATCTCCTGATTGAACAGTGTAGGTTATTGCTGATTTTCTCAACGTTCCATTAATACTTCCTGTAGGTGTTTCAACAGAAACATCTACACCAGGTAAAATATTTGGTTTAGTGATTGCTGCCCCACCAGAAGTAAATGCCGCAAGCTCTTGTGACTGCGCTATAGACTCTTTTCCTACTGTTCCATGTGTTTCAACCGCCACAGCCCCCTCTTTCCACGCAGGAGCATCTATTTGAGTTGTTTGATCAAAATGTGCCTCTTCAATAGTAATCTCATCATACCCAAAATTTTGATCACCCGGACCAATAATCTTATATAATAATGTGTCTCGCCCGTGAATGTTTCCAACTTCTTGTGTATAAAGGGTGCTATATGGAATCATGATCATCACCAACAACACAAAAAGACCCACTTGTAACAACCCCCGGCGTCCAAGCACCTCAACAAAACGACTATCAAGAGGGATATTATGTTTTTGTGATTTTTTTTTAACAAGAAAAAATATTTTATATATACGGAAACCTATTGTTTTTGCATATACATCATATAACACCCCAAATATTGACCACAAATTACGCGCCAACCAAAACATCACGCGTTTTACTCGCACGAGAACACGCAACAATACCATGAGTATTTTATCTTTTATAAATGCCATAATATATAAACATTAGCACAAATAAGCGAAAAAGGGAAGCCCTTTTCGTTAAAAAATGGCTAAAGTATTGACTTTTTTATATTTTTTAACTATACTACAGCCGTCAAAAAGCTCCTATTATTTTTTATTGATATTAGACCTATGGCACAAATAAAACGAGAAGATAAGGCAACACAAGTTGCTCTTACTATTAGTATACCAGAAAAAGAATATACACCCGCACTAAAACGTGCAGCAAAGCGTCTTTCTATGCGTGTTGCCATTAAAGGATTTAGAAAAGGCCATGCACCCTATGAACTTATCAAAAAAGAAGTCGGGGCAATGTCAATTATGCAAGAAGCACTCGAAGATATTATTCAAGAACAATATAGCAAAGCTGTTATTGCAGAAAAACTAGAAACACTTGGCATGCCACAAATTAATATTGAAAAATTGGCTCCTGAAAATGACATAGTTTTTAAAGCAGAAGTAGCGCTTTTACCAAGTATAACACTTCCTGATTTCAAAAAAATCAAGGTTGAAGAAAAAGAAGTTGTTGTTGATGATAAAAAATTAGATGAAACACTTGATGCTATTCGTGGTATGCATGCTACAGAAGTGCGCAAAGATGGCGCTGCAGAAGGAACAGATAAACTTATAATTGATATGACCATGACCCAAGATGGAGTAGTCGTTGAGGGTGGCAAAACCGTTGATTACCAAGTATACCTTGGAGAAGATCACTATATTCCAGGATTTAATAAAGAATTAGTTGGAGCAAAAAAAGGAGAAACAAAAGAATTTTCTCTTTCTTTTCCAAAAACACACTACCAAAAACAACTTGCAGGAAAAAAGATTGATTTTTCCGTTGTTATAAAAGATGTCTATGTACGAGAATTACCGACCCTTACTGAAGAATTTGCTCAAAAAATTGGACAAGACAGTGTTAAAGCACTCAAGGCGCTCATTAAAGAAAATTTACTAAACGAAGCAAAACAAAAAGCAAGTCAACAAGTTGAGATTGAAATGCTTGACCAAATTATTGACCAAACAATATTTAGTGATATTCCAGACATTCTTCTTGAATCAGAAAAAAATAAAATTTTTCATGAACTCAAACAAGATCTGTCAAAACATGGGGTAACTATTGAACAATATCTTGAAGATATCAAGAAAAAAGAAGATGAATTACGCAAAGAATTTTCTGCACAAGCAGAAAAAAGAGCAAAAGCAGCGCTTGTGTCTCGCCAAATCGCCAAAGAACACAACATTGTTGTTTCAAAAGAAGCGCTTGAAGCAGAAATCAATGTATTAAAAGATATATACAAAGACAACAAAGATGCACAAGAAAATTTAAAACGAGCTGATGTGCACGATACTATCGCGCTCACACTTCAAAATAAAGAAGTCATCTCCTGGCTTAAAAAACAAATTATAACAAAAAAAGTACCAAAGACAGCCAAAAAATAATATAAGTAAAAGAGCTCCCATATGGGGGCTCTTTCTCTGTCACTCTTTACTATGAAAAAAAAATATACCCTAAAAGTCATTCCTCGTTCATCAAAAAATCTCATTACAAAACAAAAAGATGAAAGCTACACCATAAGACTGATGGCCGCCCCTGTTGATGGCGAAGCAAATAAACAACTCATAGCACTTCTTGCAAAAGAATGGAACATAAAAAAATACCAGATATCTATTATATCTGGACAAAACAGTCATAAAAAAATAATTGAAATTGATACATAAATTTCATCGTCACGGGAGATCTACCCCACCTTTTGTCCAGGGGTTGCAGCGCACAATACGCCAGGCTGTTTTTGGCACACCCAAAATAAGACCGTGTTTTTTGATGGCCTGAAAACCATATTCACTACAGGTTGGGTGATACGGACAATACCCATGAGGAAATTTATCTTTTGCAAGACCATGATCAGGTGAAATTGTTTTTTGATACAAATAAATTACCAGAAGCACTGGATAACGAGGTAAACGAAGAATAGCCCGAAAAAATTTCATAGAGGTGTTAGATTAGAGCTTTGCGCGAGCAATCACCTGTGTAATATCTGTTGCAATTTCTTGATACGATCTTCCAAGAATCGTAGGCTTTGCAAAAAATACAAATAAATATCCTGCAGGGACACTACCCTCTTTTAAAAGCAAACGCAACACTTCACGCATTTTTCTTTTAATTACGTTTCGCTGTACGGCACTCTTGTGGACCTTTTTCCCCACAACAACAGCAACTTTAAGCATGTCTTTATCATAACCCCTCTTTGGAAAATTACTCGGAACAATGCGCCACAAACGGCACGCTAAAAAATTGCCGTAAACGCTTCGTCCATGGGCAAATACAATATCAATATCACTTGACTTCTTGAGTCTGTTATCTTTTGGTAACATATACTATAAAGTATATCAAAAACCTCGCAAAAAGCGAGGCCTGAATACTGATAAAAGCAATTAGCGAGTTTTTCGCAAACGTTTTCCTTGTTTATCATCACTTACAGTAAGATTCTTTCTTCTTTTATCACGTCGACGTTTCAAAGCACAGCGCCCAGCCTTCGTCTTCATGCGCGCACGAAACCCATGAGTCTTTGCACGTTTTCTCTTTTTTGGTTGATATGTTCTTTTTGGCATATTTCGTATAGTTAACGGGTCGTATTATAAAGCAATACATAAAAAAAGTCAAGAGTACACCACTTCACCAAGAAATAAAACCTGTGTACAACTTTTAAAAAAAGATCACCCCACAAAAAACCCTTGTCTCATTCTATTTTTTTTCAAACTTATCCACAATGTGCACAGTTTATCCACATGTTAATAACTTTTTACCTTATTATAGCCATGTTTCATTTTCTAAAGCTATGATAAAATGTGTATACTTAATAAAAAGAAACAGATAACTCACACCTTTTCCACAATTTTTTCTATTATTAATCCCTCTCCCTATGACAAACTACGAGATATGGCAGGCTGTTCTTGCTGAATTTGAATTGAAACTATCTAAAGCAAATTTCACCACATGGTTTCGTAGCACTGGCATTGCAGAATATCAAGAAGGACGTATTATTGTTTGTGTTCCAAATACATTTACAAAAAGCTGGCTTGAAAAAAAATATAACTCTGATTTAGTAAAGACAATTGAGAGAATTACAGGTAAACCAGTAAAAAAAATGGAATATAAGGTAGAGAACATGAAAAATATTGCTGAACAGGAGTGCTTTACCAAATCACAACCAACGGTCTCTACAGCAAAAACCCCCATGTATACGAACACAATGCAACACGCTAGTCAATTTGGGCTTCAACCAAAATATGTTTTTGACACATTTATTGTTGGAAAACAAAATGAATTAGCACATGCTGCATCACAAGCTGTTGCTGATCGACCAGGTGAAGCATACAACCCACTCTTTATATATGGTGATGTTGGTCTTGGAAAAACCCACCTATTGCAAGCAGTGGGGCACAGCATGTTAGCTAAAAATCCCCAGGCAAAAATCTTATATGTCAGTTCAGAAAAATTTACTAATGAGTTTGTCATGTCTGTTAAAGAAGGTCGAGCCAAAGAATTTAAAGATCGATACCGCAACGTTGACCTTCTATTAATTGATGATATTCAATTTATTGGAGGAAAAGAACAAACACAAGAAGAATTTTTTCATACATTTAATGAACTTCATCAACAAGGGAAGCAGGTTATCATGACCAGTGATCGTCCTCCAAAAGCAATCCTTTCTCTTGAAGACCGATTACGTAGTCGTTTTGAGTGGGGAATGATTGCTGATATTTCTGCACCAGACCTTGAAACAAGAGTGGCCATTCTCCAGGCAAAATGCCAAGAAAAAAAATTAGACATAAAGGAAGACATCCTACAGATGATTGCACGACAAGTTCAAAGTAACATCCGAGAACTAGAAGGGGCCTTAAACAAAATTTCAGCTTTTCATCAACTCAAAAATACCCCCTTAAATAAAGAAGGTGTGTCCTCTATCTTAGAGACTCTCGAAACAAATAACACCAAACGTTCAACCACCCCTCGAGAAATAATTCAAGAGGTTATGAGATTTTTTGATATTACTAATCAAGATATTATTGGAAAAAGCAGAGAAAAGCGAGTATCCCTTCCAAGACAAATTGCTATGTATTTATTACGCACAGAACTTGATTTGTCGTTTCCAAATATAGGACAAGAATTAGGTGGACGTGATCACACAACAGCCATACATGCACACAATAAAATTGTAAAGCAAAAAGATCTTGATTTGAAAATTAAACAAGATATTGAACTTATTAAGCAAAAAATTTATGCACAAGGACGCTAGTTTGTAAAGAATATACTACTCAAAAAAGAAAGCGCACACACGTTGTGCAAAAGATATACCCAATTTTATTCACGTGCATAAGTTCGGGGACAAAACAGAATATAAGTTCCGGACAAAACAATACTTATCCACAAAATTTTCACACCTCCCAAAACTGTGCATAAAGAGTCACCACCTTACACACTTCATTGTACAACAGTTGTTCACAAAAATAATAGTAAAAAAACAGGTTCACTCAGCAAATTTAGGTACTTATCCCCGCTATCAACAACTCTTATTACTATTACTATTATACTTATATATATATTAAACACTTCTTTTAAATGGAACTGTGCATATGAAATTTATTTGTACGAAAGAAAATCTTATACAGGCACTTCAAATGGTTGCAGGCATTACAAGTAAACCAGGCCATCTTCCTATTCTAAGTCATATATTAGTTGAAGCAACAGAGTCTGGAGTAACATTAATTACTACAAATTTAGAAATGTCTGTTAAAACACATTTACGCGCAAAAGTAGAGCAAGCAGGAACTTTTACTATCCCAGGAAAAATGATGACAGATTATGTAAATTTATTGCCGGATGATCAAATTGAAATTACTCAAACAGGAAATGAATTACAAATTACTAGTGGACACTCTAGTACAAAAATTAAAGGAATACCTGCGGATGAATTTCCTGTAATTCCTGAAGTCATTGAGCATACGGGATATGTTATTCCTGCTGAAGAACTTAAAAATGCTCTATCTAAAGTTGTATTTGCCGCAGCAAAAAATGAGATTAGACCAGAATTATCAGGGGTTTATTGTGGATTTTTTGTACGAGAAAAAATGGGTGTATACTTTGCTACGACTGATTCGTATCGTTTAGCTGAGTATTTTTTACTCGTAGAAAAAGAAGGGGAGAGTATTGAAGCTATTATGCCAGCAAAAACAGCATTTGAAATTGTTCGTTTAATTGGATATTCTCTATCTAAGGGGGAAAAAGAAAGTGCTGTTCGTTTATGGGTGAGTGAGGGGCAATTAGTTGTTCGTTATGGTCAGTATGAGCTAATATCTCGTATGATTGATGGAGTTTATCCTGATTATACACAAATTATTCCACAGACCTTTAATACAAAAGCCATTGTTTCCGCTGATATGTTCAGCAGTAGTATTAAACGTGCGAGTTTATTTGTAACTGGTGGGGTAAATGCCATATCTGTGTCTGTTGATACTGTACCAAATACACTTGCTATTTCTTCTATGGGAAGTCAGACAGGAGAACACGAATCTCGGATTGATGTTGTCGCTAGTGGGGATACTAATTCAATACTGTTAAATTTTCGTTATGTGCTAGAAGGGATTCAGCATATGGACGATGAAGAATTGACGTTTGAAATGAACAGCGCTGACACTCCTTGTATTATTCGACCAAAAAACAGTAAGACATATCTCTATATTGTCATGCCTGTGCGAAAATAAACACAGGATAGATAATCCTGTGTTTATGTGGAGGTACCGGCGAGAATCGAACTCGCGAATAAAGGTTTTGCAGACCTCTGCCTTACCGCTTGGCCACGGTACCATTACCGTGTGCAATTATATCTTAAAATCAAAAATTTTTCAAGAGTAAAACTTTTTTGTTTTTATGAAATAAAACATTTTGTATTACATAGAATGTTTTAGTATATTGTTTTGGTGGATTTAATTAAATTGTACTATCGCTGCTGTTAGACGCTTACTTCCGAATAATCGCGCCACACTACGAGAACTTCTTTGGTCAATGGTTCCGTCTTCTAGAGAAATAGCGACATAAATATCTATACGCGATTTTCCTGTAAATTTTGCGTTCATTCTATCTGTAACGGTAAAAAGGATTACCTCTGTTTTTTTATCATCAAGAATAATACGTTCAGATGGAATTTGAGTTGATTGTGTGAATAAATCGGGTAATTCTTGTACTGGAATTGCAATTTGGGTGCCAAGAGGTAAATCATTTGTTGCAATTGCTGCTACGTACCCTTGTTTTTTCATCATATTGCGGTAGTCAATCCCATTTGCAGGAATAAATGGTGTTGCATCAGTTTGAAAAAAGTCACTTGAATAGGCGGTTGCAAAAAATGTGTGACTGGTTGAGGCATTCATAATTTCAGCTATTGGAAATTGCTGTTTTTGGAATACCTCTTGATAAGAAATTTCTACGGTTTGTGTTATTTGTGGACGACCAAGGGACCCTAGAAGGGTTATGATAATAAATGCACTAAGTCCTGCATGATGAAGTGTCTGTTGGCGAATGAGTGTCGAAGTGTAGGGGATATACATATGGGAAAAAATATAGAAGCTTGAAATTTTGTTAATTATAGGATATTCTCTATAGTGAGACTCCTTCAAATACTGAGGGGGAACTTTGTTTAAATACTATAAACATCCATCTATGGACAATCGGCAGAAGCGATCGTATGGGTACGTAAAAAAGGATACACAATTTTTAGAGAAAAAACAACCAAGATATGAACATGCGGGTGAATCGGAAGACAGACCGGCTTGGCGTCGGATAAGTACAATTTTGCTTAAAAGTCTTGGAGTCATGCTTGTTTTTGTATTATTATTTCCATTGAGGTTACTCCGTTGGGGGTGGAAAAGATATACACAGATGGGAAAAAGTTTGTGGAAACTTTTTTGGTGGTCAAGTATTATTTTAGGGGTCGTTGGTTTTGTGATGGTAACCATTATTTTTGCCTTCGGGAGTCGTGATTTACCTGATCCAAATAAATTAACTGATCGACAAATTGCTCAGAGTACAAAAATTTATGATAGAACGGGAGAACATTTATTATATGAAATTTATTCTGATGAAAAAAGAACTTTAGTTGAGCTAGAAGAAATCCCAGATTTTGTGGTACAGGGGGTTATAGCAACCGAAGACAAAGTATTTTATGAACATTGGGGTGTGCGACCGTTGAGTATTATTCGGGCATTTGTTATGGCTCCATTTCGTGATTGGAAAGTAAAAGGAACGTCAACACTCACACAGCAGTTAGTAAAAAATGCCATTTTGACAAATGAGCGGAGTGTCATGAGAAAAGTAAAAGAATTTATTTTAGCGATTAAATTAGAGCGTGCGTATACGAAAGATCAAATTTTACAAATTTATTTTAATGAAATTCCATATGGATCAACAAACTATGGTATTCAATCTGCAGCCCAAAGTTATTTTGGCAAAGACGTCGGAGACTTAACTCTTTCAGAGGGGGCCGCACTTGCTGGTCTTCCTCAGGCACCAACTATCTTTTTAAATAATCCTGAGTTGTTTAAACAGCGTCGAGATTTTGTTTTGAGGCGTTTGTTTGCAGAAGGATATATTTCTGAAGAAGAAAAAAATAGTGCACAAGCAGAAGAATTGCATGTTGTGCAAAATGTTTCAAATATTCATGCGCCGCATTTTGTATTGTATGTAAAAGAACAATTAGTCCAAGAATATGGTGAACAACAAGTGGGGGCAGGGGGACTTCGTGTAATAACTACGCTTGATTGGAATATGCAAGAAAAAGCTGAAGTTGCCGTAGCTGAAGAAAGTGAAAAGCGTTTTGCCGATGCTAATGCTGACAATACGAGTTTAGTTGCGATGAACCCAGACAATGGACACATCATGTCTTTGGTTGGTTCAAGAGATTTTTTTGATCAAGATATTTCAGGACAATTTAATGTGGCAACACAAGGGCGTAGGCAGCCAGGTTCTTCTTTTAAGCCGATTGTGTATGCAGCTGCATTTGAAATTGGATACACTCCTCAGACTATTTTATTTGATGTTGTGACTAATTTTGGTGTAGGTGCTCGTTCATATGAACCAACAAATTATGATTTTAAAGAGCGTGGGCCAGTAACCATTCGTCAAGCGCTGCAAGGATCTTTAAATATTCCTGCGGTAAAAGCGCTTTATTTAATTGGAGAAAAATTTGGTATTGAGTTTGCTGAAAAACTTGGATATACCACCTTGAGTGATGGAGACTTTGGTTTGTCTCTTGTGTTGGGTGGTGGAGAAGTTACCCTGCTTGAACATGTTGCTGCATTTTGTGTGTTTGCAAACGGAGGAGAGCGAGTGGCTCCTGTTAGTATTTTACGAGTAGAAGACGCAGATGGGACTGTTTTGCAGGAGTGGAAAGAATCAAAAAAAGAGCGTGTGATTCAAAAAAATACTGCAGCAATGATTTCAGATGTTTTAAGTGATGATGCATCTCGTGCATATTTATTTGGTGCTGGAGGTGTTCTCACATTACCAGGTCGTCCAGTGGCTGTTAAAACAGGAACAACCAATTATTATGTTGATGCCTGGACCGTTGGGTATACGCCAAGTTTAGTTGCTGGTGTATGGGTAGGGAATACAGACAATACACCAATGACACGTGGATATGGTGGTAGTCGGGTGGCTGCCCCAATTTGGAATAATTTTATGAGAAACGCCCTCGAAGGCACGCCTGTGCAGTCATTTGATACGATGGTTATGCCAAATACGCAAAAGCCAGTTTTGATGGGATCAGAAGGTGGGGCTATTACTTTACGTGTGAACAAAGTAACCGGTAATATCGCAACGAGCTCAACCCCTGAAAAATATATTGTTGAGCGAACATATACACAAGCACATTCAATTTTACATTATATTACAAAATCTGATCCACAAGGAGATCTCCCAGAAAATCCAGAACAAGATTCACAATATCAAAATTGGGAAGCGGCAATTCAAAGTTGGATTGAGCGGAGAAAAGAAGAAAATCCTGATTGGGAAATTTCTTTTGAGGAACCTCCTGCTGGTGTGGATGATGCATATGCACTGTCCTTTATTCCGACAGTGGAAGCCGTGTATCCCTCACCAGGGAGCGCAATTTTTTCTTCTGTGATTGATACAGACATGCGTTTTACTGCACCACGTGGAGTAGCAGAAGTGAAGTATTATATTGACGAAAGACTTGTTGGAACAGAAACAGCGCATCCGTTTAATTTACATTATGAGGCTAGTACTTTGTCTACAGGGCAGCATAATTTAACCGTAATAATTAAAGATGATGTTGGTAATGTGCTTGAAGAAATAATTCCATTTGTTTTTGCGCCACAAGACGGAGAGGAATCTGCACTTATTTGGAATTTTAATGCACAAAGTGTTGAAATAAATCATTTGCCGATAAATGTGCATGCTTCAATTTATAAACCAGAAGAGGTAAATCATGTAACTGTAACAGCAAAAAAAGATGATGTAGAAATAGAGTTATATGATGCAGAAAACATTTCTCAAGCGATTAGTATTGCAGTAAGTGAACTAGAAATTGGACGTTGGCGATTAGAAGGAGTATTAACAACAAAAAATGGAAGTATTGTAAAAGATAGTATGGTATTATTAGTTGATCCTGCTAAAGAGTCTGATTCAGAAGTTGAATAAATACAATAAAATACAAAAAACCAACCAGCGCTGGTTGGTTTTTTTTCTATATCAGTGTACAATAAGAGCTACTATGAAAGAACATTCTTTTTCGAAAAAATTTGTTATTGTTGATGGACATGCATTAATTCATCGTGCGTATCATGCTATTCCTGCATTTACTACTGAAGATGGGCTGATGGTGAATGCTGTGTATGGTTTTTTTTCTATATTACTTAAAGTATTGAGTGATATAGAACCTACACACTTTGTGGTGAGTTTTGATGTTGGTGGTGGAACATTTCGAAATGAAGTCTATACTGAATATAAGGCCACACGAGAAAAAGCTGATGACGACTTGTATAATCAAATTCCACTTATTCAAGAAGTGTTGAAAGATGCTGGAGTTGTTATATATAGCAAAAAGGGATACGAAGCTGATGATGTTATTGGAACTATTGTGAAGGAAATTGAAGAAAAGTATTCTGATACTCAGTGTATTATTGTTACGGGAGATAAAGATCTCTTGCAGTTGGTGAGTATACAAACAAATGTATATCTATTAAAAACAGGAATGAGCAATTTTTTGTTATTTGATCCTAAAAAAGTTAAAGAAGTGCTTGGTTTTGGACCAGAATTGTTGGTGACATATAAGGCCTTACGTGGGGATAGCTCAGATAATATTCCTGGTATTGTTGGGGTGGGAGACAAAACGGCAAAAATAATATTAGATCATGCAAAGACCGTGGGAGAAATATATAGACAAATACAAGATGAGGCTTCAATACTTGTTTCTGTGCTGAGTAAAAAAATGAGAGAAAAAATTATTGATGGCAAAGAAAGCGCAGAAATGAGTTATACACTTGCTAAGATTGATCAATTTGTTCCTTCATTGAATTTTGATATTGAAAAAACAGTAAGCACTGTAATTAATTATAAAAAACTAGAAGAAGCGTTTCGGCGTTTTGAGTTTTTTTCTCTTATAAAGCGTTTACCGGGTGAAAAGAAAGTGCGCAAAGAGCACATAGAAAAAACAGTGTCACGAGTGAGTGCAGAAAATGTCGAAATATTTTTATCTTTATTAGAACAAGAGACTGTCTTTGTTTGTAAAGAAGTTGTTGATGGGGGAGTTGTGAGTGGTTACATTGAGGGTATGATTTTTGTTTTTGAAAAAAGTGGGATGCATTATCTTGATTTTTCTTATTGTAAACCAGCGGATCGCGCACGCGTTTTTGCGCATCTGACTAACTCAAATATATCTGTGGTAGGGCATAATGTAAAAGAATTGGTGAAAGTTATTTTGCAAGAAAAACAACAAGCACCTACACACATATTTGATATTATGATTGCGTCATATATTGTAAAAGCAAACAGTCGTGCTCATGATTTGCCTGCTCTTATTTTGCGAGAGCTTGATATTCAGATAGTTGAACAAAAACAGCAAACACTCTTTGGTGCTGATATTGAAGGACTTGCAAAACAATATCAATATGTATTTGAGCTGTATCATCATTATCAAACAGCATTAAAAAGAACAAAACAAGAATCTTTATTTCAAGAGGTAGAAATGGCTTTGATTCCAGTACTTGCACAAATGGAGTTGCATGGTATTTCAATTGACGCCCCATATTTATCAGATATGTCGGTTGAGATTCATAAGCAACTTGATCAATTAACACAAAACATTTATCAGCTTGCCGGTAAAGAGTTTAATGTGGCCTCATCTGTACAGTTGCGTGAAATTTTATTTGTAGAATTAGCTTTGCCAACTCGTGGAATAAAAAAAGGAAAAACAGGGTATTCAACTGCTGCCGCTGAGTTAGAAAAATTAAGGGGGGAGCATGAAATCATTGAATATATTGAAACATTTAGAGAGTTGTCAAAATTACAAAATACATATATCGATGTGTTACCCACTTTGGTAAATAAAAAAACAGGCAGAATACACACAACATTTAATCAGTCGGTGACCGCTACTGGGCGTTTATCAAGTTCAGATCCAAATTTACAAAATATTCCAATCCGCACTGAAGCGGGGAAAAAAATTAGAAAGGCATTTGTTGCTGCCTCAGGAACAGTATTTATTGCAGCGGATTATTCGCAAATCGAACTTCGTGTTGTGGCTTCTTTGTCTAAAGATAAAAAAATGTTAGAAATTTTTCATCGAGATGAGGATATACACACGGCAACCGCAGCAATTATTCATGGGGTAGGTATCGCCGATGTTACACCAGAATTGCGTCGCTCTGCAAAAGAAATTAATTTTGGTGTACTTTACGGTATGGGAGCATATGGCTTGTCTGCGCGTACAGGTCTTTCAGTAGTGCAATCTCAAGAATTTATTGATGCCTATTTTGCTGGTTTTTCTGGAGTAAAGACATATTTAGACACTGTGCTTGAAGAAGCAAAAGAAAGTGGTTATGTTGAAACGCTCTTGGGGCGACGAAGGTATGTGCCAGAATTACATGCAAAAAACAGACAGATTAGGACTTCTGGTGAGCGTATGGCAATTAATATGCCCGTGCAGGGAACGGCTGCAGATATGATGAAGTTGGCTATGATTGCTGTGTACAAAAAGATTGCGCCATTTGGGGATAAAGTAAAAATGTTATTACAGGTGCACGATGAAATAGTGCTTGAGGTGAAAGAGTCGTTAGCAGAAAAAATTGCACGTTTGGTAGAAAAAGAAATGGAGTGTGTTGTTGATATGGATGTGCCAATAAAAGTAGAAGCACATATTGGAAAAGATTGGGGTGAATTGAAATAATGAAAAAACGAGCAAGTGCTCGTTTTTTATATATAGAAAAATAGTTGACTAAAATAAATAAAAAAGGTATAGTGTAATCTCATTTGACCTTCTTGTGGAAAAATGAAACGGCCCCACCCAGGCCAAAACGCACTCTAAGAGTATATGTGGTTTTTGCCCATTCCCACATTGTGCTTATTGAGTGCAAACTTGTCCCCATGTGTAATCTATCATTTTTTCTTTGCTGTGATGGCGAAAAAAATAAGATTGATTATTCCGGGGACTTTTTTATTTTTTCCACAGTTCAAAAAAAGTAAGATTGATCTTTTTTAGTGCAAAGTGTGATATACTATATATGGCTCATTGTTTGGTGAGCATACATATTAAAATACTGTCTGTGAAAGATACGTTTTTAAGATTATTTAAAAAGATTGAACCATATACATATATATTTGGTATATTTTTATTTTTTGTTTTTGCTGTGAGCACCTTGTTTTTTTCTGTTGCGCAAACAGTTACTGCACCACCAAATATAATTACTTATCAAGGAAAATTACTTGAAGGGGGATTGGCTGTGACGAGTACAAAGCAAATGAAATTTGTTATTTATGACGATTTAAGTGCTGGAACTGCGTTATATACTGCCAGCGGAACAGTGGGCACTCCTCTTGCGGTAAGTATTACTCCTTCTTCTGGAATTTTTGCTATTGATTTAGGAGATACGGCTTATAACACACTTGATCCACAAATTTTTGCAGGAAATAGTGATTTATTTTTAGAAGTTACTGTTGGAAGCGATATACTTTCTCCTAGAAAAAGATTGACTGCGGCACCATTTGCAATGAATGCAAGATATTTAAATGGTGTGGGGGCAGCGGTAACATCAACTGGAGAATATATTCCAATTTCAGACACCAATGGCATGTTTACATTTATGGGTGACCCTCAATCGAGCGCTGTTGATGGTGGTACCATTTATATTAATCCGGCAACAGCAGATGCGAATGAAACATTATTTGGTATTGCACTTGGCGGAAGTCAGCGATTTCGAGTTGATGAAGATGGGGATGTCTCGATGCTCGGTAATGTGGATATTACAGGGCAATTGGCTGTAACTGGCGCAACAACACTTAACACAACAACAATTAATGATATTTTTACGGTTAATGCAACCAGCACATTTACAGCTCCTGTATTTGTGAGCACTACCGTTGCTAGCGGCGATGTTTTTCATGTGCGAAATAATGGAACCAGTCAGTTTCTCATTGATTCAAATGGGAATATCGGAATTAATACAACTTCTCCGCAGTATAGATTAGTAGTAGATGGATCAACCGTTATAAATGTAGACAATAAAACATATCCTTTAGATCTTCATTATAAGAGTGACAGTATATTTCGTGTTGGCTGGGCTGGGCTTGTGGAAGCTGTTGATATAAATGTGAGTGATGATGTAACTATAGATGATCGTTTGACGGTATCGGGAATATCTAGTCTAGCAACCACCACAGTAACAGACTTTACTGTAACAGGGTCTGTGACGGGTATTTCAGTGAGTGATTTAGATGATGGATCAGATTTGGCGCTTCTTAGTGGAACGCAATCATTTACTGGATCGAACACTTTTACGGCAACGACAACATTTAGTTCGACAACGATATTTAATGCAACGACGACATTTACTGAGCGCGTTGGAATGTTTGGGAGTATTTCAGCTGATTCAGTAAGAGATTCAATTGCTCATGGTGATGGAGGGGCATTGCTTAGTGGACCACAACGAGTGCAGGTGGTAGGAAATTATGCTTATGTCTTAAGTAATGGCGGTGTCAATCCGACAGCAACAAGTACATTTGCTATTATTGATGTGAGTGATCCATTGTCGTTACGGTATATAGGTGGAATTAGTCATGGAGATGGTGGGGCAGACTTTGACGATGCTATTGATTTTGTGGTAAGTGGGCACTATGCGTATATTGCCGGGAGAGTAAATGATGTGATGGAAACAATTGATATCAGTAATCCAGCAAATCCACAACATGTTTCTAAAGTTTACCACAACGCAAGTGGCCCATTATTAGATAAAATAAAAGCAGTGACTCAGCAAGGAAAGTATTTGTATGCCGTTTCTGCTTCTGCAAAATCAGTTGAGGTACTTGATATTTCAAACCCAGGTACACCAATACATGCTGGGAGTTTTGATTATACGCAAGAACCTTTACTTACAGGAGCAACTGATATTGAAGTCCGAGGGAAGTATGCGTACATTGCTTCTGCAGCGTCAAGTGCAATGGTGATATTAGATGTGAGTGATCCTACTAATATTTCTTCTGTTGGAACAATTGAGAATGGTGATGGGGGTAGTGATCTTGTTGGAGCAGACACCATTCGTTTAGAAGGAAATTATGCATATGTTGGAACAGGGAGCAATAGTCTTATTAATGTTATTGATATTTCAAATCCACAATTACCAACATTTATTAGTTATTTTTCAGCTGGAACCATAGATTATCAGGTGCGTGCTAATCGTATTTATGAGATGTCCTTGGGGGCATTGCCAGATCCATTAATCATTATTTCAAACCTAAATAATTTAAATAATCTGGATGAATTTGGTTATGTTGTCGCATCTGACTTCAATTATTTAGCAAGTGGTGTCGTTGTAGAACAGAGTGCTGGACTGCAGCGTTTTGATCTTGTTGGAAATTATATGTATGTAACTGGGTGGAAAGATAATTCACTCTATGTTTTTGATATTTCTGGAGCAAATATTGGTAGTGCAGAAATTGGAGTTGCAGAAATAGGGAGCTTAAAAGTTCATGGGGATTCTAGTTTTGATGATGGAGTATACATTAATAATGGACTGCATATTTCAAATAACGGCTTACTTGTTGGAGGAGATATCGCGTTGTATACCGCAACAAGTAGTTATGTGGCAACAAACACCCTTAATTTTTCTCACCGTGCTCTATTTGAATCAGGTGTGAATAGTACAAATACCGAATCATTTATATTTAATACAGAAAACACATTAAGTGCAGGTAACTTGATTAGTATCCGCAACAATGGTACTGAACGATTTGTTATTGATGAAAGTGGTAATGTCGGAATTAATACAAGTACACCTGCTTATGGTTTATCTGTTGTTGGTACGGGTTATGTGAGCGGAGAAATGATTTTAGCAAATAATGTCTATGTAGGTAATTCAAGTGAACAAATTACTACTTCAACTTTTGCGCTTGATGGTGACGACATGTATGTACATGATTTACTCGGCGTAGGCGATTCGCTTTTTGTAGAAAACGCAATCCACATTGGGACGAGCTCCCTTCATTTAAGTGGTGATGTAAGTGGCGGTTTAATTTCAATGACTGGTGGTGCGCTAACGCTTGATAGTTCAGGTTTATTAAGTATTAACACGACAAATAATCAAAATGTGGTTTTTGGCAGTGGAAATGTCGGAATTAATAGTAGCTCTCCTCAATATCAATTTGCTGTTGATGGCGATGGATATTTTTCTGGGCAAACCACGATTGAAGATTTGTTGTATGTTCCTGGGAAAACGTCTGCAGCTGAGCATGTAACTGCAATACTTGATGGTGGAGCAAGTGCACCATATTTGACGGGTGTTCAAGATGTAAAAGTGCAAGATAATTTACTCTACAGTGTTTCATATACAGAAAATAGTTTAGAAATTTTTAATATTAGTGACCCGAGCTATCCAGCACGTGTGGGTGGTATAGTGAGTGGCAGTGGAAGCACCAGTTTTGCAACCCCTATGGCGTTAGAGGTTGCTGGGAACTATGTATATATTGTGACAGATGCTGGGAACTTACAAGTGATCGATATCTCTGATCCGAGTATACCAGCTCACAAAGGATTGCTTGATAGTGCTAGTTTTGGTGATTTAAAAGGAATAAGAGTCCGAGGAAATTATGCATATATTGCTGATTCTGTTAATCAGAAAATGCATGTCGTTGATGTGTCTGATCCGGCAAATCCAATACTTGTGACATCTTTGGATCTATGGGAGTCTGCTGAAAATATTGAGGTACAAGGAAAGTATGCCTATATTTTAACTGGTATGGGTTCCATGGCAATTATTGATATTTCTGATCCTGCAAATCCTGCAGTGCTTTGTTCATTTATGGGCGAGAGTGAATTTATGGGATTAAAATCTATTTCTGTTAGGGGTATTTATGCGTATGTCACTTATACAGGTATGGCGGAGGGTGCAGCCATGGCAATTATTGATATTTCTGATCCTGCGGGATTTGGACCAAATACTGTGGGTAACATAAAAGATAGTGATGGGGCTGCAATTACCTTAGATGGAATAAGTGGTTTGTTTGTCTCAGGAGACTATGCATATGTGACTGCCGAAACTGATGATGCTGTCGTTGTTATTAATATAGCAAGCTCCACGAACCCAACATTTGTTGATGCTATTAGTGTCTCGGGGGACAGTGCAAATTTAAATGGACCGGTGGCTATTACTGGATCAGGAAATCATTTGTATGTAGCATCCAAGGCTGATAATGACATTGAAATTATTGATGTATCGGGAGCTAAGATTGCTAACGCGACTATTGGTTCAGCAGAAATTTCTCGTTTAGGTGTTATGGGACAAGCGCAGTTTGGTAATGGTGTTAATATCAGAAATGGATTACACATTGCTAATAACGGTTTAATTGTGGGTGGAGATTTTTCTCTTTACTCAAATAGTGCATCAGCAACAGCAACAAATACCTTGACTTTTTCTCATAATGCATACTTTAAGACAAATATAAGTTCAAGTACAGGGCCGGCATTTATTTTTGACACCTCAAATGGTTTTGATACCACAGCGAGCACCACTTTCTTATTCTCAGTAAGAAATAATGGAACGTCTAAATTTTCTGTCGCAGGAAATGGTGATGTGGCTACAGTGGGTAATTTCTTTGCTGCAAGTGCAGTGATGGGGACACCTGGTGTTCCTGGGGATTTGGCAGAGCGTGTCGATGTTGATCCTACCGAAGGTGCTGAACCGGGAGATGTTATGATTATTGATCCGCAAGATGTTGATAGTTATAAAAAAAGTAATGAAGCCTATGCCCAGTCAATTGCTGGTGTTGTTTCAACCCAACCGACGATTGTTGTCGGTAACGGTAAGACTGAATTTACTGCTGATATGGCTATGGTTGGTCGTGTACCAATTAAAATTAGTAATGAAAATGGAGCGGTTGAACATGGTGATTTGCTTGTGACAGCTTCTACACCGGGGCACGCAATGAAATATGATGCATTAAAAGATGATGGAACAAAGGTTGTCGGTATTATTGGAATGGCACTTGAATCATTTGATGCAAATAGTTCAAGTACTGGAAAAATTATGGCACTTATTAAATCTGGTTGGGTAAATAACCGTCATCAAACTATTGCTGAGCTTAAGCAAGAAGTACTAGAAATTGCAGAGCACGATGGAATTTCTCTTGATCAGTCGACACAAGAAATTTCAGTTGCTCAAAATGATTCTGGACAACTTATTGCTGTGAGCCAAGATTTAAACATGAATGGATATGGTATTGTAAACGTTTCTCACATTACATCAAAAGATAATGTTTGGAATATTGATGCGCAAGGACGATTTATTACTCGTATTGCAACATCAGATGGTGATACAGATCTTTATGCACTTCAATCACAAAATACTGAGTATATCTTTTCAGGATCAGGGCAACTAGATGGTGGAGAAGTTCGTATTGATTTTGATCAAGTAACCCAAGACATTATTGATGCAACAAAGTCAATAAAAGTGAGTGTTACTTTGACAGATAAAGCAAATGGTATTTATGTGAGCACAAAAGATGAAACAGGATTTACTGTCAGTGAATTACTTGATGGAACAAGTACCTCAACCTTTGATTGGGTGGTTATTGCAGAAAGAAAAACAGATGGTGACATTCCTGTAGAAATAGTTGACCCTATAATTGATCCACAGGTTGATCCTGTGGTCGAAGAACCTGTGGATAACCCAGAGGATTCTGCTCCTGTCGTAGATGTACCAGCAGAGGAAGATCCGGCACCAGTAGATTCAGAAGAGCTTCCTGCAGAGGAGCCAGCCGATCCTATATCTGCTGATCCGGTAGTAGAGGAAGCGGTTGATCCTGTGGTCGAAGAACCTGTGGATAACCCAGAGGATCCTGCTCCTGTCGTAGATGTACCAGCAGAGGAAGATCCGGCACCAGTAGATTCAGAAGAGCTTCCTGCAGAGGAAGCAGTTGATCCTGTGGTAGAAGAGCTTGCACCGGCTCAAGAACCAGCAGCAGAACCCGAGGTTGTTGAGCCTCCACCTGCCCCTGATCCAGCACCTCCTGCTGAAGAACCTTCTGCGCCGCCAGCAGAATCTCCTCTTGCCGAATAAAAGCAATATACAGTGATATATACTAGGTTGCTTTTTTTGTCTATTTTGGTATAATCGCTACACAGAAATAATTATTATCTTTATGTTATCAATTGGAATTGTGGGGCTTCCTAATGTTGGAAAGTCAACATTATTTAATGCCCTTACAAAAAGTAAGCAGGCTGATGCACAAAATTATCCATTTTGTACGATTGAACCAAATGTCGGAGTTGTTGAAGTCCCTGATGTTCGTTTGGCACAATTATCATCAGTGTCTGGGTCACACAAAATTATTCCAACAGCGATTGAGTTTGTTGATATCGCGGGCTTAGTAAAAGGGGCTTCTGAGGGAGAGGGACTGGGAAATAAATTTTTAGCGCACATTCGTGAAGTAGACGCTATTGCTCATGTTGTTCGCTCTTTTGAGTCAGATAATATTACTCATGTACATAACAAAATTGACCCAAAAGAAGATGCGGACATTATTAATCTTGAATTAGTCTTGGCAGACTGGCAGACAGTGAGTAAACGACTTGTTGCGGTAAAAGGAAAATCAAAAGGTGTCGCTGCCAAAGAATTAGAGCTCGAACGTAATTTTCTTGAGCGTTTGTTTGCTCATTTAGAAACGGGTAAACCTGCACGTACATTTGAATGTAGTGGTGATGAGCAATTGATTATGAGACAACTTTGTTTGATTACTGCAAAGCCAATGATGTATATTATTAACGTTGGTGAAGGTGGAGCCAATGAATCAGTTGTTGTAGAAGAAGGGATATCTCACGTATATATTAGCGCACAACTTGAAGCAGAACTTGCTGAATTATCAGACGAAGAAGCCGGGGAATATATGGCAGATTTAGGTATTAAAAAAACAGGACTTGATAAAATTATTACCGCAGGATACGGATTGCTTGATTTGTTAACTTATTTTACTTCTGGTGTACAAGAAACACGTGCTTGGACAGTGAAACAAGGAACAGATGCGCCAAATGCAGCGGGGGTTATTCACACTGACTTTATTAAAGGATTTATTAAAGCAGATGTGGCTGCATGGAAAGATTTTGTTGATCATAGTGGTTGGGTTGGTGTAAAAGAAAAAGGTTGCATGCAATTGGTTGGTAAGGACTATCTAGTGCGTGATGGGGATGTCTGTTATTTTCATGTTGCAACATAATAGTGATACTTAAGAATCTTTCTAATAAAAAATCATCGTATTTACGATGATTTTTTATTACGTATTTTTTAAGCAAAACGTTTTTCTACCTCTGTCCAATTAAGAGCTTTAAAAAAGGCACACAGATAGTCTGCTTTTTTTAATCCATAATCACGAATAAAGGCGTGTTCAAAAACATCAAGCACTAATAGTGGTGTGGCTCCCGCCAAATGTCCACCATCATGTTCATTAATCCACGTATTAAAGAGTTTTCCTGTTTGCGCATCTTTTGCTAAGATGACCCAACCAATGCCACGCATACTGGCGGTTGCTTTAAAATCTTTTTCCCATTCATCTACTCCGCCAAATTCTTCAGATAACTTTTGGGCAAGTGCACTTTCTTTTTTAAGAGATGAAGAATCTTTGCTTAAGTTATCAAAGTAGTATTCATGTAAACGCATACCGTTAAATTCCCAACCAAAACGACGTTTGAGTTCATTGTACTCAGGAGAATTTTTTTCTGCCTCTTTTAGGCGATTAGCGACTGCATTAGTATTTTTTACATATCCACTATACAGTGCAAAATGATCTTGAAGTAGATCATCGCTAAAGCCTGCAAGGCCAAGGAGTTCTGTGTATTTTTTTTCTGTATACATATTATTTTTTAAGAAAAAAGAGAAGCGGATGTATTGGCTTCTCTTGATTGAATCATTAGATTTTTCCAATAAGCTCTATACCAGGAGTAAGTGTTTCTTTTCCAGGTTTCCAACTTGCTGGGCACACTTGTCCGCCATGAGTATTTACAAATTGAGCTGCTTGAATTTTGCGAAGGAGCTCTTCTGCACTTCTTCCAATATTGTTATCATGGATCTCATATGTCTTTATTTGACCCTCAGGATCGACAATAACCGTTGCACGGTAAGAAAGACCTTCTTCTTCGATATACGTTCCTAGTGCGCGACAGAGCTTTCCTGTAGGGTCTGCTGCCATTGGGTAGTGTACTTGTGCTATAGAAGGAGAGTTGTCATGCCATGCTTTATGGACAAAAGCTGTATCAGTACTTACAGAAAGTACCTCTACATTTAGTTCTTGTAATGTAGCGTAGTTGTTTGCAACTTCAACAAGTTCTGTTGGGCAGACAAAAGTAAAGTCAGCTGGATAGAAAAAAAGGACAAGCCATTTTCCTTTGTAATCAGCAAGATTTACTTTTTTAATTTCATTATTATGATAGATTTCCAAACCCATGTCAGGGAGCGGTGAATTAATAATGGTTTTGGGTGTACAAATGTTTTCTTGCATATAGTGATAAAATTAAATACATACTATTATAGTATGTATTATACAATATACTGAAAAAAAAGCAAGTGTGGATTATTTTACATTAGCCATGTGGTAATTTGACCAATAGCATATCCAACAAGTGTTGCAAATCCAGCGAGCAATAAGAGTTCAAACCCAGATTTCCACCAAGCGCGCTTAGAATAGTAGCTGATTGCCGCTCCAAGACCAAATAATGTGATGAAAGTAAATAAAATTGAAAATGTTGTAATTTGGGGCGTTGAACCAAAGATATATGGTATTATTGGAATTGATCCACCAATTATATAGGAAATTCCCATCATAAACCCATCTTTGAATGGGTGATTTAATTCGTTTGGGAAAATATGCAATTCTCTGAGTGCCATTTCGTTTAAAAAGAGTTCTTTATTTCTAGAGGCTTCTTCTGCCATTTGTTTTGCTAGTGGAGGACTCCATCCATCAGCCGTATACATAGTGATTAGTTCTTTTTTTTCTTCTTCGGGATAATTATGTACTTCTTCAAGTTCTTCTCTTAACTTTTGCTCATCAATTGCCCTGAGAGATTTGCTAGAAATATATGAGCCAGTGGCCATAGAAATTGATTCTACCGCAACAATAACAAAACCAGTTAATAAAATAATCGAACGGTCGTCAACGGCAAGAGCAACTCCGGTGATGGCTCCTAATGTTGAAACCATTCCATCTTCCATACCAAAAACAACCTCTCGCATAGAGTTGATAATAGAAGAATTTTTATGATGTATATATTTTGGATTGTGTGGGACAGACATAAAAGAAGATTATATTTTGGTAAATCGCCAAATCATGCGGCCTAGATATTGGCCTGGACGCCAATAAAGAAGGCTGTCGTGCATGTTGTTGAGTGGAGAAATTTCAAAACCAGCATATAAAATATCTTCAATACAATCAATGGTGATCCATCCGTTGTTGTGTCGAAATTGTGGAATAATAAAAACAACTGATCCACCACGAGACATGACAGAAGAGAGTGTTTTAAATGTTTGGGTGTATAGTTCTGCAAGCTCACGTGCTTGGTGCTCTAAGAATGCACGATTTTCGTGGCCACGAAGAGGAACTCCAAGATATGGTTCAGTTGCAACGCCAAATATTTTTTCTTGTTTGAGTGTTCCTTTTAGCGATTGGGCGTCTGCCACAAAGACATCCGTATCTACCTCAAGAGTATATGTTTTTTTTACCCAATCAATGTTTTTTACTGAATCTTCTATTGCTTTGGGAGAAATGTCACTGCCCACAAGCTTTTGATAGCCCATAGTCATTGCTTCCATAAGCACTGTACCTGATCCACAAAATGGGTCAAGCAGTGTTTTATCTTGTGGAGTTTGAGAGAGATTAATCAAAATTTTTGCTAGTTTTGGAGGTAACATACCACTTTTACTATCGCGTCCGGGTCGTCCGTAGTCTCGTTTACTTAATTCTTCAATGGGCTGTAATCCGACACTTGCATAGAGTGCCCCATGGTAAACAGTAAGGTCTGTTTTTTTCTTAATCAGTCCATTGTGCAAAATGGTGGCTGTATTTTTTGGCTCAATAAAACGAACAGAGCGCCCGGATTCTTTAAGTTGTTTTTTTAGTGTAATGCCTCTTTTTTGTGATGCATTAAGGGAAAATACAATTTTTCCTTCTGGAATTTGTGTTTGTAAATAGGAAACAATATCAGAGTCATTACTCCTTTCTTCTACTTGTTGTGCAATTTTAATTGTTCCCCCCAGTGCATCAATCATTTCTTCCACAGGAAGTTCAATGCTTGACTCAACAAGAAGATATTCAGCATCTCGTGTATATGATGGGTTTAATCCAATTGTTGTACACACTGAGCGTATTTCTGCTTCGGAGAGATCGGGGTGATTGCCTAAAAAAAAGAGGTAATTCATATAATAGATTTGTTTATTTTTATATATAGTGTAGCATGTTTTAGACAAGACTGATAGAGGAAAAATAAAAACGGCTAAAGCCGTTTTTATCGTACCCCTGGTAGGAATCGAACCTACATAGCCAGCTTAGAAGGCTGGTGTTCTATCCATTGAACTACAGGAGCTTCAATACTCTGCTATAGTATCTAAAAATAGCGGATTTGTCAATCATTTTTGCGTTTTTTACCATGAAATTTTTTATGTACCCCCCGAAGTTCTTTGTCGGTAATGTGGGTATAAATTTGTGTAGTAGTGATTGATGAGTGACCAAGCATAGCTTGTACGCTGCGGATATCGGCCCCATTGCGGAGTAAATCAGTTGCATATGAGTGTCGAATGGTATGCGGTGTAATAGGTTTTGTTATACCTGCAATTTTTGCATATTTTTGAATGAGTCTTTGCGCTGTTCTTGGGGTGATCGGGGTAAATTCGTCTTCTTGTTTTCCAGTACGCTTATCATGAGAAATAAATATATAGGGATTCATATCTGATCGACTGTGTAGGTATTGTTCAATCCAGAAGCGTGCTCGTTCAGACAAAAAGACAATACGACGTTTTCCTCCTTTACCAAGTACGGTAAATTCGTCTTGTGTTAGGTTTAATTCTTCTTTTTTGATATGTACAATTTCAGAAACACGTAATCCTGTTGAAAATAATAATTCTAAAAATGACTTATCTCGTAATACTATAAGTGCTTTTGATCCTTTTTTTGTATTTGGGTCAAGTAATTTTTTTGCTGAACAAATGAGTAGTGGAGCTTCAAGTAGTCGTTCAAGGTCGTCACCTGCTAAAAAAGATACTTCACGATCGGGCATCTTCATGAGTTCAATTTTTTCTGGTGCAAGAGTAGGAACATCTTGTTTTGCCAGGTATTTTAAAAATGAGCGTAAGGCAATAAGATGATAATTTTGTGTGTTTTTTTTGAGCGGTTCTCCGTGCGCGTCAATCAGGCGGTTGAGCCATAATCGATAGGCGCGAATACTATCAGCACTAATAGAGGATGGCTTTTTTTTGCTTCCGTGCCAATCTAAAAATCGGTGGAGGTAAAAATAATAATTTTGTATTGTTTTTTGTGAGCGGTTTCTTTCAATTTCTAAATATTCTAAAAATTGAGTGATATATGAATCAAGAGACATAAAAAAATATTAAACAGTACTTCTATTGTACGACACCATTGACAAAAGGTCAATTTTGTGCTATACTACTATAATAGTATAATGATCAAATAGCAATCATTATGCCAAATATATATATAAATAGAAACATATGACACAACAAAGTGTTGGTGTTTCAGGCACACCAAAATTGTCTGAAAGTTCGTTTGTGTACATGTATTTAGTGGTAGGCATTGTGCTTTTTGGCATGGTATGTCTCGTATTACCGCAAGTCGCGATTGGATAAAATTTTGAAAAACTCGTATACTATGGTATATGAGTTTTTAATTATATTTATTTTGTAAAGATAATAGAATAACACATGGGTATTTCTTTAATATTACCAAATATACGGTCTTGTCATAATGTTGGTGCAATGTTTCGTACTGCTGATGCGTTTGGTATAAAAAAATTATTTCTTGTGGGGTACACTGCTCATCCACCAAAACCACAAATTGATAAAGTGTCTTTGGGCGCAGAAACGTGGGTTTCTTGGGAATCGCGTGATGAGCTGTTGCCATTATTAAAAGAACTGCAAGAGATTGGGGTGCTTCTTGTTGCACTCGAAAAAAATAATCAGAGTATTAATATTTCATCAATACCTGCTGAAATATCTGATAAAGAGATCGCTTTAATTGTTGGTAATGAGGTAGATGGAGTGTCTGAAGAGGTTCTTCAAATGGTGGACTATACTGTACATATTCCAATGCAAGGAAAAAAGGAAAGTTTAAATGTGAGCATTGCCGCAGGTGTTGCCATGTATGCGTTGGCGCAAGTGACATAATGTTGTATACTAGTATAAGAGCCCATCTAACATCTCTTATACAGACTCAAAAATGCCAATTTTCTCCTATTTTTTCTCAAAATAATTTACTGATACACCGCATCACTTTATTATTTTTCAAAAAAATAGAAAAAAATGATCTCTCTTTGATCTCGCATAGAGAGATTAAATAGGTTCTAAGAGCTTATTCAAGATATTTTTTTTATGTCTTCAAGCATACACACTATACAAATTTTTAAGCAGCTCGTAGATCATATGCCACCTTTGGTGCCAGATGAGCTTGTTGCCGATGTGCAGTCAGCATATGAGCAGGCGGCAAATAATATGACGCTGAGTGTTGAGGCTTTAGAAGAAACAATGATTGTTTTTGGAAAAAAGTTGTGGCCTTATCGGGAGGCCTTTTTTGAATTTTATCGGATATATGAAGGAGAGCTTGGTGAAAGATTTCTTCTACAAAAATTACACGGTGTTTCAAAAAAGCACGTACAAGAATTTTTTGCATCAGGAGGAACATTTCGATCATTTTATCGTGGTGCAGATTTACATACTGTGCTTACACCTGAAGATCGCCAACAACTGTGTGAACAGTTGGTTGGTGTAGATAAGGATTTGTGGAATTACACGGTACAGAGATTACTTTCTACAGAAGAAGTTGCGTATCAAAAGAAGATAGAAGAATTTACATTGCTATTTGCAGATATGGAACAATTAGTCTCTGGTTTACATGCCATGGCAGAAGATGAACAAGAACACCCAGAGCTTGCCGGAGAGATACGAGAACATATTCGCTCATTTGAATATGGGGTAAGTTTACTTGGGCCAAAAATGAGCTATGAAGCACTGTGTGAAGCACCAATCCATTTTATTGGTCGCAAAAAAGATAAATATGATAATCGACATCTTTTATGAATCCAACATTAGTATTATTTTCACAATTATTGCGTACATATCCGTATGGTGTTACTCCTGAAGTATTTGAGCAAGCGCAAGATGCATATAAGCGATTAGCAGACACACACCCAACAGATGATGATGTTGAGCGGGTAATGATTGCTTTTGCAAAACAAATTTGGCCATATCTTCAGGCTGAGGCTGTGCTTTATGAGCAACACGGAGAAGAAAAAGAGCGTGAGTTTTTTGTGACACATTTGTCTTTTGAGTTACAAGAAAAATGGAAAAGTTTTATAAGTGCCGGCGGAAATATTCATGATTTTCGTCATGGAAAAGTGTTTGAGGATGCGTTTACGGCAGAAGAAAATATTATGATAGAAGAGGCGTTTGTTGCCGGAAAGGATCATGCAAAAAGTTATGTACGTAATTTAATTGCTGAGAGTGCGTATGCTGATTACCAAACGTTAGTACGACAGTTTGAAGAGAGGCGTAATATTATATTGCAATTACTCCACGATATACAGGCACTTAAAAACGATCAAAATAAGTGGAACACAGAAATTGATGAGTATGTTGCTTTTGTAAAGCGTGGCTTTGCAAAACTAGAAGTGCTTCCTCATGTTGAAGACATAAAAGAAAAACGTGCTTGGTTTCAAGGGCAAATTGACAGTGGAAATGTGTAGCAATTAAAAAGAAAATAAAAAAATCGCATACTATGCGATTTTTTTATTTATGAAATATGGAGTGCTTTTTTTATTTTCTTTTTGCGAAGTTTTTTTCGGCGCTCTTTTTCTGTCCTTTCTATTGTATAATCAATAATTGCTCCTGCGACATCAATACCAGTTGCTTTTGTAATTCCTTCTAATCCTGGGTTTGCGTTCACTTCTAAAATTCTAGGGCCCTTGTTTGATCTTAAAATATCAACACCTGCCATATCAAGCTCACAGGCTTTTGTGGCAGCAAGAGCAACTTTTTTTTCTTTTGGAGTAAGTTGGACACGCTTTACTTCTCCACCTAAATGAAAGTTTGATCTAAATTCATCTCGAGCAAGAGCAATACGTTCCATGGCTGCTATAATTTTACCACCAACAATAAATACACGGATATCTTTTCCTGAGGACTCTTCAATATATTCTTGAATAGTGAGCGGTGGTGTACTTTCATCCTCAATAATGAGTTCTATCATTGATTTTAGTCCTCGTTTTGATTCTACAATAGCAACACCTAATCCGTGAGAACCAGAGAAAGATTTCATAATAACAGGGTATTTTCCAATATCTTTTACTACTTGATCGATGTGTTCTGCTGATCGCACAACATAAGTGTGTGGAATAGGAATTTTATTTTGTTTAAGAACCTGGAGAGTTTTTACTTTATTTTTAGCACGAATAACGGCACTATGTTTGTTGATCACATCAATACCGGTCAGTTCAAATTGTTTAATGATGCTTGAATGAAAATCTAAATCAGTTCCAAGAAAATTGGCTCGAATAAGAAGTGCATATAAATCTTTTGGTTTTTTTCCATCAACTTTAATTCCAAGAGTTTTTTTTGAAAATTGAAGCTGGCAATCGTTTGCAAAAATAAGTTTAAGCTTATGACCTCTTTTTTCAGCAGCTTCTTCGAGTAACTCAAAATCTTTTTTTGTTACATTACTCATCTTTTTTTTGCTAGAAAATGTAAGACTATAAATGTTCATATTATTTTACTTCTATAGAAATCATTTGCTCAAGACGACGGATATCTGCAAGTAATACAGATCGATCGGGATTAAACATAATGATATTAAATACACTGCTCCCACCATGCTTAGCAAAGCGGCAGAGGTCACCAATTTTTTTATTGGTGTACAGACGTTTAAATGAGTTAAGAAATTGTAATTTTTTAATGCCCGTCATTTTATGTAGTCGCCCTTCTTTTTTGGCAAAGAATTTCATAGCAACGGCATACCCTTTTTGTTCTTTGGGGAGTATAGGTTTTTTCCCAATACGAGTAAGGACATCGTTCATGGTATGATTAATGCCAAAGGCGTGTTCATACATCATGTGTCTAAATCCTCCTGTGCGAGGCCCCATTTCAATCATTTTCCAACCCTGCTCCTCTCTCATAAGCTCAATGTGCACGGTCGTATTTTTAAGACCAATTGCTTTTATGGCCTTTTTGGCAAGTATTTTAGCCGTTTCTTCATTATCTTTACTTAAAATGGTTGGTGTTCGTTGTTCATATCCAAAAAAGTCATCAAATCCTATTTCTCTTCCTGTTTTTACATAAACCATTGGACAAAATGCCGATTCTCCTTTTTGATTAACATACGCGTCAATTGAATACATTTTTCCCTCCATAAATTGTTCTATCAGTACCTGGGGCGTGCCTGTTCCGTGGGTTTCTTTATAGACCGATTCTATTTTTTTGAAGATTTTCTTAAGTACTTGTTCTAACTCTTCTTGGTGGAAACATATACTGACTAATCGACTGGCGGCAAGCCCTGATGGTTTTACAATAAGGGGAAAACCAACTATTTCTTTAATTTGTTTTATAGACTGTTTATTTTGGTCAGTAATAACAGTATATTTGGGGTTTAATTTTGGGCAATTTTTTTGTAGACATTCACGCATTTTTATTTTATCAGTGGCAAGCTCAAGTGAGCGAACTGTTGGGTGATGTATATAGGGAATATGTGGAATAATCTTTATAAGATCAGGAATTGACGATTCTGGGCGGCAAGTAAGCGTCAATATTTGCCTATCATAGGGGGCAAGTGCTTTTTTTATAGCTAAATCATCATCTAAATTACAAGGGATAATAACATCTAATTTTTTCAAATGTGAAGAAGTAAATGAGTCTAATTGATTTTTTGTATGATAAATAAGACCAATACGATATAATTGTTTATTCTTTTTTTGATAATCGCGTATTGCGTCAATCATGTGGCCATATATCGCTCCAACATAGAGGATAATATTTTGTGGCTCTTTTTTTGTGGCCATGTAATTAAAAAATAATGTATGGATTATCAGTTAAAAGGTGCCTAAATAAAGCGCTATGAGTATAGCTTAAAAACACAAAAAAGTCAATGTTATTTTGTTGAATAAGTTTTTATATATTTATCGTTTACTTGGAATAATTGTTTTATATTTTTTACAAATACGGTTAATCCCTGATATGTTGAGAAGTCCTTTTTGTGCGCCTATTTTTTGGATAACTCCGCCAGCGTTGGCCGTTCCCCAACGGAGGGCTGTTTCAATATCTTTTTTTAAAATAGTTGCCGAGAGAAACCCACTAGTGAAAGCATCGCCTGCTCCTGTTTTTGCTTGAGCAATAATCGGATAAACAGGCATAAAAAAAATTTGTTGACCATCAGAGGCGTGTGCTCCATTTGTTCCATCAGTAATGACTACTGTTTTTGCGCCGAGTGTGTGTAATTGGCGTATACTTTTTTTGATAGTCATGTTTTTACCAATGAGTAGTGCAGCTTCTTCTTTGTTGATAAAGAGGATATCTGTAAGGGGAATAATTTCTTTTATATATTTTTGACCATGATTCATTTGATAAGAACCAGGATTGATTGCTAATTTTGTTTTTGGATTTTTTTTCAAATATATTTTAATATGATCTTGTATTTTTTCAAATCCTTTTCCTAGGGATGTATAATATACCCATTCTGTTTTTGGTAATTTTGGCAGTGTATATGTGCGCGGTGCATGATATGATAAAATAGTTCGTTCACTTTGACAATTAAGTACAATAGAAAAACGAGTTTCTTTGTTTTTTCTTATATTAATATATGAGGTGTCTATTCCAGAATCTTCTAAATCTTGATGAATGGTATAGCCATTTATATCATCACCTAATTCAGTAACAAGCGCAGTGCGCAACCCTAATTTTTTGGCGCCAACGGCAACATTTGCGGCATTTCCACCAGTTGATTGTGCAATATGGTTGAGTGGAATTTTATCTGCAAAATTAAAACATAATAATTTTTTGGCAGCATTAAGAGATACTTGTTTTGATGTATCATCAATAATAATAAAGGTATCAAGGGTTGTGTCTCCGACGGTAATAAGATGAAACATATATTTATTGTTTTTTTGCGCGCGTGCGCCACATATGTTTATATTTTTTCATATGATCTTTTTCTGTTTGATGAAGGCCAAGCATAATTTCAATAAATTCAACAAGAGATGCTAGTGCAAGAATTCCCATTGCAAATGCAAAGAGACCATTTTTTATAAAAATGGCATATCCGAGTAGTGCAAATGCTCCTAAGCCACGAATAATATCTTGTCGGTATTCTTTTTCAATAAACACTGCGTAGGCAAGACAAATGGCTCCTGCAAGTGCAATAATGTGGACAAACCAGGTAAAACCAGTTGTTGGAAGTGTTGGAAAAAATGTTTCGAGGAGCATAAGAAGAGTAATTATAGAATAGTTCCAGTATAGCATTTTATGTTGAAAATACACAAGCATTTGTTTAGAAATTTTTATTTTTTTGTGATACAATATACAGTGATTATTATATTTATGTTTATTGGGGGGATATGCAACAATATAGATCAACAATTCGAATTGCCATGTTTTGTTTTGCCATATGTGGCTTTTTTTTATACGCACTTATTGCACGATCTGAATTTTCATCAATTGTTATTACAGAGATTGGTGCATTTGAAACAGGGGGACTTGAGTGGATAGAAATTGTAAATAGAGGAGATGAAGCGATTGATTTAAGTGGGTGGAAATTTTGGGAAGCAGATACGAACCATGGGCTTAATCTTATTTCAGGAACTAGCACACTTCAATCTGGGAAGTATGCTATTATTGCACAAGATGCCGAGCAGTTAATGGAGAAATATATTATTTCAGTAAGTGTTTTTGATAGTTCTTGGGGAACCTTAAGTGAAGGAGGGGAAAGAATAGGATTAAAAAATAATTTGGGTGAATTTGTTGAGCAGTTTACTTATGTTGTTGCTTCTGATTTTTCTTTAGAGCGAAAAGGTATAATGGACGATATTTATGATGAAACAAATTGGGTAGAGCATCCAGATAGTCATACGTTAGGTATTGCAAATTATTGGGCGGGGCAAATAATTTCAGATCCTGAACCATCACCTCCAGAAGCACATTTTTCGTATTCCATTATTCCATTTGCAACAAGCACTGATGTATTTTTTGATGCGAGTACCAGTGTTGATCCAGATGAAGATATGATATTGTTTCAGTGGAATTTTGGAGATAGTGCACAAGCGAGCGGTCTAACGAGTACGCATAAATTTTCTGTGGTATCGTCCACAGTTGAACTGCTTGTGAGTGATGCCACCGGTTTAGAACACAGTACTTCAAGTATATTTCAGTTTAGTCATAGTACTGAAATTATTCCTGAACCAGTACCAGATGTACCAACAAGTACACCTTCTATTATATTATCTGAAATATATCCAAATGCCGATGGACTTGAATGGGTTGAATTATATAATAGCGCAACAAGTTCTGTTTCTTTAGAGGGCTATACGATTGCTGATAGTGTGGGAGAAGTAGCCGCCCCTACTAGTACTATTGGGCCAGAGTCTTTTGTAGTTATTGAACTTCCACAACCAAAGTTAAATAATGATGGCGATCATGTGCGTTTATTTTTTGAAGGAGTGCTTATCGATGACATGTGTTATGGCAGTTTAGATGGGTTGTCTTGTGTGGAGTTGTTATCAACAAAAGAAGAAAGTTTTATTTATCATAATGGGTGGAACTTAACAACCGTAATTACAAAGGAAGCAGAAAATATATTTGTTCCAAGAGTAGTAGAAGATCCTGATCCACCACCTGCGTCAAACCCCTCAAGTGGTAGTGGAGCAAGCATACCAAGTATACCAGTGCAAACAGTTGCTGTGGGGGACGTGCTTATCAACGAGTTTGTCAGCGATCCTGCTGATAATTATGATGAGTTTATTGAATTGTATAATAAGAGTACTAAAACTATTTTTCTTGATGGTTGGTGGATTGAAGATGGGAGTGAGACAAAAACAAATGTATCTGGAAGTATTCAGGCGAAAAACTTTTTAGTGGTAGATACACCAAAAGGAAAGTTAAATAATAGTGGTGATTATATTGCATTATTTTCAGAACGTGGCGTGTTAATTGATGATGTGACTTATGGGTCGTGGCAAAATGGAGAGCTAGAAAATAATGCACCGCTTGCTTCTGACCCATATAGTGTTGCTCGAAGGGAAGATGGAAAAGATTCGCAAATTGATGCACGTGATTTTACATTAACAGCAACTATTACCAAGGGGGCAAAAAATATTATCAGCACATTAGATACAACAGAAGAGGTTGTTGATTTTGATAGTGGTCATATTTTGTTGTCAGAAGTATTTCCAAATCCAGTTGGGAGCGATAGTGATGACGAGTTTATTGAAATATATAATGCCGGAGAGACAACTCAACAATTAGAGGGGTTTATATTAGGAGATGCGTCATCAAGGCGTTATACAATTGGTCAGCTTGTACTTGAACCGGGAGAATATCATGCATTTTCTCGTTCAGAAACACATATTGCGTTAAACAATAGTGGAGAAGAAATAGTAACAATTTATACACCAGAAGAACAAGTTGTTGATAGTGTTGTTTATACGCATAAGGTGCTTGAAGGCGAAAGTTTTGTTTTAGTAGATGGTGTGTGGAAATGGAGTATGGAGTCAAGTAAAGGAAAAGAAAACATAGTCGTTTTGGCTGATTCAATACCGCATATTTTATTTACTGCACCATTGCAAGTTGCAAAACATCGTGAGGTTATTTTTGATGCTTCTGATTCTTTTGATGACCAGGGAAGTGCTCTTTTTTTTGAATGGAGATTATTTGATAAAACTATTTGCACTGAAGATGTTTGTCGTTATGCATTTAATATAATAGGAGAACAGAAAATGACATTAATTGTTCGTTCTGATTCGGGTGCCGTTGCTCAAACAACATTTTCTCTTACAGTAGAAGATCCATTTTTTATGTTAGAAACCGAAGATGCTGGGGATATTAGAGATATATTTATTACAGAATATGTATCTGACCCAGAAGGATCAGATACACAAGAATTTATTGAATTGTATAATCCAACTCCAAATGATATTTCTCTTGCGGGATTTTATCTTGATGATATGGAAGGAGGGTCTCGGCCATATAAATTTATTGAAAATACTGTTATTCCAGCAGAGTCATATCTTGTATTTGATCGTGAAGATACAAAAATTGCATTAAATAATACGGTGGATGCTGTACGTATACTTGATGAGCAAAAACAAGTAATACAAGAGGTACATTATGAAGATACACAAGAAGCGGTTAGTGCAATTTTGTTTGAAGGTGAATGGAAAAGAAGTCTTGTGCAAACACCGGGCGCTGAAAATATATGGGTGCCAGCTATTATTCAATCTGAAAAAAAGACAATACAAAAAAAACAAGCTACTGCACTTATTTATACTACACTTGATGTTGTTCGTCATGAAGATATAGGTGATCGTGTGTCAGTGCGTGGTATTGTAAGTGTTTTGCCAGGAGTACTTGGTGGTCAATTTTTTTATATTGTTGCACCAAATGGAGAAAATTCAGGTGGAATACAAGTGTATATGTATAGTAAAGATTTTCCTGCATTTTCTGTGGGTGATCGGGTTGAAATTCAAGGAGAACTATCTGAGGCATATGGAGAAGTACGTATAAAAACAAAAGAGCAAGGAGACATTCAAAAAATTGATCATCCCGGAGATCCAGAAGTTGTATTAGCTGATATTGCCGATATTGGTGAATTACTTGAGGGGCAATTGGTTCGTATAAGTGGAGAAGTGACTGAAGTAAAATCATCATATCTATATGTTGATGACGGAACTGAAGAAATAAAAGTATATATGAAACGTGGTGCAGGGATTGATTTAGCAGGTATTACAGAAGGTGATCTTGTTAATATTTCAGGTATTGTATCTGAGAAAAAGGGTGTATTTCAATTATTACCACGGGGAAATTTTGATGTTGTTAAAACAGGAGTTGCTAAAACAATCATCCAAGATAAGCAAATTGAAAGTGAGGCACAGAAAGATAAGGAAGTCGCAGAAAAATATTTAACAGCAACAGCTGGCGGTTTAACTTCTTTGTTATTTGCGCTATTGGCAAAAACACATGGAAGCACGGCTTGGCGTTTTGTAACAAAATTAACTGGATCTATATATCAATTACGAAAGAAAAGATAAAGTATGGTATAATACAAATATATTTATTAGACTTCTTGCCTGTATGCTTGATACTGTTTTTTCTCAGATTAGTATTTTACTTGGAATAACCGTTACGGTTGCTTTTGTTATGCGTTGGCTTCGCCAACCATTGATTACGGCATATTTAATTGCAGGAATAGTTGCTGGTCCATTTTTTTTAAATTTAATTGGAGGAGACAGGGAATTATTTGATGCGCTATCACAATTTGGGGTGGTCTTGCTGTTATTCGTTGTGGGGTTAAGTTTAAATGTTGAGCATATAAAAAAAATCGGGCGCGTTGCAGTGACAACAGGTATATTACAAGTAACATTAACTGCGAGTATTGGTTATATTATTGTTCGCGCCCTAGGTATGGGATTTTTGTCTGCATTATATCTAGGGATCGGTATTACATTTTCAAGCACTATTGTGATTATAAAATTGTTGACCGACAAAAAAGACATGGAGTCTGTGTATGGACGATATATGTTAGGTCTCATGATTGTTCAAGATCTGATTGCTTTAATTGTGATGATGGTATTGACCTCTATGGGTCAGGGAACTGTTGGAGAATTGCTCATCGATGTGTTGATAAAGATGGTTGTGGTGGGTGCGCTTATTTTGTTGCTTGCTCGTTATGTTGTGCCAAAATTATTACATAATATTGCAAAATCATCTGAATTTTTATTTATTTTTACTCTTGCTTGGTGTTTTGGTGTTGCTAGTTTATTATATAAATTAGGATTTTCTGTGGAACTTGGTGCAGTCATTGCTGGTTTAACTTTAGGGTCATCTTCATATCAACAACAAATTAGTAGCCGTATACGACCGCTCCGTGATTTTTTTATTGTCATATTTTTTATTATTTTAGGAAGTGAATTAAGCCTGTCAAATTTAAATCATATTTTATTACCAGGATTAACCATCGCTATATTTATTTTAATTGGAAATCCACTCATTTTATATCTTGCATTTCGTATGCAAAAATTTACACGAAGAAATGCATTCCTTGCGGGAACAACTGCTGCACAAGTGAGTGAGTTTGGATTGATTTTGCTTTTTACGGGAAAGCAACTTGGTCATATTCAAAGTGTTGAGCTTGAAATATTTACCTTTATTGCTTTGGTGACGATTATTATTTCTTCATATCTGATTACTTACAATGAACAGATTTATAAATTTTTTATTCCATTTTTTGATTTATTTGGAAAAGATCGCCATCGTCAAAAAGATGAAAAAATTCCAGTATATGATGTACTTGTGTTTGGATATCATCGTATTGGTTGGAAAGTGTGTGAAGCTTTAGCAGAAAAAGGGCAAACATTTGCGGTTATTGATTTTAATCCAGATGCAGTTCAAAAGCTAAAACGTATAGGAATTCCAGCATACTTTGGCGATGCTGCTGATGTTGAGTTTTTAGAACAACTTCCATTTGCAAAAGTAAAAATGGTTGTTTCTACTTTGCCTGAAGTGGATGATCAAGTCACACTCATTAAACATATTCGTCAAGTATCAAAACAAATTAAAATTATTGCTAATTTATACAAAATTGAGAGTTTACATGAACTTTATAATGCGGGAGCTGACTATGTCATGATGCCCCATTTACTTGGGGGCAACTGGATTGCAGGAGTATTAAAAGATAAGCCGTGGACAAAGAAAACTTTTACGGATTTGCAAAAATTACAGAAGAAAGAAATGCATTTACGTTATACTGTCGGAACACATAAATAAAACTTGACAGATTTTTTCATACTTGGTATAATTGTTTTCGTTAATCAAGGACGTGTTTTATTGTTCTTGTGAAGGGCCAGTAGCTCATCTGGTAGAGCGCCTCGTTTGCACCGAGGAGGTAGGGGGTTCAAGTCCTCTCTGGTCCACTAGTCTACGCCCCGTCCCTATAAAAGGGCGGGGCTTCGCCTAGTAAACTATTCTTAAATAGCCTTACTAGGCGAAGTCCTAAGGCGTGCTTAAGCCGAGGTAGCTCAGTGGTAGAGCAGTGGACTGAAAATCCTCGTGTCGGGAGTTCAACTCTCCCCCTCGGCACGTGAAAATGTATATATCGGGCTGTAGCTCAGTTGGCTAGAGCGCCTGGTTTGGGACCAGGAGGTCGTGGGTTCGAGTCCCACTAGCCCGACAAATAGAAAAAGTTCGCCTTAAGGCGAACTTTTTCTATTTGTCAAAATTTCTTTATAGCATTTGCTATATGATATTTATATGAAAAAAATAGTATAGGAACATACTCACTTGTCTTCATTTATAACATTACTTTTTCTTTTTTAGTATGTTTGAGATGAAAACCAAGATCATCAAATATAATATTTCTTAAATAAATTCCGCCAACAAACAATATTGCATTAATGTCTTCTCCGACAGTAAATGCTCCTTGTTTGAGCTCGTTTATTAACTCAGGGTGTGTCTCTGGGAGTGCACGAAGTATGTCAAAAATTGCTTGTTCTGTGTCGTATGCATTATCCAACTTTTTTTCTTTAATTGTTTTTAAAAGCTCATTTCTTTTTTTGTCTACTATTTGTTTAATTCCGCTTTCTTGTAAAATGGACATCCCTTTTTCATTTAATTGTCTCGGTGATTTTGCAGGAGCCAAGCGGTCTCCCCAAAGTACTTCAATTTGTTTTTCTATTCCAGTAACTCGTTGCTCTATTCCAGACATGCGTTCTCGTACATCTGCCAAATCAGGAATAGCACGATTGTTTATTGTATTAGATAAATCATCTAGTTTTTGAAATTTTTTCCCAATAACTAAAAATGCTCCGAGTATTGTTGGTATTCCAAGCATGACAACGAGAGCATTTGCAATTTGGAGTAGATCCATATTTAGATACATTAATCTATATGGCTAGTATATATGATTTGTTTGAAAAAATAAATAGTAGGTAAAATTATTTTTAATATTTGCGATGATGCGTATAAAAAAAACAGTTTATAGACATGCTGGTCTTTTTTTTATTGGAGGGCTTTGTGTGTGATGCGATAGAAGAGCAATGTTTTGAATGCTCTGTCGGAACACAATTGGTATATGCGTATGAGCTCAGATAACGTGAGAGGCGCCTTATCAAGGAGAGCTATTTGTTGTCTAGCTGTTTGAGGTATTTTTGTTTTTTTGGGGAGGGTTACTTGTATTTGGTGTTGTTGTTTTAGTATTTCAGCTACAACATATTTGAGTGTTGTGTTGGGTGTTGTGTTGATGAGTTCTAATAATTGTTTTGGAGAAAAATGTTGAATAATGTTGCGGATTTCTTCTAATGAAAGCATTTTTTGATCAAACGCAATGCATATTCCAAAGATTAAGCCACATTGAACGTATATTTTTCTTAAGTTCATGGTCAGCCTCCTGTTGTAATGTATTCCAAAAAGATAATATAAAATATTTACACTCTTGTCAAGTTACTGATTTTGTATTAATATTAGAGATGCTATGAAACATACCATCATTACTTTTTTTGTTTTAGTGTTTTTTGCAACACTTATTCTTGCGTTTTCTACAGTGCGTTCATTGTTTTTTTCAGATAGTATTGTAGAAAATAATATTAATCATACCTCATCAACAAAGAATGGAGTTGATTATGCTGATCAAGTAGAAATAGTAGAACGAGTAGATCCCGTAGCAAAAATAATATTACCAGTAGAAGAAGATGAACTTCCATTTATTGAGTTTGATTATTTACCAAAGACTTTACAGAGTGGGGTAGTGTTAGTTGGACGAGCAGATAGTGACTGGTTTTTTGGTGTTCCTCCTCAAGTCGTGCTTGAAAGTGATACAGGAAAACATATTGCAACAGGAATACTTGATATTGCACATCCATTAGTTGAGGGGAAAAACACGCGTTTTTCTATCCAATTTTCTTTTGAAAAACCTAATGAAATTCCTGGGTATATTGTGATACAAAAAATTCAAGAAAGTAGTGGAAGTACTTTAACATATCGTGAAGTAATTCAATTTGAATTAGGACAAAAAAAAGCAAGTTTTCGTTTAACGAGTCCAGAAGAATATGCGTATATAGAAAGTCCTGTATATTATGCGGGTGAAGCTGTGGCTTGGTATTTTGAGGGAGACTTTCCTGTGACACTATATGATGCTGAAGGGGTTGTGCTTGGTCGCTCATATGCTACAGCGCAAGATGACTGGATGAGTTATGAGTTTGTGCCGTTTGTAGGTAGTTTAACATTTAATCCAGCCACAACAGCAACAGGGACATTGGTATTTTCAAAAGACAACCCGAGTGGGTTGCCTGAATATGATGAGCAGGTTGCTATTACTGTTAAATTTAAGTAATGCGAACGATATAGCGAGTATCTCCTTTGCCATACGGGCGATAGATAATCATATAATTTGCTGCAGTAAGTGCATAAAATCCATGGTATATTCCACAGAGGGCAATTCCCTCTGTTTTTTTTTGTCGAAGAGAAAGAATCGCCAATGTGACATGTGCATGTGCAAATGGACTAATTTGTTTAAGATCTTTTTTTACGTTTTGGAGGAGTTTTATTTGTGGCATATGCTTGTTTTGTTTTATCTGCAACAACAAAGCCTTGTTGTTGCAATGCTTCTTCAAGATCAATATATGTTTTTGCACGAATGGCTTTAGTATAGTTTTTTGTGTGTGCCATAAATGCTAAGTCTTTTTTTACTAGTTTCATTGTTTGCTGCCAAGAATGAAATTCATCGGCTGACATCATCACTACTTTTGCTTTTCCATATTCTGTGAGGGTTACCTGTGTTTGTTGTTCACAGATCATATCGGTTATATCAAAAATATTTTTTCTTGCATGGGTAATTGATATTGTTTCCATATAATAAATGATTATACATAGCTTGGTGATGGTATCATACCACGTTCTCGAAGACTCACAAAATATTTTTGTGTGACTATAACATGATCAATGACATCAATTCCAAGTATCATGCCAGCGTGCACTAAGCGTTCTGTAACAATTATATCTTCTTCTGAGGGTTCACAATCTCCTGAAGGATGATTGTGGGCTACAATAATTTGTGCTGCATTATGGCGAATGGCAGGTTCAAATACTTCTCGTGGATGAACTAAATTTTGTGTGAGTGTTCCGACAGAAATATGCTCTTTTGTGATTTCTTGTTGGCGACTATTTAAATAAAAGATAAGCGTATGTTCTTTTTTGTTTGATCGGATGTCTTGTGTTGCTTTCCACACATCTTCTGGAGAAAGATAGAGTCGTGCAGTTTTTCCTTTCAGTAATCGTTTTCCGAGTTCAAACGTTGCGACCAGCTGACAGGCTGTTGCAGGTCCAATACCATGAATATCTGTGAGTTGTTTGATGCTGGCTTTTGCTAAGTTTCCACTATGAAATTGTTTGAGTACACGATGTGAGAGAGCAAGTACATTTTCTCCTTGTTGTCCAGTGCGTAATAATATTGCAAGTAGTTCAGTATTAGATAATTTATCCGGTCCATAGCGCATTATTTTTTCTCTTGGTCGGTCAACATGGGGGATGTCTTTAATGGCAGGTGTTTTTTTAGCCATAGCGATTAAAAGTAAATAATAGAACTCATATTGTCTTGCCAGGATGTAGATGGAGAATGAGTCGTTTGTGTATAAATATAGCGACAGATACGTGGGTGCTCTACATAGTCAAAGAGTTGTTTATTAATGTGTAGTGGGTATAATTGAAGATATATTGCTTGAATGAGGAGTAGCTCATCTGAAGAAAGTGTATCTTTTTGTGCAATAAAAATAAGAGCATGAGTGTGAACCAGTGCCGTGAGTAATATATTTGATACAATCAACATTTTTCCATCAGGAAGTTCTACAGAAACTAGTGTTTCTTTTATTTTTTTTCGTAGTTCAGAAATATCAAAAAATGCTCGTTTAGTAATTTGGCTGTAGTAAAGAAGGATGTGAGTAATTTCATGCCTATTTGGCCCTGCTAATGAAGCAATCCCTATTTCGTGTAATTGCTGCCAAATATTTGTTGATTGTTTGCTATAGATAAATTCTGGTATTTGTTCAAGTGGGGTGTTGTAGTTCATAAGAGAAGCCAAATGTAAAAATTGATTTTCTTTATGAAGAGAAGAAATGTTTTTGTCTAATATTTCTGGCAAAAAGTTTCTTTTGTTTGGGTCAACAATTTTTTGAAATGGACATTTTTTTTCTTGTTGAATGTAGAGTAGATTCTGTTTGTCTTGTACAACAATTGTTTTATTTGTACTATTGTATATACGGTATTGTATGGTCATATGTTCCTCCTTAGAAGTTAAATTGTACATATGTACATTATAGCGTACATCCATTATTTTTACCAACAAAACTTGTACACAGGAGTTAAAATCACGTATACTATATATATTATTTTTATGTCAGTAGTATGTTTTCTTTTTTATCACGAACGCCTGTTATTTCTTGTCAAGAATTGCAAGAAGCAATGAATAGTAAACAGGAAGCTCCTGTTATTGTTGATGTACGAGAAACAGGAGAGTGGAATGCGGGACATATTGATGGATCTATTAATATTCCACTTGCAAATATTCAAGAGCGTATTAGTAAGGTTGTTCCAAATAAAGGTATGCCCGTTGTACTTTGTTGTGCAACAGGCGGACGATCTCGTGTAGCTGTACAGATATTACGTCAGTTAGGTTATACAAAAGCCTCTAATTTAACAGGTGGTTTTTACGCATATCAACAAACCATTCGTTAAGGGGACTGTTTTGTTGTTTAAAAAAGAAGTAGCATATTGCTACTTCTTTTTCTTTGTTAGTTATTTTTTTTTAGTGGAACATGTTGCGTAAGTATACCTTCTTTATCAACAGTATTTACTTTAATCGGATCACTGGTGTAAACAGTATACCCATCTTTTTCTACGGTAAAGTGATAGGTACTTGCTCCTAAGAGCATAGAATACCTTCCTCTTGAATCGGTCATTCGTGTTGATACTAAACGGTTATATTCATGATTAAATAGTCGAAGGACTGCTTTTCCGACTGGTTTATGATTGTCTTGATCGTATACAATTCCCCAACTTTCTGGTTTTGGTGGATAAATAAATCGAAGGAATATTAAGAACAAGAGAATGTGAATGAGAATAAATATTGCAGTGAGCATACCTGGTGCTATATAAAAGGCAATAATTGATCCTAAAATTCCAATAATAGAGAGTGTGTATTGTAGTATCAAAAATCGCTTATTCCATGCAATTCTTGATGGAGTTTCTTTGGCATCTTCAGGATCAATTGGAATGTTTGGGGTGATACGTGTTTCTTCTTCAACGGTAATTTGTTCTCCGTGGTAAATATCAAGTAAATCTCCATCTGTTTCTACGGTAACTAGTTTGGAAGGACATACAAATCCA
Source organism: Patescibacteria group bacterium (assembly GCA_018823045.1). Lineage (GTDB taxonomy): Bacteria > Patescibacteriota > Patescibacteriia > Magasanikbacterales > UBA922 > JAHJIX01. The sequence continues at coordinate 109,968 of JAHJIX010000002.1, read as the reverse complement.
GGTTTGCGTACTTCAATACGATACACTCCTGCTGGAACAACAAATAAGAAACGACCATCTTCATCAGTGACTCGTGATTGAATAATATGTTGTGTTTTTGCGTCAAGCAAACGAACGGTTGCTAAATCAATTGGAAGTTTATTTAAACTATTATACACCAATCCCCATGCTTTTCTTTTCTTTTTTCCAAAGAAGAGAAACGGTTGCAAAAAGAGAAAACGGAATATTGTTCCAAGTAAATTCCAAAGTGAAGGAAGGAGTGCTACGGCAACAAGAGCGGTTGATACTGGAGGAACAATTTGTTCAGCAACTTGTTCAACTGTAGGGTTATTTGTAATGTTTTCAATTGCAAATAAGGTATTTGCTACTAATTCTTTTCCTTGTTCAAAGCTATGTCCAATACGTTCTACTGCTGTTGCGTCTTCGGGGAGAAGTTCAAGGAGTGTTAATTGTTCATTAATAACATGATTATTTACTTGGAAAAAGGGTGTTTCTTTTTTATTATATCCGTCACGTAAGGCGACAATTTTATATGTTCCATTTGGAACAACAAATCCATACGTTCCATCATTTCGTACTTGTACAGGATTGATTTGTTTAAAAATTGGGGCTTGCCAAAGGTTTTGTTGAGCTTCTTCATATATTTCAATCTGTACTTGTGGCAAAATATTTCCAGTTACTTGATCCGTTGTTTGTCCAAATGGAAGACTGTCAAACGTTAAGCGAACAATATCACGGACACCACCTTCATAGTCAACGACAATAACTGTTGGGTATGAATTTGGTATAATTGGCATAAATGCATCAGCATAGTAGCGTCCATCTGCCTCTTGATAAAAGAATGGATATGACGCACCATCAACTGTTAAATGCATGTCTTCAATGACACGAAATGAAAGATCTTGTTCGGCAACACTAATAGTAACAATATCTCCTGCAAGACTCACTAATTCATCTTCAGGAGTAAGTGTTGTCCCAATTGTTCTTTGAGAAAGCCAAAAGGCAAAGTCTCTCAGTTCGAGTTCTTCTCCAGGGGCTGGAGGAAGTATTCCTTCAAGAAGACACATGGCAGAACACCCATCTCCATTTAGTGTATTTCCATCATCACATTCTTCGCCGCCTTCAAGGAGTGTGTTTCCACAATTGTTATTTCCACCACCGGGTGGGCCTTGCTCATTTAAACAAGTAGCAGAGCATCCATCTCCGTTGTTTGTGTTTCCATCGTCACACATCTCACCTGCTTCAAGTACGGCGTTTCCACAGATGCTATCTCCACCGCCAGGTGGGCCACTTTCAGCTAAACAGGTGGCAGTACATCCGTCACCATTTATAAGGTTTCCATCATCACAGGTTTCTCCTATTTCTAAAATGGCATTTCCACAGATTGGTCCTGCTCCTTCTAGAAGACAAATTGCAGAACACCCATCTCCATTTAGTATATTTCCATCGTCGCAGGTTTCTCCGAGTTGAATAATACCATCTCCACATCCTTCTTCTCCTGGGCCAATTTCAGCTAAACAGGTGGCAGTGCATCCGTCACCATCTATAAGGTTTCCATCATCACAGGTTTCTCCTATTTCTAAAATGGCATTTCCACAGATTGGTCCTGCTCCTTCTAGAAGACAAATTGCAGAACAGCCATCACCATCTTGAACATTTCCATCATCACATTCTTCTATTCCAAAAATGACACCATCAATAATTCCATCTCCACAGATAGGAATGCGTCCTTCAATAGTACAGGTTGCAGAGCAACCATCACCATTTATAAGATTTCCATCGTCACATTCTTCTGAAAAGCTATCATGTATTCCATCTCCGCAGGCGGGGGAGACAGTCGGTGTTGTTAAGAATGTTCCTTGTGCAGTGCCGTGGTTTCCTGAAGGATCAACACAATCAATTTCAAAAAAGTATGTTGTATCTGGTGTGAGACCGCCAAGAGCAGTATCAAATACATTTAATACACGATCAACCTGAGGAGCAATGGTTCCAAGGGCAATAGTTGTGCCATACTCAAAGCTACATGCTTGGATAACCCCACTATTATCGGTGGCTGTCCAGTCGACGTTAGCGGTTGTTTGTGTGGTTGCTGTACTTGTAATAATGACAACTGGAGCAATATAGTCACCGCCTCCTCCACCAGTATTATTTGAACAAGATGTTGTTTCGATAAGACAGCCTGCTGAACAAGTAAGACTGCCGGTATCAAACCCTTGTGTGACACAGGTCTCGGCACCAAAGTTCGTTCCATCACAGGTTTCCCCTCCATCGATTGTTCCATTTCCGCAGAGTATTGCTGTTTCGACTGTAACAGTAACGTTAATATCTTCTGCTAGAGCATATTGCATGCCCAAAAAACACAGTGAGCTGACAATAACACCTAAAAGAAAAATAGATATGCGAGAAAATCTCATAGAGAAAAAATTAGGATGAACGAGTCTTTTTTATAAAGAAAAGCAATATACTGATAAAAATAATAATGAATACGCTAATAAAAGGAATGGGAAGATACCAAAGAGATATGTTTCTGGTGATATGCTTGTTTGTTGCTCCATATTCGATATCTAATGCAAGAGTATTTTTACCAATGTCTTTCCAGGTGAGTGGAATAGTGTATATGCTATTTTTTTGTGTCTTTGCTAAAAAAGGAATATGTGTTTCTTCAAAAACAAGTTCTTGTTTTGATCCGAGAGAGCGTTGTTTAATATCTATAGTAGGGAAGACATGCATGTTACCGATATTGTTTAGGCGGATGTTGAGTTGGGTATTTTTTGTAAAAGAAATATGTGGAGTGTTTATTTCTTCAAGTTGCACTGTTTCATATACTGGGCCTGCGACATGTAAGAAAAAAAGAGAAGCAACACGAGAGTTTACCGCTACTTGGCCATCATAGCTAAACTCTTGTGCAAAAAGACCTAAATAGTGTGCACCTGGTGGTGTACTGCTGGGTATTGTTACTGTAAAATTTACTTGAATGCTTTCTCCTGGATCAAGTTGACTTTTTTTTACCGGTGTTGTCACCCAAGAAATTGCAGGGTCTGTTTTATTCCATAAAATAGTTTGGGTGGTATCTTCGATGGTAAAAGCTTCTACTGTTGGCAGAACAACAATACTTTTTGTTGTGTTATTTGTAATGAAAAGTGGAACAATTGTTGCTCCGCTGGCATCAACAATCGCTGTTTGTCTGGCAGGTGTAATACTGAGTGCTTGGGTATCCTGTGGATAAAAAAAACAGGCTAATACACAAAGCAAGCCAAGAGATAGTTGATAAAGAGGTGATAAATGTTTCATAGCCTATAAATTAATGGTCGCAGTAAATGTGACCGTGTGACTATAGTTTCCTGCCTCTGTTGCAGCAGCATCAGCTGCAGCACGGAAGATGACTCCGGTGTCTTGGCTTGAAACGGCACCAACTTGTTGCGCAATAATTTTTGTTGTGCTTAATATCGCTGTGTCAGCGGCATTATATTGTCCTGCGGTGCCTGCTGTTTTTATACCATATTCTTCTGAACCTGCTGTTACTTCACCATCAATAACATCATCAATTTCAAGGCCTGTGCCTGTTTGTAGATCAGTGTCTTCAGAAATAGTAATGTTATAGCCAGAAATAGCATCAGTAGTGACTGTGCAGGTCAATGTATCTGAAGAAATAGCATCAGAAGTTAGTGCGCCTAAATCAATGGCATTTTTATCAAGTGTGAGTGATAAAGATTCTCTTTCCATAGCTTGAAATCCTGCACGTAAGACATAATCACCACCAGAAGGCATTTCTGTGCCAAATTCACCCGATGTTCCATATAAGTCATAATCTCCACCACTGACAACATGCTCTTCTATGGTAGAAAAGACATCCGCATAGATTTCAAAATCACCGCCAGTCATTGCTGCATGGAGTTGCAGAGGAATAATGCTACAAATAAGGCAAATAAGCGGATAAAATATTTTTGACATAAAGAGGATAAATAATCCTTCATAGTATAGCATAATTTAGGGTGAATAGGGAATAGAATAAATAGGAAAGGTTATTCCTTGACAATTTAAAAAAAAATTGCTATAGTAAGCGCATATAATCGCCTTTGGATTTGAGAGCTTTTTTTATAGCGAGAAACAGGCTCTTAGTCGATCCTTATTTATATAATTTAGTATATATTGTTATGAGTAAGCATTATGAATTACTCTGCATTTTTCCAGGGACACTCGGAGAAGACGAGTTACCAGGGAAAATAGCATCAGTAGAGCAAGTTGTTCTTGGTGCTGGTGCAACAGGTATCAAAGTAGAAGATATGGGGAAAAGCCGTCTTGCTTACCCAATGAAACATATCCGTTATGGATATTTCTATCTTGTTACATTTAGCGTTGAACCGAAAGCAGTTTCAGGTATTCAAGGAAAATTACGTATTATTCCTGATCTTCTTCGTGCTATTGTTCGTTTGTATAATCCACGAACAAAAGTAACTTTAGAAGAAAGACAATCAGAAATGAAAGAACAGCAAGAACAAGCGGTACAACATAAAAGTGATCATGTTCAAGCAGTTGTTGCACCAATAAAAAAAGAAAAAAAAGTTTCTGAAGTAAAAAAGGAAGTAGTAAAAGAAGTTGCTGCACCTGCTTCAGAGAAAAAAGTTGAAGAAGCACCAAAAGAAGAAAAGGAAGAAGTTGTTCCTGTTAAAAAAGCTGAAAAAACTGAAAAAGTTGAAGAAGCAAGAGGAAAGATAGACATGGACGACATTGATAAAAAACTTGATGAAATACTTGATCAAAGTATTGCAAACATTTAATTTAATTTTATCAAATCACTATGGCAATGGACTTAAATCGAGCGACCCTCTTGGGGAGACTTACCCGTGATCCAGAAGTTCGAACAACGACTTCAGGACAAAATGTTGCATCACTTACAGTGGTGACAAATCGTGTGTGGAAAGACCAAAATGGTGTGAAGCAAGAGCGAGGAGAATTCCATAATTGTGTATTATGGGCAAAACTTGCAGATATAGCTTCTCAGTATCTTTCAAAAGGAAGACGCGTATACGTTGAAGGACGTATTGAAACACGTGATTGGGTTGGGCAAGATGGTGTAAAACGATATCGGACAGAAATCGTTGTGGATAACCTGATTATGCTTGATGGTCCTCTTGGAGCAGAAGCACCACAAGCTGGTGGAAATAATGCCGCACCAATGCCACAAGCACCTCCAGCGCCAGTTAGTGATGATGAGATAAAAGTAGAAGATATTCCATTCTAAAATTCTATGGCAAAAAAAATAAATAAAGCACGTGTGTGCCGCCTTTGTTCTAACAACATTAAAACGGTTGATTATAAAGATGTAAAGACACTTCGTCAATTCATTTCTTCATTTTTGAAGATTGCACCACGTCGTCGTTCAGGACTCTGTGCGAAACATCAACGTCAAGCATCACGAGCAATTAAACAAGCACGTATTGCTGGACTTATCGCATTCATTCCAAAATAACAAACAACATATAAAAAACACTCACTTTCATCGTGAGTGTTTTTTTGTTATAGTATGAGGAGTAATGTTAATAGAAAAATTATATGGCTGAAAATCAAGAATTTAAAATTTCTACAACAGAAAAAGAAAGAAGTTATGAAGTAAAAGAAACAGAAAAATCAGGAGAGCTTGATCCAGAAGCACGAGCAGCTGCCATGCGTGAACGGGCAGAATATCTCGTAAAAGAAGTGCAAACAGGTACAAAGCAGATGCAAAGTATTCTTATTCACATAGCGCAAGTGCGGCAGGTGATTAGAAAGATTCGTCAGCAATTACAGTTGGTTGACGGAGATGATGATACCGCTTCTGTGCAAGATCAAGCACGAGCAGATGCTTTAAAAAAACAAATTGCAACACATAAAAAAGAATTAATACTTATGCGAGGGGAGCTCGTTGCGGCACATGCACAAGAGTTAGCAAAGATGCATGGAGGTGTTATGACGAAAGAGATTCAAGCAGAGGCAGAAAAAAAAGTAGAAGCATTGCTTGAAAGTATATAAATATATTGGTTTTTTTGTTCGTAAATGGTATACTGATATTAGATTATCTATATTTTTAAATTGCATAGACATATGGCAAAGACTCGTCCGGTACGAAAGGGGATTATTCTTGTAGCAGGAATGGGGACTCGTTTTTTACCTGCAACAAAAGCTATGCCAAAAGAAATGTTGCCTGTGCTCGATAAACCGGTAGTGCAATATATTGTTGAAGAAATGGCGGCAAGTGGTATTAAAGAAATTATTTTTGTCACCAGTGCACAAAAAGATGCGATTGAAAATCATTTTGATCGTGATTTTGATTTTGAAAAAACATTAGAAGAAAAAGGAAAGTTGGATCGTCTAGATTCATTGATTGAGTTATCTAAAAAAGTTCGTTTTTTTTATACGAGACAATCTCAGCCACTTGGGAATGGTCACGCGATGCTTTGTGCAAAAGAGTTTATAGGAGATGAGCCATTTGCTTTTTCAGATGGGGATAGTATTATTGACGCAAAGACACCTGTCATTAAGCAATTGATTTCTGTATATAAAAAACAAGGGAGCCCGGTCATTGGTGTACAGCGTTTAGAAGATAAAGAAGCCATGACAAAATACGGAAATGTGTATGGGAAACCACTCAGACAAGATAGAACATTTCGTGTGACAGAATTTAAAGAAAAACCATCAGTAAAAAAAGTGTCTCCTCACGGATTAATTGTTGGCGGTATGCGCTATATTTTTACGAAAGATATTTGGCCACTGTTAGAAAAACAGGGGCAAGGGAAAGATGGAGAAATTTGGGTGGCAGATGCTGCTGATGATCTGGCAAAAAAGAAAAAGTTCCTTGCATATGAATATGAAGGAACATATTTTGATACCGGAAATAAAATTGCTTTGCTCAAAACAACATTGCACTTTGCAATGAAAGACAAAGATATTAAAAACCAAATTTCACATTTATTTTAATCTATGAAACTGACTACCCGCCTCACAATATTTCTTTTTCTCATTGTCGTGCAGATGGGGGTAGTTGGGGTTGTGAAAGCACAGTATAATAATGATATTTGTAAAAAAACAGTGTTAGGTATTAATGGTTGCACTCTCACAGCGGTTGGTTCTTGGAATATGCAATTGTGTGAAGATGCAATGAATAGTTGTCTGGCGAAGTATAGCGGGCAATCTATTTGTGTGGTATATGTAGATAGTTTGAATCCTTGTGAATTTAATTTTCAAACAAAAAATTGGAATACTGCAGATTGCAAACGCACTCATGATGATTGTGTTATTAATGAAAAATGTAAGAAAGATATGTCTAGTGTCATAGAGCTTCCTTCGCTAAAGTTATGCGTATGGAACTATTCAGAAGTACCTACAGCTAATACTTGGAATTATGAGGCTTGTAATATAAAAAGTATTGAATGTTTGAGAGATTCTTCTAGTTGGACTGCACCAAAAGAAGTCGGATCATATAGTGCAGCAGAAGGATGTTATTGTAGCATTGCTACAGAAAAAGCAGATAAACGTAAAATACCAAGTTTGTCTTTAACATTAGAGCATAAAAACACTTGTAAAAGTAGTACAGGACAATCAATAGCGGGTCAAAAATTATTTAATTGTGAGTGGCTAACAAAAGCACCAGAGTCAGCAACACCGACAAAACCAACAACAGAAGGGCAAGCTGCAGGGATTTCTTCTGAAGTTGCCTCTGGATTACAACAATTAAATCGTTTAAGTGCCAAAAGTTTACCACAAGCTATTGGGCAAATGATTTTATGGGCAACAGGCATGCTTGGTACTGTGGCACTTGCGCTTATGATTTATGCAGGTGTACTTTGGATGACTGCGGCAGGACACGCTGACAAAGAAAAAAAAGCACAAGAGATTATGGTGTGGACAGCGCTTGGTTTAGTGGTTGTGTTTAGTGCATATGCCATTGTGAAATTTATTTTTGGGTCACTTGGGGTGTAATATTTAGATGAACTTTTTAATGTAATCAGCATATATGTTTAAAAAATTCATGACATTTTTCCTTATTCCAATAGTCTTGTTGAGTACGGGTGTTGGGTGTAAGGGCCTAACTGACGCAGAGCGTATTGCTGTTCGACCAGTAACGATTAATTATTGGACCGTTTTTAATAATGTAGCACAATTACGTGCTTTTGCTGCAGAATATAATGCACGCTATCCACATGTGACAGTTAATATCCGTCAAGTACGTTATGAAGAATTTGATGATTTGTTTGTAAACGCACTAGCTGATGATATCGCCCCAGATATTATTTCTGTGCATAATCGTGCAGTGCGAACATATCAGCCACGATTATCTCCGATGCCAGCACAGGTACAGATGGCGCGTATGACGATTGAAGGAAAATATGCACAGGAGCAGGTGGTCAATTTTGAAACACATGCATTGCCTACGGTCAATACATTAAAAACAAGTTTTGTGGGTACTGTTGCAGGAGACGTTGTTATTGACAATCAAATATATGGTTTGCCGCTTGCTGTAGATACGCTTGCGCTGTATTACAATACAGATTTGCTTGATCGTGCAGGAGTTGCTGTGCCCCCAACAACGTGGGATGAGTTTATGGAGACGATTGTAAAAACAACCAAGAAAGATATTAATGGTACTATTTTGCAAGCAGGTGCTTCTATGGGGACAGCATATAATATAGATAATGCAACAGATATTTTGGCGCTCTTAATGCTTCAAAATGAAGTCAATATTACACAACCTGGTTATGTGACTTTTGCGCAAGATATTAAGCGTTTAAGAGAAACACACCCAACACTTCAGGCTTTGCGTTTTTATACTGATTTTGCTCGCTCTACTCGAGATGTATATACTTGGAATGATAATTTTGATACTGCACTTGATGTCTTTGCCAATCAGCAAAGTGTCTTTTACTTTGGATTTGCATATGACAAAGCCCGCATAAAAGCAAAAGCACCACAAATGAATCTAAGTATTGTGCCAGTGCCACAACTACAGGGGAAGGAAGCCATAAATGTTGCAAATTATTGGGTTGAGTCAGTCGTGGCTAAATCAAAACATCAAGATATTGCATGGGATTTTGTGCGTTTTATTTCAACACCAAATAATATCAAATCATATACAACAGCTGTTGGTTTACCTTCACCGCTTAGAAGTCAGTTAGCAGATCAAGCAGAAGATCCGTTAATTGCACCATTTGTTTCTCAAATTTTGACTGCAACAAACTGGTATTATGGACGAGATAGTGCAAAAGCAGATGAGGCACTTCGTGAACTTATTGATGCATATAGACGACCTGTCCCACTTGATATTGATCAGCAAGAGCGAGATGAAACATTAATTAATAGTGCGGCTGCCCGCATTCAACAAAGCATGTAATATGAAAAAATATTTAATATGTTTATTTGCTGTATTGATGGTAGGGCTTGTAGTGCCTGAGAGTGTTTTTGCTGCTTGTGGTGCACCGCCAAATAGTGGCGAAAAAATGATAGAGTGCATAAAAAAAACACAGGGTTATAATGTAACAAAGAATGTTTGTGTTTCAATACCTTTAGCAGATACAGGAGTAGATATAGAAAAGATTGTCAGTGTTGATAGAAATATGGGGCAGGCTTTATCTATAGCACTAAAATCTACACCAAGTAATGGTACTGTTGCTGGTGTTGGGTATCGTGTTCAATTATCGAATGATTGGATTATAACTGTAAAGGCAGCTGGAGTAGTTACGGCAGGATATGAAGTGCGTTGTACACCTACAATGACTCCTCAACAAGCACAAGCTAATGCAGCGCAAGAAAAAAAAGAAAGTCTTGCTTGTTATGATGCAGTTAAAATAAAGCAGCCAAAATGTGCAGAAATTTGGGCACTGATTGATGATGGAGATAAAAAAGGAATTCCGTATCCTTTAACAGCTGGAGAAAAATTACAGATGAAAAATGTTTGTGAACCTGAATATCAAAATTGTATAGGCAAAGGATCTGCTGCTTTTACTAATACAGGAGATGCTGTTGACCCAACAAGATCAAAACCGGCTGGTTATGACGGCGTTATTCCAGATTGTGCATTTACTTATGGAGGGTGTCGAGATATTAATGATTTGCTATTACTGGGTATTAATGCCGCTCAATTATTACTATCAATTATTGGTACTGTTGCATTTCTCATGTTTATGTATGGCGGTGTAGTGATGATCACCTCTTTTGGCAATGCAGAAAAGTTTAAACAAGGGCAGCAAATTTTAATTGCAGCTGTTGTTGGTATTATTATTGCTCTGGGTGCTTATTTATTAGTAGATACCCTGTTAGATGCTTTGGGTGTTGCTTCTGATTTTCGAGTCATTAAGTAAGAAATTTTATGATAGATAGATATAAAAAACTTGTGTATTTCTGTGTGGGTGTGTTTGTATTATGTGCATTTTTGATTATGCCTGCAGTTGTTTCTGCACAGATTGCAACAACAAATGCTTGTACATGTACAGCTTCATATACTATAGGAATTGCTGCTGAAAGAAAGGAAAAAAGTGTTACGCTTTATTTTGATAAAAAATTAAAAGATGAATTGGTAAGAACTGAATTGGCAACAGTAGCTACTCCTATCCCAGATAAAAAAATAACAAAGGATAGTTGTGCAAAATTTACTGGTACTCAATATACGGTATTAAGAGAAAATAATGTTCAGGAACACTATAGACTTACATGTTCTATCGTTGAAACTCCAACATCATCAAACTACAAAGACCCAAACGTGGTGACACTCCAAAACCCATTAGGTGGTGATCCTAAAAAACCAATATCTATCCCTGCCTTTGCTGGAAGAATTATTCAGTATATGTTAGCTGTTATTGGAGCAGTTGTATTTGCTGTATTTTTTGCTGGTGGCGTGATGTGGATGACTTCGGCCGGTAATCAAGAAAAAGTTTCCAAAGGAACAAAGACAATGCTTTATGCAGTGATTGGTCTCTTTGTTATTTTTTCTGCATATGGTATACTACAGGCATTCTTAAAGACTATTAGTAAATAATATGATCCTACAAAAGAAAGGGGGTGAGACATGTGAATTTATTACGAAAATATAACAAAGCTTTTGGTATAATCGTTGCGATTGTATTAACAGTGGTGCTTGCCCCAGTAATTGCGAGCGCACAAGCACAACCTCCAGCAGGAGGAGCTGTTAGTGGTAGTGAAACTGACCCTATTGGAATCGATAGAATTGATAATAGTACTCTAGCTCTCGGTAAAAATAGTTTGCCAGAGACTGTAGCAAGTATTATCAATGTAGCGTTAAGCTTACTTGGTATTATTGCTGTTGTAATCGTACTTGCTGGTGGTTTCAAATGGATGACAGCAGGTGGAAGTGAAGAAAAAACAGCTGAAGCAAGAAAATTAATTTTTGCTGGTGTTATCGGTTTGGCTATTATTATGAGTGCATGGGCAATTGCTCGTTTTGTACTTGTAAATTTAGCAGTAAAAACTGGTGTGACAGGCGCAGATTACGAAATCTAATTATGATTATGTATCTGGGGAGAAATTAGTTCTTCCCAGATCTTATCATTATGAGTAGGCGTAGGCTCTCACTGTCAACGCGTATTCATAATTATATTATATTTTATTTACACATATGAAATACATGTTAAGCGCCCTATTGGGCTTGGTTCTCGCATTTGGTTTATTTACTGCAGCACCTGCACTTGCACAAGCAGCAGATGATGATTTGCTTGGGGTTGGGTATGCTGGTCAAAGTGGATTAACAAATACAGACGTACGTATTACTGTTGCAAAGATTATTAATGCAGGGCTTGGAATTTTAGGAACAATCATGTTAGTTCTTGTTATCTATGCTGGATTTTTATGGATGACAGCTGCAGGGAAAGAAGATCAAATTGGTACTGCAAAAGGAATTCTTTCGGCAGCTGTAGTTGGGTTAGTGATTATTCTTACCGCGTACTCAATTAGTACATTTGTTATTAAAGAGTTATACAAAGCTTCAACAGGTGCAGATGATTATGTTATCGTTAATCCACCACAATCATAATTATAACTATTGCTTATATGCGTAAACAGTACTCTCAGCTCTTACTCGGAAGTGTAGCAGTCGCTATTGTATTGTTTACGTCTGTCCTCATCGTTTCAGCTGCTGATTATGGTTTAGGTGAAGCTGCAAGTACAGCAAAATTAAACAAATCAACAGACGTGCGTATACTTGTTGGTGATGTTGTTGGTGGCGCCTTATCTTTTATGGGTGTATTGTTTTTTGGCCTGATGCTCTATGGTGGTTTTCTTTGGATGACCGCAAGAGGAGACGAAGGACATGTCACAAAAGGAAAAGATACTATCATTTCGGCCGTGATTGGGCTTGTCATTGTGCTCAGTTCTTATGCTATTACTCAGTTCATTTTTGAGAGTGTTTCTGGCAATCAGCAACAGGAGGGACCTACCGCAACTTGTGAACAGGTAAATCCTGGTTGGAGTTGTAAAAATATTAAACAATGTTCTACGCTAGGAGCAGAAATGAGTGATCCAACTCTTCCTATAAGTGAGTTTTTAAATGCTTGTGGTCAATTTGATTGGCAGTGTCAAAGGGGGTTGTGTTCTGGTGGAAATGAAATAGTGTGTTGTGATTAAATAATACTATGTATAATTGCGTTTTATATGCGTAAAAAGTACTTTGCTTTATTATGTGGAAGTATAGTAGCAGCTATTGTACTGTTTACGTCTGTTATTGTTGTGTCAGCAATTACTATTCCCAAAGATTATGGTTTAGGAGAAACTGTCGGAAAAACACAATTAAAAAAGACCACAGATGCTCGTGTACTTGTGGGTGATGTTATTGGTGGCGCTCTTTCTTTTGTGGGTATATTATTTTTTGGCCTGATGCTCTATGGTGGATTTCTTTGGATGACCGCAAGAGGAGACGAAGGACGTATCACCAAAGGAAAAGAAACTATCATTTCGGCCGTGATTGGGCTTGTCATTGTGCTGAGTTCTTATGCCATAACGCAGTTTATTTTTGAGAGTGTGACAAATAATACGGGGGGGCCAACAGTAGCTGCTGATGCCAAATGTGTTGCTCAAAATGAAAAATATGCCTGTCAAAATATTGCAAATTGTACATTTGTTTTTGGAGACACAGAAGTCGAAAGAATAAAGAATTGTACTCCAGGAAATGAATGTTATATAGGGTTGTGTCCTGGTGGAAATGAAATAGTGTGTTGTGATGCAGGTATAGAATAGTAGTTTTTAAATACAGTTTAAGCTATATGAAATATATTATAAGTGTCTTTAGTTTTTTTCTTATTCCAGCTACTGTGTATGCACAGTATGGACTAAACGAAACAGCTGGTGGCACAGGATTAAAAAATAGTAAAACAGTTGAACTTCTTGCCGGTGGCATCGTCGGAAGTATTTTGTCTATCATAGGGATTCTTTTTTTTATCCTTATGGTGTACGGAGGATTTTTGTGGATGACTGCACGAGGAGATGAAGGGCAAGTAGAAAAAGGAAAAGATACTATTATCGCGGCAATTATCGGGATGGCTATTGTGCTTGCGTCATATGCAATTACTGTCTTTGTATTTAGTGGATTAGTATAAGAAAACTATGAAAAAAATAGCAATATACGGAACTCTTATTGCCATTAGTATTGGTTCTTTTTGGTTTTTTGATGTATCTGCACAAGACATTGGTGACGCATTTACAAATGTAAAAGTATTATCAGGCAGAACCGGCATTCCACAAACAAATATTGAAACAGAAACAGGAAAAATTATTAAATGGGCTTTGACTTTAGTAGGTCTGGTATTTTTTGGTCTCATGTTTTATGCAGGTTTTCGTTGGATTACTGCAAGAGGAGATGAAGGAAAAGCAGAAAAAGCACGTGAAACTATTATTGCAGCAACGATTGGCATGCTTGTTATTATTGCATCATATGGTGTTGTTGATTTGGTGCTTGGTCGTTTAGTTGCTGGTGTACAAGGAACATCTGGTAGTAGTGCAGGGCAAATTGATGGTGCACCTGTGGGCTGTTGCTGTGATAGAACAGGACAATATGCAACGAGTTGGGCTGCTCGTATGGATTCCTATGAGCGTTGTCAATTAATAGGAGAAACAATAACTGCCGTAGATCCATATACTGAATGGGGATGGAATGGGGGTATTAAAACTTATCCAGAGTGTGAGGCACTTTGTGCAAAAGGACCAACAGAATAATATTGTGTGTTATCTAGTTTTTTAAATATACGTATATGAAAAAAATATTCAGCATTGCCATTGTAAGTTTTTTTTCTTTCTTTTTGTTATTTTCTACAGTGTATACTGCAACACTGGGTGATGCCGTAAACAAAGTAAAGACAACTGGTGGTACAGCTGGTGTTGCAGAAGAAAATGTGGCAAACGTGGTTGGAACATTTATTAATCTAGCTTTAAGCATGGTTGGGTTAATATTTTTGGTGCTGATGATCTATGCCGGATATTTATGGATGACAGCAAGAGGAGATGAGGGGCAAGTAGAAAAAGCAATGGAAATTATTAAAACATCAATTATTGGGTTAATTATTATTATGAGTGCCTACGCAATTAATGCGTTTGTGTTGTTTCGATTTTTACCTCAATAAATAATATTTATATGTAACTGTATGAAAAAAATATTTGTGTTTCTTGCATTATTTTGCTGTTTTGTCGCACTACCTGTTTATGCAATTGATCTAGGAGCTGGACTGGTAGCTGATACGGCAGAAAAAGCAGGGTATGAAAATGTGAATGATATTTCTTTGGCTGAAAATGTTGGATATATGATTCGTTTGCTTCTTTCTTTCGTGGGGACTATCTTTCTTGTGTTGATGGTCTATGCAGGATATTTGTGGATGACAGCACGAGGAGATGAAGGAAAAGTAGACAAAGCGATGGATATCATTAAAGCTGCAATTATTGGTTTAATTATCACCGTGGGTGCGTACAGCATTACAGCATTTGTCGTGCCAAAAATTGTTGCTCGTAGCGCAGCATCGTCTAATGCGTCACAGACACCTCAGTTGAATCCGTAAAATCTATTTAATTATGTTTATGAAACGATTTTTTTTCTTTAGTCTTCTTGCGGGTTTGTTTATCACAGCAACTGTTTCAGCACAAGGATTGGTTGGTCAAATAAATGAGCAAATTAGCGCTGCGGCGGGAGCTGCTGGTATGGGAGTTCCTGTGCCACCACAATTATTTGTTGCAGAGCTTATTCGTTTGATGCTTGGATTTATTGGCACAATATTTTTTGTACTTGTTCTTATGTCTGGATATTGGTTGCTCACTGCACGAGATAATGAAGAAAAAGTATCGAAAGCACGAGACACAATAAAACGAGCTATTATTGGATTATTTGTTATTATGGTGGCATACAGCATTACCACATTTGTTGCACGATCACTCAGTAGCAATATTGCAGGGAAAGTATACCGAACAACAGATATGCAAGTAGATTGTGGACTTTGGAGTATGGTTCGAAATGGAGACTTTAATTGTCAGTTAAAATATAAAAATTAATTATATGCGTTTTTTCTTGTTTGGTGTATTTGCGATTCTTTGTTTGGGAATAATGTTTCAACCAATGCAGGTCGTTGCGCAGGGACCGACATATACGGAAGAGCTACAAGAACAACTAGAGGCTACCGCTGGTAAAGATGGAGGTAATTTGGGTGAAGCGACTGATCCTCGTGTTATAATTGCATTACTTGTCCGTACGAGCCTAGGGCTTGTCGGGACGGTATTTTTTGCTTACACCATTTATGCTGGATTTATGATTATGACTGCTGCTGGAGATGAAGGAAAGATTGAAATAGGAAAAAAAACAATGGTACGTGGTATAATGGGGATTGTCATTATTTTAACATCATATGCTATTACGACATTTGTTATAAATATATTAGTGGAGGATGATATCAATAGAGATCAAAGTGAATATATGGATGCAGAAAGAGATTTATATGATGAAGTAGATCGAGAACAGCGCCAGTATAGAGATAATACAGATCCACTTAATGAGCGAACCTACTATCTTCCGTAAAGGGAAATTAAAAAGAGGGCAAACAAAAAACATCCGTGTAAAGCGAATGTTTTTTGTTTGCCATACGGTATTAGGGGAAATACCAATATGTATATAGAAATTATATCATAGATTTATGAAAATTTACAAGGGTTTTTCCACATGATTGTGGATTATTTTTTTGTGAATAAAAAATATATTTTTAGAGAATATTTTATGATAATATAAAAAAACACCACGATACTGGGGTGTTTTTTTTTCTGAGCGGTAAACCAGATTCGAACTGGCGACCTCTTCCTTGGCAAGGAAGCGCTCTAGCCAACTGAGCTATTACCGCACGTCTTTACCTGTCCTTCGGCAGGTTGCGCCGTGTAAACTTGTTATAATATGAAACGTTCTCTAAATCTTCTGCCTGAGTGTGATTTCAGATAAGTTTCAAACTTTGCTGCAGTTATTTTATCAATAAAAGCCCCAAACCAGATAAGTTTTACTGGCAATCGGTGAGAAGTACTTTTACTCTCTCCATTGTGATGCATATAGAAAATATATTGGCTTGCTGGGCGCAAGTAGCTTTGAGCTACTGGAGCCCAGTTGCGGGAGCTGGATTTGAACCAGCGACCTTCGGGTTATGGGCCCGACGAGCTGCCTGACTGCTCTATCCCGCTGTATGAATTGTTTGTTCACTAAGATAAAAGATATATCTTTCGTGGAGCGGATGACCGGAATCGAACCGGCATCATCGGCTTGGAAGGCCGAGATAATGAACCATTATACGACATCCGCATAGAGAAGCTATTACGATGTATAGTATAGCTAAAAACAAAACGTTTGTCAATAACTGTCTTGAAAAATTGTTCATAATATGGTACATTTTGACCATATGGAGCAAATAATGCACATTGCAAAGCAAAAAAAAGTTCTCGATATCAGATGGGCCTTGCTTCGTGCTACTCGAGAATTTTTTTGGAAGCAAAATTTTTTTGAGGTAGAAACACCTCAATTACTTGCTTTTCCAGGTCAAGATCCATATTTGACTCCTATGGGAGTATCCGTGGCAAATGAACATGGAGAGCAAAAAAAATATTATCTACATACCTCGCCTGAATATAGCATGAAAAAGATGTTGGCAGCAGGATATAGTCGTATTTTTAGCTTAGGAAAATGTTTTAGAAATAATGAAAGTTTTGGGGGATTGCATAATCCTGAATTTACTATGCTTGAATGGTATGAAACAGAATCAAACATGTTTACAATTATGCAAAGAGTTGAGGATTTTTTTGATTATGTTTATGAACAGTTAGGAGAAAAATATCAATTAAAAAAGATAAATATCAGACGAATGCACATGAATGATTTGTGGCAGGACGTGTTAGGTGTTTCATTAGAACAGTATTTAGATCAAACATCTTTGTTTCATTTGTGTAAAGAGCGGGGATATTTTGTTTCTGCAGATGAACAATATGAAAATTTGTTTTATCATATTTTTTTACATGAAATTGAACCCGCTTTAGAAAAGATGGGAGCAGTGATTGTTCATCATTATCCAGCGCAAATGGCGTCTCTTTCTCAATTATCACAAACAGATACACGTTATGCCGAGCGTTTTGAGTTATATATTGATGGTATTGAATTAGCAAATGCTTTTACAGAATTAACTGATGAACGAGAACAAAAGAAGCGTTTAGAGAAAGAACAGTCATATCGTAAGGACCAGGGGCAAGAGGTTTTTGGGATAGATTATGAATTTTTGGCCGCAGTAAAAGGAATGCCTCCCTCTGCAGGCATTGCCCTTGGTTTTGATCGTTTAGTGCAGGTATTGCTTAATTGCAAAAACATAAATGATGTGTTAGTCTTACCTATGAAGTACATGTAAGAATCTGTTTAATAAATTTATAATTATTTTATATATGGGAGATACAACTGATATTAAAAAAGGAACAGTAATTCGTCATCAACGAGATTTATATGTGGTGACAGATTTTCATTTTGTCAACCCAGGAAAAGGGTGTGCGTTTACAAAAACAAAAATGAAAAGTATTACCTCAGGAAAAGGAGCTGAAGTAACATATAAAAGTGGTGAAACTATTGATGTTGTTCGTGTTGATCGTCAAACGGTGCAGTATCTATATAATGATGGAAACAGTTTTTCTTTTATGAATAAAGAAAGTTATGAAACCATTGAAGTTGATGCTGATATTATTGGTGATGATGGAAAATATTTAAAAGAAGGATTAGACGTGGTGGGTTCTTTTCATGAAGGAAAGTTAGTTTCAATTCAGTTACCAAAGAAAGTGCAATATACCGTTGTGACTGCACCTCCTGCGGTTAAAGGAGATACGGCAAGTGGTAATGTTACTAAAGAGGTGGTACTTGATAATGGGTTAGAAATTCAAGCACCAATTTTTATTAAAGAGGGGACTGACATTTTGGTAAATACTGAAACGGGAGAATATGGTGGACGAGTAAATGAATAATCTTTTTTAAAGAAAAAATAATCCCGATTTAGTCGGGATTATTTTGTTATGTACGTAAAAGCGTACATCTATGATATA
This sequence comes from Patescibacteria group bacterium, assembly GCA_018823045.1. Taxonomy (GTDB): domain Bacteria; phylum Patescibacteriota; class Patescibacteriia; order Magasanikbacterales; family UBA922; genus JAHJIX01. Next base: position 91,407 of record JAHJIX010000002.1, on the reverse strand, counting down.
ATTAATTTTTTTACGGTTGCTACAATGCCTGATGCATCAATTTCAGCTTCTTTGTATAGCTCTTCTTGAGTTCCAGATAGGGCATAGGTTTTTGTCCCGAGAATGTGCGAAGCTGTTATTGAAATGTTTTGTTGACGAAGTGCTTGCATAATTTGTGTTCCATAACCAGCAAGTGCGTTGTGATCTTCAACAGTAATGATTTTTTTTGTTTTCTTTACAGAATTATAGAGTGTGTTATCAAAAACTTTTGGAGCACTGACAATAATAATTTCAGCAGATATTCTTTCTTTTTTTAATAATTCATATGCCAGCATTGCTTCGGCGACAGTTGATCCTGTGGCTGCAATAGTGATGTCTGATCCTGTACGAAGGAGCTCGCATGCTCCATAGGTATATTGGTACTTTGAATCAAAATATGGGCTGCCATCTTCTTTTTGAAGTATTGGTAATGTATGTCTGCCCATACGTACGTATATATTCCCGGGCGTCTGTGCTATGTAGCGTATAATACGGTCACAGTGATTTGCATCTGCGGGCTCAATAATTTTTGTATTATACAATCCTAAAAATGAGGTAACGTCATCAATGGCTTGATGAGTTGGTCCGTCTTCTCCAACAGATAGCCCACAGTGGGTTGCGACCATTTTTACATTTGTATTATTGATATCATTTACTCGTGCCTGATCTTTTGCTCGGCTTGTCATAAACACGCCAAATGTAGAACAAAATGGAATGTATCCATCAAGACTCAGTCCACCTGCGCAAGAAATCATATGTTGCTCTGCAATACCGCAATCAATATGTTGCTCTGGTAGAGCATCTTGCACCGATTTTGTTTTTACAGAAGAAGCTACATCGGCAGTGAGCGCAATAATATGTTTATTTTTTTGTGCAAGATCAAGGAGGGCATTGCCATAAGCACTCCGGCAATCTACCATTTCTCCAACAGGATAGTTTTGCGCGGTACCAACGTCGACAGTTATTTTTTCTGTTTTACTTGGTTTGTATGGTATTGTTTCTTTCCACGCAGAAAGAATTTTTTGTTCTTCATTACTAAGTGTGAGTGCTTTAAGCATTTCTTTTGCTTGGTCAGGAGTAGGAGCTTTACCATGCCAATTTGATTTGTGTGCATTTCCATCTTTTTCCATTAATTCTACTCCTTTTCCCATAATGGTGTGTCCTATAATAATGGTTGGTTTGTCTGTCGATGTTGTGCTTGTTTCGAGTGCTTGCCACATCTCTTGATAATTATGTCCATTAACTTCAAGTACATGCCAGCCTGCATTGTTAAATAATCCAGCATAATCAATAGGAATAATGTCTGCGAGTGCGCCAGAAAGTTGGACTTGATTATAGTCCATAAAGACAATCAAATTATTCAAGTGTTGCTTGCTTGCAAAATTCATCATCTCATACATTTGCCCTTCCTGTGCTTCTCCATCACCAATAAGCACAAAGACACGTTTGTTACTTCTATTTTTCTTTGCTGCAAGTGCAAAACCTGTTGCTGCTGAAGCTCCTATAGCAAGTGGACCTGTCCCATATGAAATTCCTGGAACATGTCGTGTCACGTGCCCTTCGTATATTGAGCCAAATTGTCTAAACCCTTCAATGACTTCTTGTTTATTAAGAGTGCCCATTTCTGCAAGTGTTGCATATACGGCAGGAGAGACGTGTCCGTTAGATATGACAACAGTTTCTTTAGTTTCTACAATAATTTGTGTGTAGAGTAGTGAGAGGTAATCAATACAACTGAGTGATCCACCAGGGTGACCACTTTGGGCATTTGTTACCATAGAGACAATACTGCCTCTGCACGCTTTGGCAAAAATAGAGACCAACTGTTCTGATTGTGGTGACAGCTCTGTATTCATAGATGTATTATTTAAATAAGGTAAGAACCGCTTCTTTGGGTCTTCCGATAACAGCTTTTTTCCCAGAGACAACAATTGGGCGTTCAATTAACTTTGGGTGTTGTATCATTGCGTTGAGTGCTTCTTCTTGTGTTTGTGGATTAATTTCTTTATAGAGTGTTTCTTTTTTTCGAATTAAATCCATTGCTTGCATATTAAGAAGAGATAAAAGATTTTGCAAATCTTCTGCATTGAGTGGTTCTTTGATGTATTCAACAATAGTTGGCTCTCCTTTTTTTTCTCGAATAAGTTCAAGAGCCTCTCTGCTTTTGCTACAACGTGGGTTGTGATAAAATGTAATGTTGTTCATAGTCTCATTATACAAATAAAAGAATCAGTGCGGTAATTTGTACAGCAATAATTAAAATAAGGACTGTTTGGAAGCTTCCTTTTTTTGTTTTGTGTCGAAAGTAATTCATGGCAAGAAGTCCTGCGGGAGATCCACCAAATAAACAAAGGAGCCAAAGTTGTTTTTCAGATATTCGTCGTTTGTTCCACTGAGATTTTAATTTATCTAATCCAAAAAAGAAAAAAGTAATAATATTTATGGCTAAAATATATGATATAAGTATTTGAGTAAATAGGGGAAGTTGTGAAAACCATTTAATCATACGTTTTAAGAATCTTCATTCATAGTAATCCCATAATGATACTTTCTATCTTCATGAGAAAGAGTAATTAATTCTTCTCGTATACGATTTGCATGAGGAACATCATAAAATACTATATTGATATTATCAGAAGCTGTTTTAATCATGACATTTCCATAGCGAAAAAATGTGGGGATCATTCCATTAATATCTGTCGTAATATCTTGAATACGAAAGAGTTCAAGTTCAGATACTGTACGACTAAAAAGACCAATTTGTTCTATGTCAATAATACGATCATTTGTGACAATCCAAATATCTAAATAAAAGACAACGAATTGTGTATAGAAAAAAAGCAATAAACTTACATAATAAATACTGCCACCAAGAATTGTGAGTGCATAGAGTGCTTCTTTTTGAAATAGAAGGGGAAAGAGCGTACTAATCATCCAATAAACAATTGGTGGCATTGCCGCAAGGACAACGGTAAGGATCAGTGTTGGTACAAAGGTTAGTGGGTGGCGTCTGAGCACATAAAGGACTTTTTCGTAGTCTTTTTTTTGTATAAGATTATCAACAGACATAGTTTAAAAATTAGAAGGGGTAAATATATTACTAATCCATGCTGGGTCAAAAACAGTAAGCGTGTTTCCCCAGTGTACTTGTGCCGTTAATTGAAGGGTCATGTAGAGCGTAAAACCAAGCCCGCCAAAGATTAAAAAGGTTAAAAAGAAGCTGGTGAGTGTCATGGAACCACTCACAATAATATGATATAAGTTGATAAGTAAAAAAACAGAGATAACCGCAAGAAATAAAAAGTAGAGAAAGAGAAACATGTAGAGTGGTATGTCAATCATAAAGAGTATTAATGAATAGATTTTTGAAGATGGGTATATGCTTTTGCTGTTGCTTTTCTTCCGCGTGGGGTTCTTTCAAGAAGGCCCATTTGGAGGAGGTATGGTTCATAAATAGTTTCAATTGTTTCCATGTCTTCTCCTGTTGCTGCAGCAAGGGTATTTAATCCGACTGGGCCGCCAGAAAAATTATCTATAATCATTTTAAGGAGTTTTCGGTCAACATCGTCTAGCCCGTGATGATCAACACGGAGCATCACTAATGCAGCTTCTGCGGCTTCTTTGCTCATTATACCATTGTGTTTGACTTGTGAATAATCACGACTACGTTTTAGTAGCCTGTTGGCAATACGTGGTGTTCTTCTTGCGCGGGTGCTAATGAGGGTCGCTGCATCATCATCCATTTGTATGTCTAAAATAGTTGCGTTTCTTTTAATAATCGATTCAATATCAGTATGTTCATAAAATTCTAAGTGGTATACGTGACCAAAGCGATCACGTAAAGGGCTTGAAAGGAGGTTGAGTTTTGTTGTTGCTCCAATGAGAGTAAATGGTTCGAGGGGCATACGTAAAGTTCTTGCTGTAGGCCCTTTCCCTACAATAATATCAATTGCAAAATCTTCCATTGCTGTGTATAAAATTTCTTCAATTGTTTTATTCATGCGGTGGATTTCATCGATGAATAAAATATCTCCTGATTGTAAATTAGATAAAATTGCAGCAAGGTCACCAACTCGTTCAAGTGCTGGTCCTGCAGTAATTTTAATAGAGGCGTGCATTTCTTTAGCAATAATATTTGCAAGAGTTGTTTTCCCAAGTCCTGGGTTGCCATAGAGGAGTACATGGTCTATTGGCTCTTCTCTCTTTTGTGCTGCCGTAATAGAAATACGTAAAGGATTTTTAATATGAGACTGTCCAATAAAATGTTCTAATGTTGTCGGGCGTAGTGAGACATCAACGGCCGTATCTTCTTGTTGCATATCTGGGGATATTGGGCGTTCTTTCTCTGTGGTCGTTTCGTATGCATTAATCATAGCCAAAAATAATAGGTGTTAAGTGTAGGGAGGTTTGCAAAAAAATAGATAAAGATGATCTATTGTTTACTTGGATGTTTATTTTATATATGTTCCTATGTGTATTGTACCATTACTAGAGGGAAACACCAACTTATTTGCGTAGGTTAGATAGAGTGTATTTTTTGTGGATAACTTATCCACAATATATTAAATAGGGGACTATTTTTTTCTTTAAATTCTTAAAATTTTGCACAACTAAGTCTTTTTCATACGTTTTTTGTATGAGTTCTTTGTCTGTGCTATAATGTCTAAGCACAACATATTGTGTTTGCAATGCTTGTACATACACTATATGTTGTTTATTCAATAATATTACACGTTATGTCTAGTACACATACATTTACCATGATTAAAAAAAGAAATAATGATCTTGTTCCATTTGATTTAACAAAAATTCATACAGCTATTGTTCGTGCATTTGGGGCTGTTGGTATTAATAAAGATGAACAAACATTACAAGAAATTACAGATAGTATAGTTACATATGTTGCTGAATTGGTAAAAGATCGTGTGCCAACAGTAGAAGAAGTACAAAATATGGCAGAGCGTGCGCTTATGGACCGAGATTATTTTGAGGTAGCAAAAGCATATATTATTTATCGCTATGAGCATGCAAAGACACGTGAGCAAAAGCAGGTTGAAACGATTCAAAAAGCAGTAAGTGGGGGACTTACTGTTACTAAACATGATGGAAGTACTGAATTGTTTTCACTTGATAAGATTAAGAGGCGCTTGTCTTTTGTTGTTAAGGGGTATGAAGATATTATTCATATTGATGATATTCTTCATCAATTACAGCTTGAAGTGTATGAAGGGATGAGCACCGCTGATATTGAGCGTGCACTTGTCATGGTGGTTCGTACGATGATTGAGCGTGATCCTGCATATTCATATGTTGCTGCGCGTTTGGTAATAATGCAAACTAATCGAGCATTGGTAGGAAGAACGCAGGTGAAAGATGAGCAAAAAATGGCCGAAGCATTACGCATGTCATTTAAGAAAAATATCATGCAAGCAGTGGCTGATGCACGTCTTGACCCACGCATGCTTGTCTTTGATATTGATCGTTTAAGTAAAGAGTTAGATTTTTCTCGAGATAATGCTCATGATTATTTATCTACACAAACGTTAACTGATAGGTATTTTAATAGAAATCCAGAAACAAAAATTCCATATGAGAATATTCAAATGTTTTGGATGCGTGTTGCAATGGGATTATCATTACTTGAAAAAAATAGAGAAGAACGAGCTATTGAATTTTATCACGTTATGTCAGAGCGTTTATATGTGCCGTCGACACCAACATTATTTCACTCTGGGACAACGCACGCACAAATGAGCTCATGTTATTTAACTACTGTTGAAGATTCACTTGATCATATTTTTAAATCAATTTCAGATAATGCACAATTATCAAAATGGTCTGGTGGTATTGGGAATGATTGGACTAATCTTCGAGGAACGGGAGCCTTAATTCAAGGAACTGGTGTTGAGAGTCAAGGGATTGTACCATTTTTAAAGATTGCAAACGATACGACGGTTGCTATTAATCGCAGTGGCCGTCGTCGTGGTGCAACGTGTGCTTATTTAGAAACATGGCATTGGGATATTGAAGACTTTTTAGAACTCAGAAAAAACACAGGAGATGATCGCAGACGAACACATGACATGAATACATCAAATTGGATTCCTGATTTGTTTATGAAACGGGTAAAAGAAGATGGCGATTGGAGTCTTTTTTCTCCAGATGAAACGCCAGATTTGCATCATATTTTTGGAAAAGAATTTGAAGAAAGATATGTCATGTATGAGCAAAAAGGAGCCGCTGGTGAATTGTCATTATATAAAAAAATAAAAGCAAAAGATTTGTGGAAAAAAATGCTCGTGATGTTATTTGAAACGGGTCACCCGTGGATTACTTGGAAAGATCCATCAAATGTGCGCTCACCACAAGATCATGTGGGAGTGGTTCATAATTCAAATTTGTGTACAGAAATTACCCTTAATACATCAGCTGATGAGACAGCGGTATGTAATTTAGGATCACTGAATATTGAACGGTTTATTGTTGATGGGATATTTGATAAAGAAAAATTGGCAAAGGTTGTTCGTATTGCAATGCGCATGCTTGATAATGTCGTTGATTTAAATTTCTATCCAACAAAAGAAGCAAAACAATCAAATTTACGACATCGTCCAGTTGGTTTAGGTGTTATGGGATTTCAATATGCTTTATATAAATTAGGCATTCGTTTTGACTCAGAAGAAGCTGTGAAGTTTGCCGATGAGTCAATGGAGTTGGTGTCTTACCATGCAATTTTGGGTTCAAGTACATTGGCTGAAGAGCGTGGATCATATACATCATACAAAGGATCAAAATGGCAACGAGGAATGCTTCCATTTGATACACTTGATTTGTTAGAAGAAGAACGTGGGGTAAAAATTCCAGTCTCTCGTTCATCGTCAATGGATTGGGCACCTGTGCGTGAATCAATTAAAAAGTATGGCATGAGAAATTCTAATTGTATGGCAGTAGCGCCAACAGCGACAATTTCAAATATTTCTGTTACGAGTCCTACGATTGAGCCAATTTACAAAAATATTTTTGTAAAATCAAATCAAGCAGGAGATTTTACGATTGTGAATTCATTTTTAGTTGATACATTAAAGAAAAAAGGTTTGTGGGATGCAGAAATGCTTAATCAATTAAAATATCAAGACGGAAGTATTGCGCAAATTGCGGGCATCGATCAAGAAGTAAAAGATATGTATAAAGAGGTATTTGAAATTGATATGCGATGGTTGATTAAGATTGCGGCTCACCGTGCAAAATGGATCGATCAAAGTCAATCACTTAATATGTATTTTAGAGGAACATCAGGAAAAGAATTGCATGATGTGTATACCTATGCATGGGAAATGGGACTAAAAACAACCTACTATTTACGAACGCTTGGTATTTCTCAAGTAGAAAAATCAACCGTACAAACACAAAATTTTGGTTCAACCCATTTACGTCAAGAAACCGCGAAAGTAGCAAATACAACTGTTGCACCAAAAGCAGAGGTCAAATTGTGCAAAATTGAAGATCCTGATTGTGAGGCTTGTCAATAAACACAAGTTCTTACATGCTACTTATTCTATAATTTATTTTTTATGCCTATCACAAAAACAGAAAAACGAGTTGATATCAATCAGCGGCGTATTATTAATGGAGCAGATGCTGATGTCATGCAATTGTCTCCTATGAAACATAAATTTGCGTGGGAAGCGTATCTTGCTGGGAATGCAAATCATTGGTTGCCAACAGAGATTACCATGCAAAATGATATTGAGCAGTGGAAATCTGACTCAGTACTGACAGCAGATGAACGAAAGGCATTTAAAACCGTACTAGGGTTTTTTACTACTGCTGATTCTATTGCAGCGAACAATATTGTACTTGCTTCATATAAACACGTAACCTCTCCAGAGTGTCGTATGTATATGTTGCGCCAAGGCTATGAAGAGGCAATTCACACACATGCATACCAATATATTGTAGAAAGTTTAGGGCTCGATGAGGGTGAAATTTACAATATGTATAGAGAAGTAGATGCAATTTACGAAAAAGCTTCTTTTATCTTGAGTTTTAATGAAGGAATCTTTGATCCAAATTTCAAAACAGGTACTTTTGAAGCTGACCAAAAGTTTTTAGAAAATATTGCTGTCTTTGCGCTTATCTTAGAAGGAATATTTTTCTATTCTGCTTTTGCTGTTATGTTTGGTTTTCAGCGTCAAAATAAAATGATTGGGTCAGCTGAGCAAATTCAGTATATTATGCGCGATGAGTCACAACATCTGAATTTTGGTATCAATATAATTAATTCTATTAAAGAAGAACAACCAGAATTGTGGACTCCTGAGTTTCAACAACATATTGTTGATTTGGTAAAAGAGGGGACTCGCTTAGAATATACCTTTGCACAAACAGTATTTCCAAAAGGAATTTTTGGCATGAATGCAGAAGGATTTAAACAATATATTGAGTATATTGCTGATCGTCGTTTAACTCGTGTTGGTCTCCCGGAACAGTTTGGGGTATCAAATCCATTCCCATGGATGAGTGAAGCTATTGATTTAAATAAAGAAAAGAATTTCTTTGAAACAAGAGTAACGGAGTATCAGGTTGGGGGGACGTTGGATTGGTAAAAGTTTATAAACTGCTGCTCTATTGACAAAGTTTATAAACTTTGATATGCTTTGAATATATGAGTTATGATAAAAAATTAACAATTCTTCTCAAAAATTTTAATAAAACTCAAGAATCACTTGCGCGTGAGCTTGGAGTATCTTTTGTTACTCTTAATAATTGGCTTTATCGCAAAAAAGAGCCAAGAGAATCAAATAAAAAAATTATTAATGAATTGTATACAAAATATACAGGAGTCAAGAAAAGTGGAAAAAATCTTTTAGAAGAGAAAAGAAATATTGTTTTGGAAAAGCAAAAACAGCATAAGGGAATAGTCCCATTACTCAAGAAGAGAAAAGATTTATTTGATGAATTTGTTTTATCTTTGACATACAATAGTAATAGTATTGAAGGGTCAACACTGACAGTAAAGGATACTGCTCAAATTTTGTTTGATGGAGTAACGGTGAAAAACAAAAGTATGCGTGAGCACATGGAAGCCAAAAATCATCAGGCTGCTTTTTTGAGGGTATTTGAACATGTGAGTAAAAAGGAAAAAATAAATGAAAAAACAATGTTGTCATTACATCAAATTCTTATGAATAGTATACTCGATAATGCAGGGTGTTATCGAAATCATGGTGTAAGGATTGTTGGTTCTGGGGTGGTAACAGCAAATTATTTGAAAGTTCCAGAATTAATAAAGGGTTTGTTTAAGGAAAAGAAAAAAGATATTTTGTCATTTATTCCTCGTTTTCACGCTGATTTTGAAAAGATCCATCCTTTTTCAGATGGAAATGGCAGAATTGGTCGTTTATTGATGGTTGGTATGTTGCTTGAAGCCGATTTTCCTCCAGCGATTATTCGTCAAGAAAAGAAAAGGAAATATTATGAATATTTAAAAAAGGCGCAAATAAAAGGAGATTATTTAGCACTTGAAGAATTTTTTCTTGATGCTGTGATTGAAGGGTACGCGCTGATTGATAGTGAATAATAATCGTACAAAAAAACATCCCGACTTAGTCGGGATGTTTTTTGTTGCGACTCTTCTGTCACTTTAATGAAGTTTAAAATGATAGTAAAGTGGGCGAGCGAAAGTTTTTCAGGCATTCGCTCGCCGGGTGTGTGGGGAAAGGTACCGCAAATGAGCAGTACTTATCCCCGGTTGATCCTCAGCACCTTCTGGCACCAATCCTTGATTGGTGCCGTGTGGTCCCAGTGGGGATACCACTTGCGGGTGAGGATCAATTGGTGCTCCTCAATGCACTCCCTCTTCCTCTCGGGGCAGAGGGCCTTTCGGGTCTTGGCACGGGCCAAGGTGTAGGCCCTGGCTCCGTGCTTTTCAGCCCGTTCGAGGGCGGTGAGTGAGGTCAGCACCTTGTGACAGTGCTGCCTCTCTTCCATAACCGAGCGGCGGGACAGGTTCATCGGGGTGATGAAGTTGACCTCCTTCTCGGTCGTGACCACCACGGGGGTGGCGGGCGCGGGCGCCACGGGGGTGGCGGGCGCGGCGAGGACGGGGGTGGCGGGCGCGGCGATGGCGGCGATGGCGGGGATGATGGCGGTGAGGATGAGGATAGCGATGAAACGCATACCTTTTCTCCTTCCCCATAATGGGGAATTGGTGGGGGCAAAGTTGCCCCAGTTGTCGAGCATGGAATCCACGCTACTGCATCTGTATTGTCTTTTTCAGTACAGATGCAGCAATGTGCATATCTCTTTATTTTAAAAAACGATTCATTATAGCACGTTTTGACCATTTTGTCAAGCCCCCTACCCACTAATATTTAATATTTTGCTAGATTAAGCCAAATTTTAAAATTGAAAAGAGCAACGCGGGGCGTTGCTCTGGGTGGGCGCGGTTTCTTTTGGAGGGTTTGTCGTGGTGGGCTATTTAGGAGGGGATTGCTACTGCTTAATTTGGGGCAGACAGCTAATATACACTTCCCATTGTTTCGGAGACAATAGTGTCAGTGGTAATGGTGGGATTTTTCTTGGGTCAGAAGTGACTTTTGACTCTAAGTTCTCTGCTATATATGCAGTCAATTTTGCGTTTGTCCTGAGTAGGATTATCACATTTCTGCATTCTTCAGAGGGGTATTTGATTTCTGGATAGCTCCAGGCATCATCAAGAACATGGCGGAAAGTTTTTACTATTTCTACTTGTTGTGCACGGAGGTGGATTCTAAGTTTATTTTCTTTAGATCCTTCTCCTGCCATTTTGGTATTCTTGATTTTAAGTGGGGCGCTCTTATATGGAAGGCACTCAATGTATTGCTCCCATATATCTGCTGGGACCGTGAATGGTGCAGGGATCCGTCGCGCTCCCATCGCGCGGTTACGGAGTTGGGTCTCCTGTGGCAGTTTGCTTGTTCGGGTCTCCATGTAGGACATGAACATCCTATGGAATTGCCGACAAAACGGCGACGGGAAGTCTTGAGGAACATAATTGTTCCCAATGGGGGGTTGATTAAGCAATTCATTGTGGATGTTCATGAGCTTATCTAGAAGCTCAGGATTGTCTTTGGGTATGCTCGTTGGCTGTTGCGCCTGAGCATATCCAATGTTGAGAGCCATCAAAAAGATGGCAAAGGCGTATTTCACGATTTTCCTCCATCGTGATGTGCTTAAAGAAACCATGCTAAGGTCATGTGACCTCAGCAAAGAAAAGCGTAGAGCCCTGTTATGGGCATCTACACTATTGAGTATATTCTACAGTGTAAAATAGATTCAATAGTATAGATAATAGGACAACAGCGTAGTTAATCACATATATTGAAATTTGTCAATAGAATATTTGGGGAAAATCATATAATATGATACGGTAATAAAAAGGAGGTGCTGCATGGATATATTTGTCTATGTGCATGGATACACATCAAAACAGTATAGGAGGGTCTTGATTCAATATTTGAAATATTATAATTGCGATGTGTTAAATCCTGATATTTTTGAGGGCTATTTAACATTTCATGTTCCAGTGGATATTCCCGTACATCATTCAATGTATCTGGGGAAAAGTGGAGCAATACGAGTAACAATATTAGAGATTATTTTACAATTACGAATTCAAGGGTGGCGTATTTATGTATATTAAGCAAAAAGTGCTGGATTCCACATGAGAATCCAGCACTGTATGATTTTTTTGAGACGAGAGTAACGGAGTATCAGGTTGGGGGGACGTTGGATTGGTAAAAATAAGTGATTGAAAATACTAAAGAGAAAAAAGAGATATTTTGTCAAATCTAGTAAAATATGCTACGGTAATAGAAAGGAGGTGTACATGGATATTTTCATTTACCGATATCCATACATGGAACAGCCTTGTATTGATCAGCTTATTGAATATTTAACATATTATGGTTGTACTGTGTGTGACCCATATGTCTTTCATGGGTATTTGTCTTTTTATAGTTGTATTGATATCCCAGAGTATAAAAAAAATTTTTGGGTTGGTCATCCTGTGAAACGATTAAACATATTAGAAGCAGTATTGAAATTACGTATTTACGGGTGGCTTATTCATGTATATTGACACAAAAAAGTGCTGCTCTCATATACGTGAGAACAGCACTTTACTATTCCATATTTGTTTTTTTTCATGTGCGTATTGGTGTTGTATTGTATATATATGCACTTGATTTTATTTTGTGTATATGATATATTATCTCCGTAATTTAGTAGATATACGCCGCGGTGGTGGAGTTGGTAGACACGAGGGACTTAAAATCCCTTGGTAGAAATACCGCGCGGGTTCAAATCCCGCCCGCGGCACCACGTAAAATGGCGCAAGCCATATATGACATACTATGTAATTTGACTGAATGGTGGATTTTACGTAGTTAAGTATAAAAACAGTAGCGCCATCTCGTGGCAAGCCGTGAGTTTAGCAATGTTATGAAAAAGACGACCTAAAGTCGCCTTTTTTGTTGTAATAATTTGTGTATGTACTCTATATTGTTATAAATACTTTACTTAATATCGGATAGGTGCTATAATGGCCCTATCCGATACTTTAAAAAAAATCATTTATTATATGTTATTAGATCAAAAAATATTAAACAGGATAGAAGAAAAAAAAAAGAATTTAGATAGTTTTCGACCCTTACAAAAAGATATTTTACGTAAATTACGTGAGCAATTTATTATAGAATGGACATATAATTCCAATGCTATAGAGGGAAATACGTTAACATTAAAAGAAACAGCTCTTGTTTTACGTGAAGGAATTACCGTGAAAGGAAAAACTTTGAGAGAGCATATTGAGACGACAAATCATAAAAAAGCAATTGAATTACTTGAAAAATTTGTATTAAAAAAGGCAATGTTTTCAGAAAAACAATTATTGGCATTGCATGGTATTATTCTTTCAGATATAGAAGATGAGTTTGCCGGGAGGTATAGAATTCACAGAGTAAGAATACTTGGTGCAAATATTGTACTTCCAAATCCAATTTCGGTACCCAAACTAATGAGTGAGTATTTTGAGTGGTTAAATACATCAAAAAATAACATGAGTGTTATAGAGTTTTCTGCTTTGGCACATTATAAGTTAGTGGCTATTCATCCTTTTGTAGATGGAAATGGACGTACAGCTCGACTTTTTATGAATTTAATTTTAATGCAGATGGGGTATCCACCAGCAATAATTTTAAAACAAGATAGAAAAAAATATTATGATGTATTAAACAAAGCAAATAAGGGAGATTTAGCGCCGTTTGTATTATTTGTGGCACAGGCAATAGATCGTTCTCTTGGTTTATATTTAGAGGCTGTAGAACATGTTGATCCAAAGACGGCTTATATGAAAAATGAATATATAACATTAAGTGAATTAAGTAAGATGGTTCCTTATTCACAAGAATATTTAAGTTTACTTGCCAGAAAAGGAATATTACATGCCATAAAAAAGGAAAGAAATTGGTTAAGTACAAAAGAGGCTGTGGAAAAATATATTGATCAAAAAAGTAAAAAGAGATGATAATACATCATCTCTTTTTGTTTATCGTTACTTTAAAATATCGGATAGTAGTAAAACATGAGCTATCCGATACTTTTTTATTTTACACATTCTTTTTAAGATCTTTTGCGTAGTGGTGATCGTAAATTGATAGGATTGCAAGGAAAAGAGAGACAACAATTGGTCCGATAATAAATCCAGAAACACCAAAGAAGAAAATTCCTCCTAAGGTTGAAAAGAGTACAAGGAGTGGATGTAGTTGTGTATCTTTTCCGACCATGATTGGACGAAGGACATTGTCGATATTGCTAATAACAATTGAGCCAAAGAGTAAAATAATCAGACCTTCTGCAGTATTGCCGAGTGCAAGCATAATGATACCTGCTGGGAGCCATACAATGACAGAGCCAAGTGCCGGGATAACAGAAAGGACGGTCATGATAACCCCCCAGATGAAGGCTCCTTCAACTCCGGTGACTAAAAAAAGTAGTCCTCCAAGTGTTCCTTGTATACCACCTAGAATGAGGGTGCTTTTTAGTGTAGCTCTGGATGTTGATGTAAATCTTTCGTAGAGCATGTGTTCATATTCATTTCCAAGAGGGGAGTAATACATGATTTTTTGTAAGACTTTTTCTCCATCTTTTAAGAAAAAATACAAGGTATAGAGCATGGCTGCTGAGAGAAAGAGAAACATGAAAGAATTTTGGGTAATGACTTTGAGATTATTAAAGATAAACAAAGAAATTTGTTTTGCTCCTTCTGTTGCATAGTTTGCCCAATCATTTTGAAAAAAAGTAAAGAGTGGCGCAAGTTTACTTTCTGATAATTGTGTCATAACATGCTCTATCGTAAGAGTAAGGTCACCTGCTGTGACTTGTTGGTAAATGTCTGTCGATTGACGAATAAGTAATGCAGATAAGAGGACTAGTGGAAGGAATATGACAAGCACAACAATAATAACGGTAATAGAAGAGCTAATGCCTGGGAGTTTAATGTGTTTATCAATCCATTTGTACACAGGGTGAAACATAATCGCAATAACTGCTGCCCAAAAAATTGGGTAGGCAAATGGTTGCATGATAACAAGAGAAAGTACCCCCAACAGGATAAGTAAGGAAAAAAAGAAAATGGAGCGCATTTTTTGAAAACTTGTTTTACGAAGCATAGAGTGTAATTAAAAATTATGTTCGAGAAAAAGTGTGTCGAATAATTGTATGGATATATAAAATTTTTTTGAGTAGAGGTCTATGTTGCTTTTTTTGTGATTGCTAAGTATTTTTGAAAAATTGTTTATTGAAATAATTGATTATAGATATGTATATTGTAGCATGATTTTATATAAGAGGATAGTAGTATATACACTCTTTTTTGATTTTATGGTATACTAATATAAACGCGTGGAATATCTATTAACGTATTTTTTATGAAAAAGGATCCAACATATCGTAAAGCACTTTCACATGCATGGCGTGTGGTGCGGTATCATCCAGCATTATGGATATTTGGATTATTTAGTCTGTTTTTAGGACAAATGGGTTTGCTTGATTTTCTTTCAAGTATTTCTGTTGCTGATGATCGATTAGTATTTTATTCTGTCGTAGGTGATGCTTCTTCTTGGTGGCATGCAATTGTACAGTTGTTTACATCGCTCAATATAGGGGCTGATGGATGGATTTGGGTGGTATGGTTAATACTCTTTTTTATCTCTGCTGGTTTGGGACTGTTGTTTGTTTCAGTGTCATCTCAAGGAGCACTGATTGATGGCATTATTCAATCACTGAAACTTGGAAAATTTCATCATGTAAAAGTAGATAAAGCGTGGTATAAAGGTGTTTCACATTTTTGGCGATTGCTTGCACTAAATGTAAGTAAAAAAGTTGTTACGGTTCTATTATCAGTACTGCTTGCTGCTTTTGCCTATATGCTTGCCGTAACAAATAATGTCTTTGCAGGTGTCGGTTTGGGTGCTTTATTTATTGTTAGTGTTGCGCTTGGTTTATTGGTGTCAGTATTACTTGTCTATGCGGCAGGTTATGTTGTGGTAGAAGAATATTCATATATAAAATCAATTAAATCTGCGTGGAAATTATTAAAAGATCATTGGGTGGTATCACTTGAGGTTGGTCTTATTGTCGTATTGTTAAATCTTGGTATTTTGGCAGCCGCTCTTGTGTTGGTTGGTTTATTTGTGGTAGAAATGTCATTTATTTGGGCAATTAGTTTTATGTTAGGCAGTGCGGTATTTTGGGAAGTTGGGTTGTTTTTATCAACCATGATTCTCATGATATTATTTGCTGCAATTGGTAGTTTGTTTAGTGTATATAGCACGGCTATTTGGACGTATTTATTTTTGGTCATGCATAAAAAAGGGTTAAAGAGTCGATTGCTTGGATTATTTAAAAAAGGGTAAGTATATGTCAGATCCGTCAGGAACAGGAAAGCCTGTATTGCATATTGCAACAACAGAGGTATCAGAGGCATTTTCAAAAAAAATGGAAGATGTTTCTTTAAAAGAAAAAGAACGAGAGGTAAAGCAGTATGCAAAGCATAGTGGATTTTCTTATATTGATTTAGAACATTTTCCGATTGGGCATGAAGCATTGCGTCAAGTACCTGAAAAGCAAGCAAAAGAGTTGCAAGCGATTTGTTTTTTTGTAACGCAAGAAGAAGTGCGCATTGGGGCAGTAAATCCGGAAGACCCTGCAGTAAAAGAATTGTTGTATCAAGTCGAAGAACGAATGCATGCACATGGAGAAATTTATGCGATTTCTCTACAAAGTTTTGATCATGTGATTGAACTGTATAAACGACTGCCAATTGTGACAGCGATTAAAAAAGATATTAGTATTGCTCCTGAAGATTTGCTTCAAGTGCAAGCGTCCGTAACAGATTTTAGCTCTTTTGCAACATTGCTTAAAAAAAAGACAACGACAGATTTGGTAACATTTATCATGGGAGCTGGATTAAAGTTAGGGGCTTCTGATGTGCATATTGAAGCGGAAGACAGTGGAGTTATGGTGAGGTTTCGTTTAGATGGAATTTTGCATGATGCCGCTGAATTACCAAAAACAAGTTATAAGCAATTAATTTCTCGTTTGAAATTATTGTCTTCTTTAAAAATTAATGTAACAAACACACCGCAAGATGGACGTTTTGGCATTCGTCTTGAAGAGGGAGCTGTGGACATTCGTGTATCAACAATTCCAACTGTATACGGAGAAAGTGTTGTTATGCGTTTACTTGTTCAAAATAAATCGATTCAGTCTCTTGGAGATCTTGGTTTACGTGGACGAGCACTGAAAAAATTACAACAAGAAATTGATCGTCCAAATGGCATGATTATTACGACTGGGCCAACAGGAAGTGGTAAAACGACCACATTATATGCGATCATGAAGTTGCTCAACAATTCAGATGTTAAAATCATTACTTTAGAAGATCCTGTTGAATATAAAATGGACGGGGTCAATCAAAGTCAAATTGACAGAAGTCGTGAGTATACATTTGCAAGTGGTTTGCGCTCAATGCTTCGGCAAGATCCAGATATTGCGATGGTGGGGGAGATCCGTGATTTAGAAACAGCAGAAATTGCAATTCAAGCGGCGCTTACCGGGCATTTGATGTTGTCTACAATCCATACGAATGATGCCTTTGGGGCAATTCCTAGATTTTTATCTATGGGAGTGCAACCATTTTTATTAGCCCCTGCCCTAAATTGTGTGATTGGTCAGCGTTTGGTGAGACGGCTTTGTCCTGCATGTAAAAAAGAAATAACACTTGATGCAGAAACACAAGAATCAATCCAAAAAATATTTGATGTATTACCAGAACAAGAAAAAAAGGAAGTTGCCGAAATCCCAAAAGTGTATTATGGGGCAGAGGGATGTGTGGAGTGTAATGGGATTGGATATAAAGGGCGTTTAGGTATTTATGAAATATTTGTTATTAGTGAAGAAATTGAGCAATCTATTTTAACGGGGAAGGTTGCTGAGTATGATATTAAACATATTGCCGTTGAGCATGGGACAGTAACGATGGTGCAAGATGGATTGTTAAAAGCACTAGAAGGAATGACTTCAGTAGAAGAAGTCTTCCGTGTTATTGAATAAGATATTTACTTTATTTATTAGATCATTTATTTATTTGTCTATGGGACCCTCACGCCAATTGGGCACGCTTCCTACAGAGCAGCCTGTCCGTTTTTATAAATTTATCGCTTTAACATTTCTCCTCATCACAGTAGTGCTGCTTGGAATTATTATTTTCATGTCTTCAAAACGAGCAGTTGTGACTATTTTTACAAAAAAGACCCCTGTTGACTTACGTACTGATTTTACTCTTGTACTCGATGAAGAAGAGTTACATGGGGTGGGGTACATGGTCACCAGTACAGAGATTGTATTAAATGATGTTTTTTTCCCTACAGGAACAAAAGAAGAACCAGGGCAAGCAACAGGGTATGTTACATTGCACAATACATCAGCGGCAGCACAGCCATTAGTTGCGACAACTCGTTTACTGAGTGGTGATAACGTTTTATTTCGTTTAAAATCAGGGGTAACCGTGCCTGCAAATGGAACAGTAGACAATGTAGAAGTCTATTCAGATACGGAGGGAGCCGCAAATGACATTGGACCATCTACATTTGTTATTCCGGGTCTTAATCCAACAAGACAAAAAGATGTGTATGCGACAAGTGACAGCTCAATGAAAGGTGGAGTGAGAACACTTGGTGTGTTATCTCAAAAAGATATTGATGCCGCAACTGAGACAATGAAAAATACATTTCGGGTAAAATCTGAAGAGCAATTTAGTCAATCAGTTGGTCGTGGTATGGCTGGTATTTATGATGTTGGCGACATTACTATTGAGGCAGATACTGAACCAGGCAAAGAGGTGAGTGAGTTTCATGTAAAAGGAACGGCACTTGTGATGGGAATTTTTTATAATGAAGAGCAAATGGGAGAGTGGTCAAAAGATCAATTAATGAAGAGAGCAATTGATGGTGGTGAAATGGTTCATCCTGCAGACACAACACCAACCGTGACCTTTGATTCATATAATGAGTTGACAAAAGAGGTAGTTCTTCATGTGTTTTATGATGGAACAGTAAGTTTAAATCCAGAAAGTGATCAAATTGAAAAAGCGATGTTTTTTGGAAAAACAAAAGATGAAGTAAGGCGGTATCTATTATCACTTGATCATGTTCATAAAGTTGAGGTTGAGTTTCATCCAGCGTGGATGAGAAGTGTTCCTCATATTAATGAGCATTTGACGGTGTTTGTGCAAGAGGTGGAGTAATATTATTGACAAAAGTGATGTTTTTTAGTAGTCTTACTATATACGTACAATAGTCAGCCCAGGAAATGTATTGGTCGACAGAGAAGAAGACATATTGCTGAGAGTCTTCTCGATCATTGTTTTTATGGTACTCCTATTGGAAGATGTAAAAATAGAGTAAAGTAAAACGTTCGGGTGGAACCGTCTTTATACAAAAGTATAATGACCCCGGTGCGATGTGTCTAATATGAGTTGGACATGTTGCACTGGGGTTTTTAAA
The DNA here is from genome assembly GCA_018823045.1 of Patescibacteria group bacterium. Taxonomy (GTDB): domain Bacteria; phylum Patescibacteriota; class Patescibacteriia; order Magasanikbacterales; family UBA922; genus JAHJIX01. The sequence continues at coordinate 72,283 of JAHJIX010000002.1, read as the reverse complement.
TTGTATAGGTTTATAAAGTCATGCAATATTCTTATGTTTTCTTTTCAAAAATGGCTGTAGAGTCACTCTCAGCCACCCTTAGGCAGGAGCTTATCAAAGAAAAAATAAGAACATTGCATTTACATAAATGATGTAGATGAATAATATTAATCGTAACTTATTTAATATAGCATATATGGAAAAAAGTGATTTAGAAATTCGAAGAAAACATAGTGCCAGTCATATTATGACGGCTGCTGTTGAAATGATGCATAAGGTTGGTTTGGGGGTAGGACCTTGGACGGATGATGGATTTTACCAAGATTTCGATTTTGGTGATGTTCAATTTTCAGAAAAGGAATTTAAAGCCGTTGAAAAGAAAATGCGTTGGATTGTGAACAAAGATTTGCCAATTAAAAAAGCAGTTGTTGGTGCAGAAGAAGCACGTGCTATTTGTAAAGATGATCCATATAAATTGGAATTGGTCGAAGGAATTATTGCACGAGGAGAAGACATTAGTTTTTATTATATTGGTGAAGAATTAGATAAAGCACTCAGCGTTAATTTGTGTGCTGGGCCACATTTAGAATCCACTGGTCAGTTGGGTGCGTTTAAATTAACAAAACTTGCGGGAGCATATTGGCGAGGAGACGAAAACAAGGCGCAACTTCAACGTATTTATGGGATTGCATTTTCTACACAAGAAGAGTTGGACGCATACCTCCACATGCTTGAAGAAGCAGAAAAACGGGATCACCGAAAATTAGGGAAAGAATTAGATTTATTTTCTATCCAAGAGTCTGGCCCTGGTTTTCCATTTTGGCATCCAAATGGGATGGTGGTCTACTCAGAACTGGAGCAATTTATCCGCATGGAAAATCGCAAACGTGGGTATTCAGAAGTAAAAACACCAATTATCTTAAACAAAGATTTGTGGGTAACCAGTGGACACTGGGATAAATTTGGTGACAACATGTATTTTACAGAAATTGACGAAGCAGAATATGCCGTGAAACCAATGAATTGTCCGGGTGGGCTTATGATTTATAAAGCACGACCACATTCATACAAAGAGCTTCCAATTCGAAATGGGGAATTTGGCTTAGTCCATCGTCATGAAAAATCTGGGGTGCTCCATGGATTATTTCGTGTGCGTGCCTTTACCCAAGATGATGCGCATTCATTTTGTCGTGCAGAGCAATTGCAGCAAGAAATTGTCGACATGGTAGAGTATGCACAAGATATTTATACCGCTTTTGGTTTTACCGAATATACCATCTACATTGCAACACGACCAGAGAAGTATATTGGATCAGATGAGGATTGGGAAAATGCCACTGAGGCATTGAAAAAAGCATTAGAGGATAAAGGACTCGCGTATGAGATAAAAGACGGCGAGGGAGCCTTCTATGGCCCTAAGATTGAGTTTAATATCAAAGACTCGATCGGAAGAATGTGGCAATGTGGCACAATTCAAGTAGATTACTCTATGCCTGCTCGTTTTGGTGCAACATATACAGATAATCATAATCAAGAGCAAACGCCAATTATGATTCACCGAGCAATTCTTGGATCATTTGAACGATTTATTGGTATTTTAATCGAGCACTACGCCGGAGCATTTCCAGTTTGGATGAGTCCGGTACAAGTACATGTTATTCCTGTTTCAACAGAAAATCATTTAGACGGAGCAAAACAAATTGCTCAAAAAATGAAAGAGGCTGGTATTCGTGTGAGTATTGATGAGGCTGATGAAACTGTTGGGAAAAAAATTCGCAAAGCAAGTCAACAAAAGGTCCCATATATGTTGGTAGTAGGAGATAACGAACTTGAAGGAAGTGATGTCATGGTGCGTGTACGTGGACAAGAAAAACAAGAGACCATTAATTTTGAGGATTTTATTGCACGGATTGAAGAAGAGATTAGAGAGCGAAAATAAAATGTCATCCTGAGCGAGTGAAATGAGTCCCGACAGAGTACGGGAGAAACTCGAAGGATCCCCTGTTAGAACGAAAAAAACAGTAACCCTATGAAGGGTTACTGTTTTTTTGGGATAGGTTATGTATATCTCTTTAAATTTTCTTGTTGGAGTCTTTGCGCCAACTCATCATGCTTTTTGCCAATTATCATTAAGAGATTATTAAATAGAGGTTCTTTTTTAACAGTTTTATTCCAAGGCATTCGAGGTTCTTTAATAACAAATCCTTTTGAATCTATTTTAAATCCTGGGTATTTAGCATGGAATAGATTACGAAGTTCAGGAACTGTTTTATGTTCTAATTTTCCAAATTCATTTTCAATTTTTTTATCAGATATATTTTTTAAGTGAGTTTCTCTAGTACGTTGTTGTTGTGGATCAAGTCGTCTAATATCCTTTTTCGTTACTTGAGGTAGCTCTGTTGTATGTATTGGACGAGGTAGTGGATGCTTTTGTCTATACTCAGGACTTAACATCTTTAGTTCATCATGCATGGCTATAAAGAACGGATCTTTTTCTTTTCTCTTCCAGGGTCGTAGTGGTCTTCTTTTAATATTCCCAGCTTCATCAAATTTGTATCCCATTTTACCAAGTTCTTTTAATAGTGCATTTCTTCTGCCTTCTGTCGGATTAATATCTTGATTCATAATCCTGGTCATTTTTGGCTGAGGTGGTAGTGTAGATTGGATTATTTGAGGGAGTTCTTGGCTGGGAGCTGTTTGTACAGGAGAAAGCGGTGGTCTTTTTGGTGTAGGTTGCTCATCTAAGGATATACCCTCTTCAGGGGAAATTTCTTCAACTAAATCTATAGTTCCTTCATCTGGGATAAGATCTTCTATTTTTGTACCTCTTGCTGGGGTTAATACGCCCGGTTCTGGCCAAGAAACAACACCTGATTGGGAATAGGCTGGTGGAATAACAATATATTCACCACCTACAGTCTGAGTATCTGAATATGTATATGCAGAATTTGATTTGTTTAGCTTTATAAGGAGATTTCTTTTTGCTCTAAGTTGTTGAAGTTCTTGCATTGTGAAACCAACAGACGAATCTGTTTGAAGTTTTGTGATTTTTGATATGAGCTCATTAATAATAGGTCCAACAATATTCGGATCTGGTCCTTCAGTATTTTGTTGTAATTTTTTAATTTGTTGATCAAGTTCTGCAAGGATTTCAGCTGCTTGTGTTCTCTTTTCTGATTCAGCAGACCCCGTCCCCGCAATCTCATGTCGTAAACCGGTCTCTACATGTATCTTTCCACCGTATGTAGCCTCTCTTCCTCTACCGGTATCTTTTGCTGTCACTTGAGCAGCCTGTTCTCGTACTGCAGCTGCTCTTGCTTTTTGAGCTGCCCATCCTTGATCAGTCGTATTTTGTGGAGGTTTTGTGATATCTGGGATGGCTCCTCCCATTCTACCAAGTGCTAAATCAGTTGCTGGACGTCCAATTTCAGAAGAAGGTTGGGGAGGAGTAGGGGGCGGTATGTCTCTGTGGTTAACCATATAATTAATATATCAAAAGTCTATATAGGTAGTGTAGGATAGTTTGTAATAAAAAGCAACGGAGTATTAAGCTGTGGCTACTGGTTTTATCTGATCAAGACGATCTTTTGGTACGGTAAATTGGAGTCCTCGTTCTTTATGTTGAAGGATTGCTTTTCCTGTAGATGGTTCTATCCCAACAAAAATATACTCTCCTGTCTTGTTTTGTTTTGTTGTATATTTAACAATGTCTCCATCTTTAAACAAATTTTTATTTTCAGGATTTGCTTGTTGCAATTGTTCTCTAGGAGGATTTTGAATTGCTGAAATTACTGGTTGGGGTTGTGGAATTTCAAAATTAATTTCCTGTCCTGTTGTTTTCTTAATGGCTCTTTGAATAATGTGCTCAATAGGGAATTGGGCTAATTCTTTTTTCCCTTTTTTTACATAAGTAAAAAATTCTTTTTCTGCAGAAGGGTTTTCTGTTTGAAGCAACGCAAGTGTTACACGACCTGCAATAAAGCTCGACACACCTAATTTTTGGATACGCCCAACCATATTCATGGTATCTTTCATCTTTTTTTCAAGAGATTTTTCTAAGACCAAAAGACGATATGATGTAGCATCATGTCCTCGTAATCGAGCAAAGAACCCTGGCGTTTTTGTGTGCGCAAGATCTATTTCTTGTTGGATAAAAGGAAGAGCGTTTATATCTCCAAATAAGGGATAGCGCATTGCTAATTCTTGCAAATATTCTTTTATTTTCTTTGTTGTTTCTGGTAAGGTATTATCTACTTCGGGAGTAGATACATTTTCTCTTGGTGCTGGTGCTGAAGATGGTTGAATTACAGAATATTCCTTATATTCAACACCTCTACGTTCCATTTCTTCTTGTATAGCTTCGGCATCAATTTCTGCAGTGGTAGGGAATCTTATCGGTGGTGTTTCTTCTGGTCTTAATAATGATTCATTTGGCATGTTTACCTGAGGTGGAATTGGCATGCCAGGAGATGTATCTCCTGTCTGTGTTGTCTGACTATCTCTGTTGTCATTTGGTAAATACAGTTCATAGAGTAATGTATTTATGACACTTTTAAGCTGATCAATCGTTTGTGTACGTGAAAGATTCTCTTTTGTATCTACAAGTGGATTATTTTTATTCAACAACAAACTTCTTAATGCCTTCATTTGTTGGATTAATTCTTTTTGTCTCGTTGTTGGACGATATCCTTCTTCTTTTCTTTTGTTAATCGCTTGACGAAGTTCTTCTATTTGCTGCTGTATTTCTTCTGGAATAGGTTCAACAACAACATGCTCGGGCTGTCTTGGGGGATCTTCTATTGTGTCATTTGGATCAGGTTCTCCTGTTGGGGTGGGTGTATCAATACCGTGACCGTGTGTAGAAAAGTGAAGGGAAGATCCTCGGCTGTCAGAGGGAAGTGGTCCCGTAGAAGGATTTTTTGTGGAACTTGGTGCAGTCACTGCTGGCATTTCTGTTTGGCTATCTGTCACTTCTCTACTTTTAATAATTGGTAGCACAACAGATTCATCTAATGAATTAATAAATGCCTTCATTGCTAACAAGATGGCTTTTTTTAGCTCTAATTTTTTATCTTCATTTTCTTCTATTTTGTATGCATTTTTTTGTGCTTCAATATCGTCCCAAACGTGTTGTTGTGTTTCGTTTAATTGTACTCGTCCTTTTTCGATCATCGCAGGGAGTTGAGAGATCAAAAAACGTCGATCTTCTGGGTGAAGCTTTTCAGTTAGTGTTTCTTGAGGAGCCAATGAAATTGGGTATCTATCAAATAGGTGAGACATAGAGATATAATTAGTATAGGTAGTATACCAAAAAAAATATAATTATACTAATACTACGAAAAAAGGAAGCAAACAAAAAAGACGCGGGTGGCGTCTTTTTTAAGATCTTACTGATTATATTCTTGTTCTGCTTTGTCAAGAATTGTTTGAACCTCATCATCAGTTAAATCTGGATGTTTTTCTCGTAATTCTTTAACTGCTTTTTTTTTCATTGCGTTTAATTCAGCTTTTCTTAGTGGTGTACCATCACCTGATCGCACAAAGTGAATAGTTGGTAGTCGATCACCTTTTTGACGACGAGTCTCTGGGAAATTAGGGGCTACTTCTGGTTTTTGTCCACTAGATACTGCTGGAGTAGATATCTTTTGTCCACTAGAAACAGCTTTTTGTCTAAGCGTAGTTGGGGTGGTGGTATCAATATCTGCTGTTGATGTTGGTGTATCAACTTCTGTAGAGAGACGACTTTCTGGCGTTGATGTACGTGGATCTGCATCAGGATTTACTCCTTCAAATGCTTCCTCAAAATCTGTATCTCCTGGAATTGCATCTTCCAATAGGTCACCTACTGCTCGAATATCTGCCGCATTTCTCGCACGAGTTGCTTGAAAGCGCATTTGTCTAAGCGCTGCTTCAAAGTTAGTTGGTAACTTGCCATCTGGACTTAAATTGTCCACTCTATCAAGAACCTGGCCATTAGGATCTAGAAGCCATGCTGTTTTTTCTGGTGTGATATTTGTTCCTACTTTTGTAGGAGTTACTGTCTCAGTGACAATACTCCCGAAAGGACCATAGTCTAATAATCTCAAAGATGTTACAGAATGTTCATCTGGTTCAATACGACTATTACTACTCCCAAATACATTTCGGATAGGGTAGTTTTCACCTTCTCGAGGGTACGGGAGGTTAACTGCATCGATATTGATTTCTGGTCCTTCCACAGATGTCATAGGAACGCCTTCTTCTGTAATGTCTTCAAAATCAACACCAGAGGTTGTGACTCCTTGATCTAAATCAGGGCGAGGAGTGTTTTCACGGGCTTGTCTTGTTGCGGCCGCTTTTGCCATATCTCTGCCAAGATCTGTAAAGCTTTGATCTACTTGTCTTGCTGTACCAGCTAATGCACCCAATAGTCCAAGTGCTTGAAGTCCACGACCAATTTTGGATTTTTTTATACGCCCTAAAAATGTTTTTGGTTCTTCTACCAATGGTGACGCTTGTGTACGTAAGCGCTCATATGCCCCTACAAATGTAGGATCTTTCATGAATTTTTTAAACAGTTTTTTGTTTGCACTGTCTTTTACTACAGTACCATCTACACCCAAGGCAAGATTATAAAGAACAGCTAGTTCTTGCATGCTTGTAGGTTTTTGAGGTAAATTTTCTATTTGGTGGCTCCATTGTTCAATCAATTGATTTTGTCCTGTAATATATTGGTGGACCTCTTCTTCCGCTCCATCAATATCTTTTAATTTTGATAATGTAGATTCTAAATTTGTATGAAATACAACAAGATTATCTTCTGATAGATGTTTTGTTTCTAAAAGTTTCAATAAGTAAGATAATTGGCGCTTACTCTTTTCAAGTTGTCCTTCGACAGATTGTTCGTATGCAAATTGTTGTTGCACAAATTCAAAATTATCTGGATTTTGCAGAAGATCCTGATAATATTTACTTTGTTCTGCAGATAAATTAGAAGTAAAAATTTCTCTAATTAATTGGGTTTTTGATTGCTCTCGTCTATATTGAATAAGCGCTTGTTCGGCAGTATCTAAAATAGCAGCAGCCTCTTGTTCAGATCGGGTTCGGGCCATAATAGGCCCTAAAGCTTGCACATATTTTTCGTTAACAGGAATACCTTCTTTTTTTATTTGGTCGAGTAAAGCTTTTGCGGCTCGAGTTTGTTCACGGGTATTTTTTTGTTCTTCTTCTCGAATAAGAAAATCTGATGGAAGCTCTTCAATATTATCAATATCTAAATCACTTTCTAATGCTGCTTCTGGAATAGGTGGAGGAGTGGTTTTTTCATTATTGGGTATATAGTTTGGTCTGTTTGTTTGATCAAGTGTCCCTGCTTTTTGAGGAGGTTCTAGAGGTGCTTGATCTGCCGGTGGGGAAGAGGGTTGTCTTTCTGGTATTGTTTCCATAGAAATATGAATTAATAATACACGGTAAATAAAGTGTGTTTGTAACAATGTACTATAGCACAAAAAAGTGGTTTTGTCAAGTGCTTTGTGTTGTTTTTTTGCAGTAGTTAGCTAATTAAATATGTTTATTGTATTTCAAAAGGTCTTGTTTAGTATGACCAATATTTAGTATAATTATTATAGCACAAATAAAAGGGGTTGTCATACATAAAAATATATGCAATCCCATTTAGGTGGGTTTTTAAAAGGCATAGTCTTTTTAAAGAATATGCCTTTAGCTCCTCGTCTGTAACTGGTGTGTTGGTTTAGGGAGATACAAGCGTATTTGCCCTTGGTGGTTATATATAGCTCGTCCGCCAGAGAAACTCACTCCAGATTCATTATACATAATAAGAGTATATATAATGAATCCTTGTGTGGTTGGTGTTTTTTGATTTACCCAGATATAGTTCCCGAATGAACGAGGTTCTGGGGTTTTTGGCGGCAATACGCACGAAATAGTGCGAATTGGGTTAATCTCCGGAGCCCAAAAATAGGCTGTTTTTGTGAAGCAAACATTTTTTAACAAAAATGTTTGCACGTTTTCTTCTCCTTCTTCTCCAAAAAAGAAAAAAGGGTGTTCTGTTGATGTATTTGGTGGGCTGTATATAAAGTCCACCGATAACAAATCAAGGAGATGGGTGATAGAAATAGCAGATTGTCCCGTATCTCTAGAAATCAGATAATTATCATGAATAATCATGAATGACGGTTCGATTTGCAGAATTCCTGTGATTCTGGTTGTTGTTGCTCCAGACAAAATGAATGGAGCTGCAGTGTTCAAGAACTGCAGGTATTCTTTTCCAGGAGTGAGGAGTTGCTGTCCAAAGGGGATTGATGTTCCTTTGGGGAGGATGGTCGCATTTAAGATCGTCCAGATGATGGGGATCATGGTTTGCTTTCCTTTTTTTGGGTGTAAGTTGTCAGTTACAGGTGATTTTTGAGAAGATACACACTGTATTATATACCTCCTACTAAATCTATTTATTCTAGTACAAAAAAGAAGTGTTCGTCAAATAAAATAGAACATATGTGTGGATATCTATTGTGAATATAGCATTATTTTCCTCGAAATAGTCCTTTTAATCGTCCAAACAATCCTTTTGGTTTGGGTTGATTAGTGATCTGTGCGTAGGGTTGCTCTGTTTGTGGGCTTAGTCCTACTGATTTTCGTGGTCTTCGTTCAGTTTGTCCTGAACGAGCTGCAAGATTTCTTCGTCCGCTCGATGCTGAAATAGATTCTCTTATTTTAGCTGCGGCAATTTTATCTGCCCATTCTTGCTTTTCTGCTGCAGCGATGCGGACTTCTTCTGCTTCTGTTTGTGCGAGACCTTCGTCAAAAGTGGTTTGCGGTCTTTCATGGGGCATGGGAGGTATTTCAACAACATCTTCCATATCTACCTCACTCAATTCAGTAATTTTTCCATCATCTTTTGGTGAGGTTTCTGTTGGTGGAATATATGCGGGTGGTCCTTCATGTTTAAAATACACTTTTGTACTACATTTAGCGAGAATGTCACCCCATTGTTGGTGCTGGTTATGTATACAAGACATAGGTATATAATTAAGAGAATATTTTGACTATACTATAGCATGTTTGGCATGCTTTGTCATGAAAATATGGAGTATATTGACGAGAGGGCATATCCGTAGTATACTTTCGGTCGAGTAGTTTTACTATATATTAGGTAAAATAAGCAAAAAACATGTCAAAATATTTTTATCATATTATTACGCTTGGTTGCCAAATGAATAAAAATGATTCAGAGCGTATGGCAACAATTTTAAAGGGAATGAATATGGAAGTCACTGCTTTAATTGAGCAGGCGGACGTTATTATGATTAACACTTGTAGTGTGAGACAAGCTGCTGAAGATCGAGTGAGTGGTTTGACTCGTAATTTTAAAAAATTAAAAAAACAAAATCCCAATCTTATTATTGGGATTACTGGCTGTCTCCCTGGGAGAGATGCAAAAGGCATTTTGCGCGATCGTTTGCATGACGTTGATTTATATTTTCCAACACATGAAATGATTTATTTACCACAGCGTTTGAGTGAATTAAATCCAGATTTGCGTCCAATGGAAGATTTGGCAAAAGATTATCTTGCACTTCGCCCGACCATTGATAAGGCGGTGCAGTCTTTTGTGACGATTCAGACAGGGTGTAACCAGTTTTGCACGTATTGTGTGGTGCCGTATGCGCGTGGGAGAGAGCTTAATCGTCCAGTAGCTGATATATTAGCTGAAATTCAAGATCTCGTCTCTCAGGGCTGTTTAGAGGTGACATTACTTGGGCAAATTGTGAATCATTATATTGCGCCAGATCCCGATGCGTTTTCTTCTGAGAATCCATATATAAAAAATGATTTTGCCAAATTGCTTTGGGAAATGAATCAGATAGAGGGTTTAGATCGTGTGCATTATACAGCACCACATCCGTCATACATGGATGATGAAGTGATTGATGCGTTAACGTTGCCGAAGCAATTAAACTTTTTGCATTTACCTGTGCAATCTGGCAATACAGAAATACTTGCGCGCATGAATCGGAAACATGACCGTGAGTTCTTTTTGGCGATTATAGAAAAAATTCGCAAAAAGAAACCCAATATTGCCATTGGAACAGATATTATTGTTGGATTTTGTGGAGAGACAGAAGCACAATTTGAAGAAACGTTTGATTTGTATAAACAGTGTGATTTTGATATTTCATATAATGCACAGTATTCTACTCGCTCAGGCACTATTGCTGATGATAAATTTGAAGATGATGTCAGTAAAGAAGAAAAAAAGCGGCGTTGGTGGGTGATGCAAGATTATATGGGGGAGCGAACAGAAGAAAAAAATCAATATTATGTTGGCAAAGTTGTTTCTGTGCTGGTAGATACGTGTAAAGATGGGCGTTGCGGAGGAAATTCTCGTGAAATGAAGCGTGTTGATTTTAAAGGAGATAAATCATTACTTGGAACTGTCGTTTCTGTAAAGATATATAAGGCAGGGGCATGGATGCTTTGGGGAGAAGCTGTTTAGCACGAAAAAATGTGCTATACTTAATTTACATATGGACTCTTGGAGGTTATACATATGAATACAACAAAAAATTTACAAAAAGTGATTGTCCTTGTTGGGCCAACCGCATCTGGAAAAACAGACTGGAGTTTGCGTTTTGCAAAAAAATATAAAGGAGAAATTATTTCAGCAGATTCAAGACAGGTGTATAAGAAGATGTCAATTGGAACAGCAAAAGCAGAGGGTATTTGGGAGTGGGGTGCAAGTTGGAAGGGGTTAAGACGAACATACCATGTAGAAGGTGTGCCTCATCATTTAATTGATTTTTTAGATCCAGGGAAGCGTTTTACTGTAGCGGAGTTTCGAGATCGAGCGCTGAAATATATTAAATTATCGTTTAAACATGGGCGTATTCCCATGATTGTCGGAGGAACCGGCCTATATGTCTCTTCTTTAGTAGATAATTTTAATATTCCACGTGTAGAACCAAATAATAAATTACGGAAATCTTTAGAAGAAAAACCAGAAGAAGAATTACTTGGGCTTTTACAAAAAATGGATCCAGTTGCTGTAAAAACAATTGATGGAAGAAATAAAAGGCGTGTTATTCGCGCACTTGAAGTGTGTATTTTAACGGGGGAGCCTTTTTCACAGCAAAAAAAACAAGGTGAGCCATTATATGATTTTTTACAAATTGGTGTCGACGCAGAAAGAAGTGTATTGCATAGTCGTATTAATACACGCGTCGATAAAATGCTTGATGCGGGGTTGCTTGAAGAAATTAATGGGTTACTCAAACAAAAATATAGTTGGGATTTGCCAAGTATGAGTGGTATTGGCTATCGTCAATTTCGAGCATATTTAGAAGGAACTCGTTCAGTTGAAGAGTCAGTTGAATTATTGAAGCGTGATACTCGTCGTTATGCAAAAAGACAAATGACGTGGTTTAATCGAGATAAGCGGGTGGTTTGGTGTAAAACATATGAAGAGGCAGAACAAAAGATGAAAGCATTTTTAGAAATCAAGTAGCTATATTTTACTGAGGATTTATGATACAGTATACTTATCATCAGTTTTTTATATATAAAAATATATGGCGTTAAATTTATTTTCAAACTCAACTCCAAGTAAGCCATCTTCTTCAGTAAATGGGGGAGTCAATAGAACATCGGCTTCTTCTATTTACCATGTTGGGAAAGAAAAAGAGGGGGGGCCGATTTCTTCTATTAGTCGTATGGGAAAAGCGCGAGAAGAGGCAACAACTTCTGTGTTTCGAAATAGTCAGTCAGGGGCAGCGACTTCTATTTCACGTAAAGGGGTCGATAAATTTCATAGTGCTACCGGTGAGATGTCTGATGAAGAGCGAGATGATTTACGTTATGCATACATGCAGCGTTTGCAGCAACAGAGACATGCAAAAGAATCTGGAAGTAAAGAAGGGCGATATAAATTGGAAGTTAAAACTGGTTCTGGATTTACCAAGAGTGGTGTGACTGGTTTTCATAAACAATTGGGGCGACATTTACGGAAGTATCGAAGTTCATATGGTAATTTATCTGGAAAAGACAAGACATACTTTGAAAATTTAGTTGGTGAGCGCGCTCAGCACAAAACGACCGGGTCATCATTTAGTTACTCAGAGAAAAGAGATTTAAAGACAAAAGTATATAATGATTTCAAAGCAGGGAAAATTTCTCGAGAAGATATGAAAGATTTTACAAAACTTGTGGGCAATTTATAAACAAAAAAACAGCTCCAATAGGTGGGGCTGTTTTTATTTGTATATTATGACAGTTTTTTTCGAAGTATATTTTCAAGTACTTGTGGGTTTGCCGTTCCTTCGGTGGCTTTCATTGCCATACCGATAAGAAATTTAATAATCGGGTCTTTGCCTGATTTAAATGCTTCTACCTGCTTTGGATAGTTGATAATCACTTCATCAATAATTTTTTCAAGTGCACTTGCATCACTTACTTGTCCATAGCCTTTTTCTTCCATAATGTGACTTGGATCAATATCGACTCCTGCATCTAACATGTCTCCCAGTAATTTTTGTGCGTTGGTTGAATTGACTTTATTGGTATAGACGAGCGCAATGAGCTCTGCAAAGTTTTCTGCACTGAGCGCCATATCTTTTATTAATTGCTTTCGTTCATGTAATTGTCCCATGAGTTTACTCGTGAGCCATCCACCAGCAAGACGAGCAATTTTTTGCTTCTTTTCTTCGCGGATATTGTCACTGTCTCCTTTTACCTCTGGGAGTGAGTGAAGCCAATCGATGAGTTCTGTCATGGTGCGTTCTGCAAAATTCGCCCAAGTTGTATCTTCTGTAAGCAGGAGAGAGTCAGCGTATGAAAATCCATATTCTTCATGAAATCGTTTTCGTCTTGCTTGTGGTAATTCACCTACACGCACATCTTCGGCAAGTATAACTGGGTGAAATGGGGGAATATCTGGTTCAGGAAAATAGCGGTAATCTGCGGCATTTTCTTTACGACGTTGGAGGACAGTTTCATTCTTTTTTTCATCCCAACCACGTGTTTCTTGTTCCCATGTTTCTTCATTATCAATGAGTGCACTTTGGCGTTTAATTTCAAATAAAATGCCACGCTCAATTGCTTTAAATGAGTTTAAATTTTTGAGTTCTACTTTGTTGTTTAATATAAAACCAGGTCGTGCTTTTACTATCCCGTCTACAATATCAAAACTGCCTTCACGCTGAACTGAAATATTTGCTTCACAGCGCATGTGGCCTTTTTCCATATCTGCATCACTCACATCAAGATAGCGGAAAATACGTTGAAGTTCTTGGCAATAAAGTTTTGCTTCAGCTGCACTTTGAATATCTGGGTCAGATACAATCTCAACAAGGGGAGTGCTACTACGGTTAAAATCCACCAAGGTGCTTCCATCCGTATCATGAAGCAGTTTTGCGGTGTCTTCTTCTAAATGTGCACGAGTAATACCAATACGTGCTTGTTCGCGATGATTTTCTTCTAATATAAAATGAAGATCAAGTTCACCATGTTCAGCAATTGGTTCATCGAATTGAGAAATTTGGTAGCCTTTTGGTAAATCTGGGTAAAAATAATGTTTTCGATCAAATTTGGACTTTTCTCGTATATCACAACCAAGAGCCTTTCCAATAAGGACGGTCCAAGCGATGGCTTGTTTGTTTGGCACTGGAAGAGTTCCTGGTTGCCCGGTACAAATAGGGCAGATGTTGGTGTTTGGCTGTGGTTCATCAGGATTATTCATGCATGAACAAAACATTTTGCTTTTTGTCTTTAATTCTACATGGATTTCCATGCCAATAATGGGGACGTATTTAGTCATAAATTTTCGGTTATTCTTTTTAGGATTGTAGCATGGAAATAGAGAAAAGAAAAGGCCTCTGTATGAGGTCTTTTCGAAAAAATAGTGATATATTGTTAGGGTTGTTTTTGTAGGTGGCGATAAAGGATATTGAAATAAATAACGATAAAGACACCTGTAAGTGCTTGTACAAATATTTTTGGGAGTGAGAGGAATGTGTATAGTATGTTTGAAGAAATGTATGGGAAGAAAGAATATATGCCATTGACGATGGTTTCAAAAATATTTTGTGCGACAAGTACGATGATAAGCATGAGTGCAATACGACCAAATACAGGGAGCCATCTGCCTTTGCTGAGTGATTTACTATATACAAATGATTGAATAATGGAGCGCTTATCAAGAATCATTGCTTGGCGAATAAAAGCAAACCAAATACCAAAGATTATTGCTGCAATAATAAAAATAATAGCTCCGCCAAGTTGAATGAGGCTCGTATTAAAAATAATACCTTGAATAAGAAAGACGTTAAATGCAAATGTTCGTACGATGTTGATGAGAAATGTAATCACTAAAACAGGAAGAAGAACAGGTAAAATATAGGCTGTATACGTTTGTATTGGTTTGGCTGTTTTGTTGAGTAGATCATCACTTTGTTTTATGAGCATGATAACCGCTGAAGTGCTAAGTACTGCTGCAATAGCGGCTATTAATAAGAACAACAAAGAAGGGGTGTTATTTGCCAATAGCAGAAAAATTATTTTTGACAGAAAAGTAATTGCTGTAAGAATAATTGTATAGATAAAAAATATCTTTTTTTCTTGCTTTAAGATTTCTAGTGTGCGGGTTATGAGATGGTTGAGTGATAAGAGCATAGGCTTATAACAATAACAGGTGATTGAGAAGGGTGATACTTGTTTCCTTCATTATAGCAATTTTTTGGTTACAATCCAATAGGTGAATGTGTGTTCCGTGTTTTTTGAAATATGTTTGATAGGTTTTATCTAAAAAACGAGCTTGTGCTTTTTTTAGAAATTGTTCTTTTTCAAAAATAGCATTATCTTCTTTTTCTGTACGCAAAGATAGACGTTTCATTGCTTCTTCAGGAGAAACATTTGCAATGACGAAATGGTCAGGAGGGTGCTTAAGGGCAAAAGCATTTCCTGGAATCTTGGCGATTTCTTCCATTGTTATGTTATCACTTGCAAGTGGTTGGTAACAAAGAGAAGTACTGACACTTCTATCTTGAATAATAAGTTTACCAGCTTTTCTGAGTGGGAGAATAAGTCGTTTGTAGAGTACAAGACGATCAAGTGCGTAAGCGCTTGCAATATCGTGCATGTTGTAGTCATTTCCATCTTGAATCATCTCTTCTCTAATGGCTTTTCCAATCCATGCATGCGTTGGTTCAGCTGACATGATAACATCGTAGTCCATTAATTCTGTAGCTGTTGGGTGCGCTTTATGTTCTTGCCAGTATTTTTTTAGATGAAATACTTTTTTTCCTAAAGATTCAAGTGTGTTTCCCCAGGTATCAAGGACGGTACTTTTACCTGATCCATCAATGCCATCGATAATAATAAACATAAACTGTTGTTATATTTTTTTGTAAATCACAAAAGAAAAACCATCATGATCTTCTCGCCATGTTTCTTTCCAGATAGCCAAATCTATTTCTGGGAAAAATGTATCACCATCAACCGTTTGATGAACATGAGTAATGTAGAGTGTATCTGCAATGTTAATCGCTTGTTTATAAATACTTGCGCCACCACCAAAGAAAATATCTTCATCTTTATGTGCAGCAAGTGCCTCATCAATAGAATAAAATACTTCGACACCTTCGGGTGGAACAAAATCTTTATTAAAAGTGAGCACAACATTTTTTCTATTTGGCAAAGGTTTCCCAATATATCCTAAAATAGAATCAAAAGTATTTTGACCCATCATGATTGTTTTTTCAAGCGTTGTTTTTTTAAAGTATTCTAGATCTTCTGGAATATTCCAAGGAAGTTTGTTGTCTTTCCCGATACAGAGATTATCTGCTACTGCGGCAATAAGTGCTATCATATAACAAGGGTATTATGTGTGTTAATTATTTTTTCTTTCTATATTTTATTTGCTTATTGCGGGGTAATTCTGTCCAAATATAACAAGTAGGTATGTCATTGCGAGCTGGCGTGAGCACAGCGCGGCAATCTTATCGTTTAATGCACCAAACAATGGGATTGCTTCGTTACACTCGCAATGACGTGGTTATTTGCAATGTAGACTACTCATTGTATTATAAAGACTGACAGAATCCTCCGCAGTGAACATAATAGATGCATAATGTAGGTAAACCATTAAAACTATATAGCAATATCAAATTTAATTCTTGGATAGCTTTCGTAACCGATTACTTTTGAATCAGTGTATGTCCAGTCAAAAATAGATGTAAAATTTTCTGTTTCAAGTGTTGGGAGTTTATATTTATTTGGGTCGCGAGAAAGTTGTTCTTTTAATCCTTCTTCATGATTGCTATAAAAATGGGTATCCCCTAAAAATCCAACAAGTTCTCCTTCTTCTAGTCCTGTTTCTTTTGCAAGTAAGTGGAGCATGGTTGCGTAACTTGCAATATTAAATGGAAGACCAAGTGCAATATCAACAGAACGTTGGTTCCACATGAGGTTGAGTTTTCCATCAAGAACGGTGACTTGAAAACCGTAGTGACAAAATGGGGGGACAACAATATCAGCATGCATAGGGCTCCATGCAAGTACTAGATTTTGGCGGCTATAAGGTGTTTTTTTGAGTAGGTTTACCATTCGTTTGAGTTGGTCAAACCCTTTGCCAGTATAGTCAACATCGTAGCCTTTGTATTCTGCACCAAAGTGACGCCATTGCCATCCATAAATTGGACCTAAATCTCTCTCTTCCATCATTTTTTTCTTTGTTTCAGCATCGTGACCATAGGGAACTTTTTCTGTAGAACACCATTCATCCCAAATATGGTTGTTGCGATCCATTAACCATTTTTTGTCTGTAATACCTTTGATAAAAAATTCTAATTCACTTGCGACAAGACGATAGGGAACTTTTTTTGTCGTTAACAGGGGAAATCCGTCAGCCATGTTATGTTTAAACATTGCTCCTGCCACTGCAGTTGTTCCTGTTCCTGTTCTATCTTCTTTTTTTGTCCCATGTTCAAACACATAGTTTACAATATCGAGATATGATTTCATATATGTTGTCTTAAATGATTTAAGTTTAAAATTTTCCTGTGCTTCCAAGCCGGCCTTCTCCGCGTTGACTATCTGCTAGTTCATCAACTTCTTGAATAGAAGCTATTGCGACAGGAAATATGACTAACTGTGCAATTTTTTGTCCTTTTTCAATAGTAACGGCATCGGTTCCCAGATTAATAAGTTGCACATTATATTCTCCACGGTATCCTGCATCATAGACGCCACCCATTGTGTGTATGCCGTAATTGTTAGGAAGAGAGCTGCGGTCTTTTATGATGGCTGCAAATCCAGGATCAAATTCAAGTGCAAAGCCAACAAAAAATATTTTTCTTTCTCCCGGCTGTAGTGTGTGGTTTTCTTCTCTGCTAAAGACATCGAGCCCTACATCGCCTGGGTGAGCATAGTAGGGGAGTTTTGCATCTTCATGCATGCGTTTAATTTTGATGTCCATGTGTCTGTATTAATGTATCAAGTTGTGCGTAGAGTTCTTTAAGTGATCCATCATTATGTATTGTTTCTTTTGCGTGAGTCATTACTTCAGGAATCGTTATTTCTGTCGGGCGCTCATGATCTGCTAAAAAGGCTTCATATGTTTTACTATTGTCATCACTATTTTCTCCTCGTTTAATAATGCGTTCGTAGCGATGTTCAGGAGTTGCTTCAATGTTAACTAAGACAAAATTTGGTAGTTGTGTCAGGTAGGCAATATCAGCCATGCGACGGATGCCTTCGACAATAATAATTTGTGTTTTATCTTGCTCTACATCTTTTGCCATTGTTTTTGCCATGGTGTCTTCTCCATGGGTATTGCGAATGTATTCAGAGATTCCAACGAGATTTTCTCGTGTATGTGGAAGATGAAAACGGTCCATGACATCACGAAGCATGGTAGAAAATCGATAGGTACTTGCTCCATATTTTTCTTCCATATATGCTGCCGCTGTTCCTTTTCCACAAGCGATCATACCAGTAAATCCAAGAATTATTTTTTTATTGGTTATCATATTGTTCAGTTCCTTCATTAAGAAATTCTAAAGTAATCCCTGTTTTGCGAAACATTTCTTCGCTTTCTTCTCCTGCATGATAGCGTTTACCACACACAACTCGTTTAATACCTGCGTTAATAATCATACGTGCGCATGTTGCACAAGGAGTCATGCCAAGATACAGTGTTGCACCTTCAATAGAGACACCTACTTTTGCGGCTTGGACAATAGCATTTTGTTCAGCGTGCGCTGTTCGTACACAATGATTTGATTCGCGTCCATCTTCATGAGTGACTTTTTTCATTTGGTGTCCTACGTCATCACAATGGGGGAGTCCGCTTGCAGCCCCTGAATACCCCGTTACGAGTATTTGTTTATTTTTTACAATAACACAGCCAAGGCGTCCGCGATCACAAGTTGATCGTGTACCAACGATTTGTGCAATATTCATAAAGTATTCATCCCATGTTGGGCGGATGTGTGATTCTGACATAAGAGAAATTAGATAAATAGACGACTCTCCTTTAAGCAGTGTATCAAAATTGACCTCGTTGGGCAAGTTGTATTGGGGGCTCTTTTTTTGGCGATAGATTGGTGGGAATAACCAAAAAACAACCAGCATAATTGCTGATTGTTTTTGAATGTTTTATATTGTGATTTACACAATAGATATTTTAATACTTGGGCCCATTGTGCTTGTCAGAAACATTGACTGCATGTAGGTTCCTTTAGCACTAACCGGTTTTGCTTTTTTTACTTTTTCAACAAATGCTAAAATATTTTCTTGCAATTGTTCATCAGTAAAGCTTACTTTTCCTACTGCTTGGTGAATGTTTGCTGTATCATCATTTTTAAATGATGCTTTTCCTTTTTTTAAGTCACCAATGATTTTGTTTAAATCTGTACCAACAGTATCTGTTTTTGGATTAGGCATTAAACCGCGGGGTCCAAGAATTTTTGCTGCTGGAGCTAATTTAGGCATCATTTCTGGTGTTGCTACAGCAACATCAAAATCAACTTTACCAGTATCTTTGATTTTTTTGATATCTTCTTCTCCAAGCACAAAATCAGCACCAGCATTTTTTGCCGTTGCTTCATCGTTTGGTCCAACAAATGCTGCAATTTTTTTTATTTTTCCTGTACCGTGTGGCAATACCACTGTTGTACGGATTTGTTGATCACCCTTTTTTGGATTAATTCCAAGATGCATGTGTATTTCTACTGTTGCATCAAATTTCACATTGCTTGTACTTTTTACCAAAGTAATAGCTTCTTCAAGTGAGTACACTTTTGTTTTATCAACCTGTGTACGAAGGTCGTTCATGCGTTTTCCCATAGGAAATAAATGTTATCGTGGTCAAACCCTCTTATATGATGAAGAGGTTCCACAATGAATAATGAGCTTAGTTTAGCTCATTATTTGTTTTTTGTCAAGTAATATTAAAACCGCTTCCAAATGGGAGTACAACCAGGCTTATCGTTATTTCTAAAATCAAGTGGGCAAGAGCGGTCAAAATCATTATTTGGGTAGCAAATAACTTCTCCATCTGGTGTGTAGAGTGTATCAAGACCAAATGAAGAGTCTTTATCTTCGTAATAATAGGTTGTGTTTTTTACAATACAGCGATAGATAACTACTTGATATGTGGTATCTTCATCACGAAGCATTTGTATTGGAATATCAAGCCATGAAGGTGCCGATTGTACTTGTGTACTTTCTGTTACAACTGTTGTATACGGTCCTTCTGGGGGGATTATTGCATAGGCGGTAATAGCGCTTCCTCCAGAAGTGATGGGTGGAGGAGGGGTATTTGGGGGTGTCATAGGCGTTTGGGTCGTACACGGTCCTTCTTTGCTGATACCGATGTTTTGTTGAGTGGCAAAACAGGCATTGGTGTAGGTCCTTCCATCTGTTCCACAAATAGGAGTGGCAATTGGTTCACAAAAGCGTGGACTTTCTTCTAAAATATCTTCTGTGACCATCGTGAGGTACTGATCATCGAGATGTTCTGGTTTTTCGCCACATTGCTCTGCGATAAGTTGTTTTGCTGGGCAAAGCCATTCGGGCTGTTCTTGAAGTACGCAATAAATAACTTGTGTATTTTCTTTATAATCAAAACGAATCGCAACAGAATATCCTGCCTCTGTACATGCAAGATAGAGTTCTTGTTCCGGTGTGAGCTTCACTAATTGTTCGTTATTCTCGATAGGTGTTGTTTCTTCTTGAATGAGTGGTTCTTCACCACAGCCAGAGAGAAAAAAGGGAAGAATAGCGATAAGAAAAAAGAGTGCGTATCGTTTCATATTATTATTTCTTGCGTTTTGGAAGAGTAACATCGTATAGTGTTTGTTCTCCACGACTAAATGCTTTTATTTGTGCAGTACTGGTATCAATAATTCTTTGTACTGCTTCTGTGGTATTAAATGCAATATGTGGTGTAATAATTGTTTTTGGGTGATCAATTAACACGTTATTTATAAGACTAATACGAGTATCTTTTATGGTACAGTCTTCACAAAGAAGTTTAAGTGGATCTTCAAGTAAATCTTCTCCCTCGAGGACATCAAGTCCTGCTCCCGCAACGATTCCTTCTTCTAATCCCCAGAGTAATGCCTCTGAATCAATCAGTCCACCGCGAGCAGTATTAATAATATATACTCCTTTTTTCATTTTTTTAATTGCAGTCTTATTGATCATGTGGTAGGTGCTATCAAATAAGGGCACATGAAGAGAAATAACATCTGATTTTTTGAGGAGTTGTGGAAGGGTGACATAGCTAAAGCCGAGTTCTTTGGCGAGTGTCTTTTTTGGGAATAGATCATGGGCAATAATCTCAATATCAAATCCTTTTAACATGCGTATGATATGTTTTCCAATATTACCTGTACCGATGATCCCAACTGTTTTTTGATGCAGGTCACTGCCCATGATATCATTCCCGCGCAAACCATGATAGTCATATGATCCTTCTTTAATGCGTTTTACTGAGGGAAATATTTGTCGGGTAAGAGATAATATGAGGCCCATAGCAAATTCAGCAACAGTGTGTTCACCATAACTAGGCACATTACAAACAGGAATTTTTCTTTTTTTTGCTGTTTTTAAATCAATATGACTGTATCCGGTAGAAAAGGTAACAATTTGTTTTAATTTTGGCAAAGATTCAATAACTTTTTTTGTTACATATGAATCAACAAATACACCTAATACTTCTGTTTTTGGATCAAGATTATCAAGACAAACAACATCATCAATAATTTGTACTTTTTGTCCACGCAGTTTTTGGCGAACATATTTTTTCATCTCTGGTGTGAGCGTGAGGTAACAAGTACAATATAATTTTTTTGCTTTGACAGACATAAAGATAATTCATGGGAATAGATAATACTAGTATAGCAGAAATGATGAATTGCTTCCAATGTTGTGAGTAATAAAACGTTAAAAAACCCCTCCAAATATACTTCAGAGGGGTTTTTTGGATTGTTGTGAGAATTATCCTTCAATGGTGACTCCCATTTGTTTTGCTGTACCTGCAATAATTTTCATTGCGGCATCGATATCATTTGCATTTAAATCGGGCATTTTTTTCTCAGCAATTTCTTGTAATTGTGCTTGAGTAATTTTTCCAATTTTATCTTTTAAAGGATTGCTTGATCCTTTGTTAATTCCTGCTGCTTTTTTAATTAAAGCACTTGCTGGCGCTACTTTTGTAACAAAGCTAAATGTTCGATCATCATATACATTAATAACAACAGGGACAACTTCTCCTTTTTTGTCTGCTGTTGCGTTATTAAATTGTGTACAAAAATCTTGAATATTTAACCCATGTTGACCAAGAGCTGGTCCAACTGGAGGTGCAGGGTTTGCAGCTCCACCTGTAATTTGTAATTTGATCTGTGTTGATAATTTTTTTGCCATAGTATTTGTTTATCTGTATTAAGTACATCCTGATCAAAGTGAGAAGCGCTTGTCTTTTAAGCCACCCTGATTGAGACGTACTTATTATTCTAGTGAATATTACATTTTTTTGACTTGCAATGCATCGAGTTCAATTGGAGTTTCTCGACCAAACATACTGACGAGTACTTTAATTTTTCCACGTGTATCATCTACTTCAGAAATTTTTCCTTCAAATCCTTTAAATGGCCCATCAATAATTTGAACGTTATCTTCAGGGGCAAAATCAATTTTGTGTGTTGGATCTTCGATACCCATTCGTTTTTGTAGTGCATCAACTTCCTTTTGGTCAATTGGAGTAGGGGTTGTTCCGGATCCAACAAATCCAGTAACATTTGGTGTGTTTCGTACAACATACCATGAGTCATCAGTTACAATCATTTCAACAAGTACATATCCTGGAAAGATTTTTTCTTCAATAACGGTTCGTTTTCCATTTTTGATTTTGATCTTTTTTTCTTTTGGGACAAGAACACCAAAAATTTTGTTTTGCATGTCAAAAGTATCAATACGCTGTGAAAGATTTCTTTTAACATTTTCTTCATAGCCGCTATAGGTATGGAGCACATACCAACGACGTCCAAGTTCCAGGTTTTGTTTTGCCATATGTGTAGTAAAGTTATGTGAGTGATGCTGTTATGGTTGTTTTGTGTTTAGATGATTTGTTCTAGTCCAAGGTTGAGTACGTAGTCAATAATTCCAAAGAAGAGGGCAACACCAACACTCATAATAACAACAAAAATCGTATAATTTTGTGTTTGTGTTTTTGTTGGCCATGTGACTTTTTTCATTTCATGAACAGAATCAACAAGGTAGTTTTTAAAACTCACGAGGTATTTCATATTTTTGAGGTATTTAAAAATGGCCCTAGGCCATATATTTATGCTTACTATACATAAAAAAAAGATTTTTGTCAAGTAAATAGGGGATAATATGCGTTTTATACAGGGGTATCTTGAAATATATCAATAAATATGTTATGGTGCGTATATCTGAAATCGCATACATAAGGAGGTAATAAAAAAGCAATGAATTTTATTCATTGCTTTTTTTTGTGCAATGTTAGCCTAAACATCAAGATTTTTTACATTCTTAGCATGAGTTTGGATGAATTTTTTACGTGGGGCAACCTCTGCTCCCATGAGAATGTCAAATATTTCACTTGCTTTTTCTGCATCTTCAATCGCAACTTGTTTCATACGACGAGTTTCAGGGTTCATGGTGGTATTCCAGAGTTGCTCTGGATTCATTTCTCCCAAACCTTTATATCGTTGAAGGTTCAATTTTTTGGGATCTCCTGATTGAACGGTTCCTTCTGGTGGTTCATCGGTCATCTCAATTTCGCCATCTGTAATATTATGTTTTTTCTTGTAATCTTCTAGATCAGCTTCAGTATAGAGCCAAATCATTTCTTTTCCTTTTTTTATGCTATAGAGTGGTGGTTGCGCAATGTATATATTTCCATTATTAATCAATGATGGAAAATAGCGGAAAAATAAAGTTAACAGAAGTGTTCTAATATGAGATCCGTCAACATCAGCATCGGTCATAATAACAATTTTTCTATAACGTAATTTTTCAATATCAAACATTTCTCCAATATTTGTTCCAAGAGCAATAATAAGTGATTTTAATTCATTATTTGTTAAAATTCGGTCGAGTCGGGCGCGCTCAACATTTAAGACTTTTCCACGAAGTGGTAGAATAGCTTGAATATTTCGGTCGCGGCCTTGTTTTGCTGAACCGCCAGCAGAATCACCCTCTACAATAAAAAGTTCAGAATTTTCTGCTTTTCGACTAGAGCAATCAGCTAATTTTCCTGGTAAGGTAAATCCCTCAAGGGCACCTTTACGTAAGACCGCATCTCTTGCTGATCGGGCTGCATTTCGTGCTTTTGCGGCTAATACACATTTACTAATAATACCTTCAGCATCTTTTGGATTTTCTTCTAAGAAAATAGCAAATGCTTCAGCAAAGGTATTTTCAACAGCTGGTCGTACTTCTGGATTTCCTAATTTTCCTTTTGTTTGTCCTTCAAATTGTGGATCTGGAATTTTCACAGAAATAACAGCAGTAAGTCCTTCACGAACATCTTCTCCTGATAGTTTACTATCTTTTTCCTTTAAAATCTTTTTGTTTTTTGCATAGGTATTAATGGTTCTTGTGAGTGCGCTGCGAAATCCTGAAACATGCATTCCTCCATCTGGATTGGTAATGTTATTTGCAAACGGGTGAAGTGATTCTGAAAAATCTTCTGTATATTGAAGGGCAATTTCAACAGAAACCTCTTCAACCTGTTTTTCAACATAAAAGATATTGTCGTGTTTTGGTTCGCGATTGCTATTAATATGGCGAACGTAGCTTGCTATTCCACCTTCAAAGTAAAATTGATAGGAATGCTTATCAAATGGAACTGATGATGTATCTACTTCTTTTTCTTCAGCACTTCGTTCATCAATAATCGTAATTTTGACCCCTTTATTGAGGTATGCTTGTTGACGTAAATGTTCAATAATCGTTTTCCATGAAAAATTTAAGGTATCAAAAATACTTGCGTCTGGACGGAAGCTGATAGTTGTTCCTCTGAGTTTTGTTTTTCCAACCGCTTTGACACTCGCTTTTGGTTTTCCAACAGTATATTCTTGGGTCCAAATTTTTCCATCAAGATGTATTTCGGCTTTTACATCGGTTGATAATGCATTAACAACAGAAACGCCTACACCATGAAGACCACCAGAGACTTTATATCCACCATCACCAAATTTTCCACCAGCATGAAGTGTTGTCATGACGAGCTCAAGAGCACTGATATTTTTCTTTGGATGAATGTCTACTGGAATGCCACGACCATTATCTGTAACAGATATCCAATGATCTGGGAGTAGGCGAATAGTAATAGCATCACAGTGGCCAGCCATTGCTTCATCAAAAGAATTGTCGACGACTTCCCAAATCATGTGATGTAATCCTTGCACGCCAGTTGAACCAATATACATCCCAGGGCGTTTACGTACGGCTTCTAGCCCCTCAAGAACACTAATATTTTTCGCACTATAATCTTGTTTATTTTCAGTCTTTTTTGCCATAAAAATCCATGAGAGCATATATACAAATGCGTATATACGTTTGTTAAGTAGTGCATCCATTGTACCATAGAAATATCGGGAAAACAAGGGGTGTTCATTGTTTCTATTATTGTGTATACTATAGATATATCTTATGGCCCCTTTTCTAAAAAAACAAGTTGATCCATTATCTCGTTATGTTGATGCATCTGGTACTCTTGGTGTGCAAGAATTTCGACTAGGATACTGGTATATTAGAAATAAACAAACACTGCGCAAGATTGCGGTTGTGTGTTTAAGTTTATTATCTGGTTTGGGGATTGTGTACTCTTTATTTATGATGGCGCAGTATGCTTTTGTTGGCTATTGGGATGATATAAATATGTATGCCAATCAAACTGTTGAATTTATGAATTACACAACATATCAAACGGCATATACGCCGAGGCCTTTAGGATTGACTCCTCCATTTGTGTATGCGAGTAATCCACAAAAGTACGATATAGCAACTATTGTGACTAATAAAAATGATCGTCTTGTTGCACATGTCCGATATCACTATACATTTAACAATACAGAATCAATAGTACAAGAAGCCATATTATGGCCTTTGCGTACACATGTTTTACCAACACTCGGGGTTGAATCAGATGCGTTTCCTAAAAATGTTCAATTGGTGATTGATGAGATCCAGTGGAACAGGGTAGATCCGCATATTATTTTTGATGTGCAAGCGTATATTGATGAACATGTGCGTTTTCTTTTGGATAATGCTACAATTGAGCGCCAAAGTGTCGGTACTGATTTATTAGTGCCAGAGGTCAGATTTGAAATAACAAACAATAGTATATATAATTTTTGGGATGCAGAACTTTTTGTAGATGTAAAACGAGGAAATACAAGTATTGCAATATTGCCCGTAACTATTTCTCAGTTTCTTGCAGGAGAAACGCGTTTGGTCACTGTGCGCTCTTTTGCTGATATTAGTACAGCAAGTAGTATGAATATTATTCCAGCATTTGATGTATTTGACGAAGGAGAATATTTTTCAGATTAATTGTCGGTTTGATTGCGTGTATGATTCGTTTAAGAACAATTATTTTTGGGTATGACTGGTTTTTGGCCATTGTCGTATTTATTTTAACAGCAATTGGTATTGCTGCTATTTATAGTATTGATTTATCTCGTGGAGAAACGTTAATTTATTTTCCAACACAAGTGATTGCTTCGGCACTAGGGCTTGGTATTATGGGGATATCTGGTGTTATTCATAAAACACGTTATGCCTCTTCTGCTCGTGTGTTATATATGGTTGGTTTGCTGTTACTTATGGGGGTGTTACTTTTTGGGACTTCTATTCGTGGTACCCGAGGATGGTTTCGTATTGCTGGGTTTTCTTTTCAACCAGCTGAATTTGCAAAAGTAGCCTTAGTACTTCTTTTAGGATGGTGGATGAGTAAACAAGGTCGGCGTTTTGATAAATGGGAATATGTATTATCAAGTGGGCTTGCCGCTGGTTTTTATGTCGGACTTATCATGCTCCAACCAGATTTAGGGTCTGCAAGTGTGCTTTTGGGTGTATGGTTTTTGCTTCTCTTAGTTTCTCGAGTAAAAAAACGTTATATTTTTGGATTTATTGGTATTGGTTTGGTTGTGGTTATTTTTGCGTGGTTTTTCTTATTTAAAACATATCAAAAGGAACGGGTATTAAATTTTGTTGACCCAGGGCGTGATCCATTGGGAGATGGATATAATGTAACTCAATCGCTTATTGCTGTGGGTTCAGGACAATGGTGGGGGAGAGGGCTTGGTTCTGGTTCACAAAGTCAATTACATTTTTTACCAGAAGCGCAAACAGATTTTATTGTTGCTGTGATTGGTGAAGAATTGGGATTTGTAGGTATTATCTTATTATTGGGTATGTATTATTTGCTCATGTGGCGATTGGTTGTGATTGCTCGGGATTCTAATGATGATTTTTCAGCCTATACGGTGATGGGAGTACTCTTTGTATTTGGTATTCAAATGGTGGTAAATATTGGTGGAGCAACAGGACTTCTTCCTGTTACGGGGGTTACTTTACCTTTTGTTAGTTATGGAGGGTCTTCTTTAATTATGAATTATTTTTTGATTGGTATTGCTATGGCAATATATCGGTCAAATCAGGGGAAAGAGTGTTAATCATGGAAATAAAAAATAACATCTTCTGTGGATGTTATTTTTATGTTAGATATTACAGTGAGTTGCTTGATCTGGGCAGCTTAATTGCATAAATGTATAAAAGTCACTTTCGTTTCCATCAATTGAATGGATGATGGAATCGATATGGTCTAATTCTGTTAAACTGTGTTGTATTGGTTCTAAAAAGGTATAACTACCACAGCTTGTGCTGATCCAACTATGTTGGTAAATGTCTTCTGGCCAATCAATATATGCCACTTTGTTTTTTATCTCAATTGATTGATACTTTAGCGGGGTATCTATTTCTGCGAGTATAGTTTCTGCATCAGATATTGATTTTTGTGCTAAAACACTATGTTTTATGAGGTGATCACAATCAACGGATTGATAAAAGGTAAGCGTTTTTTGTTTCGTTGGCGCATTCATTTCTTTGGTAGTATGGTAATTTGTATATAATAATGCTGAAGATATTGTAATAATTGCTACGATAAGAATAGTAATACTATAAGATAATCCATCACGATTCATAGAAGTATATATTAAGTAAATACAGCTAATTATAGTACATTTTTATAGTTTTGTCAAGGTGGCGTTTCAGGTGTAATAGATGCGTTAATAGTTAGGAATGTGTTTTCTTTATTTCTTTATATATCTATGATATACTTCTGTACACATCGCCAAGAGATTTTCTCTTGACATTGTTTTGTTTTTTTGCTATCGTTACATCACTTTTGATCACGTTTATGTCTGAAAATAATATTACACACGATCAAATTTCCTTAACAAAAACGTGTCCGCTTTGTGGAGAGCACTATGATAAGGGAAATATTTGTATTGTAGAAGAAGGGGAAGAAGCGCAGCTTTATCATGTGACCTGTCAATCATGTCACCATGCGATGCTTGCATTTATTCTTTCTTCAGAGAAGGGTGTTGGTACTATCGGCATGTTAACAGATTTGCATCTCGATGATGTAAATCGTTTGCGACATAAGCCAGCAATTAAACAAGATGATATTATAGTATTTCATTCGTTGCTCAAGCAACAACAATTTATTTATTCTTTTACGTAATTTATACGATATGAGCATTAGTTTAGCAGCAAAAAAACGAGAAGGAAATTCATCAGAACTTCGCGCAGAAGGACAAATTCCAGCGGTAGTATACGGACCACATATTGAAAGTTTTTCAGTGGCTGTACCATATGTAGCTTTTAGTAAATTATTTGATGATTGTGGAGAGTCAACAATTATTGAACTTGACATCGAGGGTGGAGAAAAAACTCCTGTATTGATTCAAGATTTACAAATTGATCCAATTAAACGTACATTTACTCATATTGATTTTCGCCATGTTACTATGGGAGAAGCAATGGAAGTGAGTGTTGAGTTAGTGCTTGAAGGTGTTGCTCCTGCTGAAAAAATGTTAGGTGGTAATTTATCTAAGGGTGTTGATTCTATTACAGTAAAAACAATGCCGAAAGATTTAGTAGATAGTATTACTGTTGATATTTCAGTACTTGCAACATTTGATGATAGTATTACTTTAGGTGATGTTGTTCTTCCTGAAGGAATGACACTTGTTGATGCGCCAGATACACTTGTTGCTAAAGTGTCAGCTCCGATGACACAAGAACAGCTTGACGCAAGAGAAGAAGGAAGTTCAGTATCTGTTGCTGATATTAAAGTAGAAGAAAAAGGAAAGAAAGAAGAAGCTGCGGCAGAATAATGAACATTCATAAAAAACAGAGTTCGACAAACGGCTCTGTTTTTTGTTATGATAAAGAGGCTAATTATCCTTTTATTATATATATGAAGATTCCTATTTCTCAATATACAAAAAAAATTAAGCAATTTCAAAAGTCCATTGGCATCGATTCTGTACATATGGTATATGTACTAGCTGGGTTTGTGTTGTTTGTGGCACTTGGTTTAGTGTTATTTTTATCTCAGTCTATGTGGTCAAAAAAACACATAGAACAAGAGCGTGCTGAAGAAGAATTTGTTATTGAAGAAGAGCTTGAAGAAATATTTTGTGATTATGAGCGATTAATTGATGGAGTGTGTGTGGAGCGTGAAGAGGCTGTTGCTCCAGGTATTGTGGGTGTTATGATTGAAAATCATGTTGAAGCACGACCGCTTGCAGGTCTATCTCAAGCACGGGTAGTTTATGAGGCTGCCGTAGAAGGAAATATTACTCGTTTTTTTGCGTTATTTATAGAAAGTGATGATGTAGTAAAAGTTGGGCCAGTGCGTAGTGCACGTCCATATTATATTGATTGGTTATCTGAATATGGAGATACAATGTATATGCATGTTGGTGGATCACCGGAGGCGCTCGAAAAAATTGCGCAGACCGGTATATTTGATATGAATGAGTTTTCTCGTGGATGGTATTTTTGGCGTAGTCGTGATCGTGCTGCCCCACATAATGTGTATACATCAAGTCAATTGTGGCAAGATGCGTATGAAACGTACGCACCTGAAGAGGCGAATACTCAGATTGATTCTTGGAAATTCGATCATGAGGCAGAAGCCTGTCAAGAAAATTGTCTTGATGAAATTACCGTTGCTTTTGCACCATACACTTACAGAGCCACTTGGATGTATAATGCAGAACAAGATCTGTATGAGCGTTATGAAGGTGGAAGAAAACATTATGACCAAACAGGCGGGGCTTTAATTGCAAATACTGTTATCGTTGAGCATGTGAGTGCAAAAGTGATTGACAATGTTGGACGATTGCGAGTAGAAACGTTGGGTGAGGGAGATGTGGATATATTTATGCATGGAAAACATGTGCAAGGAACATGGAAAAAAGAAAACAGAACAGACAAAACACGATGGTATGATGATGCTGGAGAAGAAATTTCTATCGTTCCAGGTGTGATTTGGGTATCTGTGTTATCTCAATTGGGAGAGTTATTGTATTAATTATTTGTAAGTAGAAAAGATATGCGTTGTATTAGTTGTGGAAAAGTATCAGAAGGAACGAGCAATATTTGCACCAGCTGTGGTGTTCCATTTCCTGAAAAAACAATAGAGGAGCAAGCCGCAGAAGCAACACCAGGAGTAAATAAATTGTTAAAGAAAAAGCAACATCTTGTTAGAATGTTAGTGATTGTATTTATTGTGGGTATGGGTATTTATAACAGTGTAGACGATAGTGCTATCGATAAAAACAATGAAGCATTGCTTAGTTTAGATTCAGGAAATGCCGCAACAGCAATAGTGCAATTAGAAGAAGCTGCAGATGAAGCGGTTACTAAAAAGAATAAAATAAATTTTCTGAAAAATCTTGCCTATGCTTATGATTTGGAAGGGCGAACAGAAGAGGCTGTTGCGATATTTCAAAAAGCGCTTCTTTTGACAGATGATGGAGATTTTGAATATTATTTGATTGCAGGTGAAATTGCAACACTTGAAAAAAATATTGATGAAGCTGTCATTCAATTAGAAAAAGCACTAAAGTTAAAACCAAAAGATGACCAAGTAAACAATTCATTGTCACTTATATATCTTGATTTAGAAGAAATTGCTCCACAGTATGAGAATTATGTAAAAGCACTTGAATATGCAAAAAAAGCATATGAATATGATGAAGAAAAATCAGAAACAAGTAAACAAAATTTAGCAATTGCGTATTATTTTAATGATGAACTTGAAGAAGTAATTACATTATTGTTATCAACAAATATTACTCAGCATCCATATATGGGGTATTGGTTGGGGAGTGCATATGCTGGTGTTGGTGATGATGTAAATGCTAAGAGAGTATTGATTGAGGCAATTGATGCAGGAATGGAATTTCCACAAGAAGTATATGATTATTTAGCGGAAGAATAGAAATACAAAAACCCCATACGAAAGAGTATGGGGTTTTTAGTATCTATGTTTAGTGGGTTTGAGGTAACCGTTGAGGTGTAAAATGATTAAACTGCTAATTGTATATTAGTATCTTCTAGGGGTATATCAAATAGTTCATGAAGTTGCCTTGTTAAAATGTTGGTAGCTCTTAACTCAGGTAAATCTTGAATGTTTATACCATTTTTGTTGTTGATATTATTTTGTATTTGTGCAAATTGTCGAGAAAATTCTCCTAAAATTGTTAACATCTTTAATCGTGTACTTGGGTCTAGTGATGATATTGCTTCCGGTGCTTTGAGTAAAAAGTCACGTTGTTTTATTATTTGGAGCATTATTTGATCTAAAAGTAATATTTTAAATTCTTTTTGGTTTGCTCCAGCTGTATTTGTCTGCCAGTCTTTAAGTAACTCAAATAATTGTGTTTTTTGTGTTCCGGCGACGACATGAAGTATATGTTCTTTGTTGATTTCTCGCGTTTCTGTTTGAGGGGAGTGGAAATATTTTACGTTTCCTAAGTTGCCATCTTTTAAACTTTTTAGAATACGTTTAATCTTTTTTTCTAGTGTAGTTTGTCCAAACGTAAGATCGATACAAATATGTAATGGTTCTTCTGCTAGTGGTGTATTTATTTCTAATAGAATATCGACACCATTTTTTTGATCATCAAATTCACTGGAAGGGAGTGCCTGTACTTCTGGTCCAAGCCAATCTTGGTTGTTGATCATATCAAAAATATATGTTTCAAATGCTGTGGCATAGACTTTATTTTTGTCTTGGAAACCAAATTGTTCTAATCTGCTTTTATCATCATTTATTTCATCAGGACTTATCAAGTCGTCAAATTGAGCAGTATCTAATCTTGATGCTTGCTGAGTTTGTTGTATTTTTTCCCAAATTGCAGAAAAAAGACGCCCTTCTTCTCTTTCTGGGATAGGTTCACTTTGTGCAGTTGTTTTGATTTCTTTAAGAAAAGGTTTTGGTGTTGTTCCTCTTTCTCTGTAAGTGACAATAGGTGTTTGTTTTGTAGCTTGTCTTTTTTTTGGTACGTCTTTTTTTTCTTTGAGTAATGAGGTTAGTTCTCTAAGAAATTTTAAAGATTGTTTTTTTTCTGGAGATTTAGGGAGATCGGCAATTTCTCCATTTATTTTGTTAAAAAGGCTGAAAAAATCAGAAGAAGGTATGTTTTCTGATAATGCATGATGTAGTTGCCAAATAAGATCATTTATATTATTTCTGCGGCTACCTTGTTCATAGGTTTTTTCATCACTATCTTTGGGTTCTTGTGTATTTGTGGTTAAAAAATCTTCTAATCTTGCTTGGGCTTCTTGTGTATGAGGTAATGAGGGTTGTTTTTGATCATGGTAGTTTTTTCTATTTGATTCAAATGACATATGTTTTGTAGAGTTTAAATAAAATAGTATATAAGTACTATAGCACATTTAGATTAAAATTGAATAGATACTCCTGATTATATTTCAAAAATTTGGACTATAGTAGTTTTAAAAATTATTCACATGAAAGCATTTGACAATAGGCATGTTTTGTGATATATAAGAGTCCTCATGTATAAACAAGAAAAGGAAAATTGTTTGGAAGACCTGAACCGTTTGTTTCCTAAGCTTATACAAGATGCTTGGGAATACTGCATTCAGGATGGGATAGACTTTCGTCCTGAGTACATACGAGGATGTGAATTTTTCCAGTTTGTTCAGTGGTCCGGGGTATTTTATATCAATGGATCAGTAGACAAACTGGTAGTAGCGAGGACTTCTGCGATGTTTTCTCTGGTAATCGGAGAAAGTAACGGAGAACTCTTAGCAAAAAAAGGAGAAGTAAGAGTACTTCAAGTGCTTCAATCAATAGATGATGATTGGGCGCGTGAAGTGTTATCACTCATGACACTGATGCTTGCGGCTCTAAGAGAGCATGTGATAGCTCTGTGTGGGGGTGAGATCGACATGGCGCGGGATTTAATTTATCTTCCGTAGCTATGGGGCGTCCAAGGACGCCTTATTTTTTTTGTATTAAAATTTGTCAAATGTTTTTTATTGAGAAATAAAAAGACAGCTTGGATTAGCTGTCTTTTTGGTAGGTTTTACCCAATTAACCTCTTAAACTCTTCAATCATAGGAACCTGTTCTGCTTCATGACCATATTGTGCAGCGCTGTGCACTGCCACCCAATCCGCGAGAGTAAGAGATGTAAATATCTTTTCAATATGTGTCGCTCCTTCTAATTTGAGGGTCATAACTGGAATACCACGATCTTCATAGAGTTTTTTTGCTATGTGCATGCGTTTTTGCACTTTTGGATGATCATGTTCGTCTTCGATCATACAAATAGTAAAGTGTTCAATTAATTCTTTGTGATCAGGAGACACATCAAAGCCATTCATTTCATTATGATTCATTTCAGGAAACACGTTATATACGGCAGGAATTTTTCCTGTTTCATTCATCTTAATTTTCCAGTTGTAAGCAATGGATTTGTTTTTTTGTGAGGTATATATGACGGGAGTTTTTCCTGTCCAGCTTGTTGCGATTTTTTTTCCCTGTTCTTCAAGTGCTTGTGGGTTCATGTGTGCAAGCTTATTACTTTCTTTGAGTAATGTTTCTTCTCCTAGCAATTTCATCAGTGCTCGTAAACTAAAGCCAAGGGCACTGCGTGGTTGAATACCAGTATCTGGCATTTGAATATATGGTAAATTATATTTTTTTGCAAGATCAATTAATGCACCACCAACAGAAATGACAGCAAGTGGAATGCCTTGTTTGAGTGCAAGTTGTGCTCCTTCGAGTACTTCTTCTGTATTGCCAGAGTATGAGCTTGCGATAATAAGGGTATTTTTTTCATCAGAAATATGTGGTAAACCATAATCACTATAAATGCGTAGAGAAAGTATTGGATTAAGCTCAGCCAAAATATCTGCAGCTAGGTGAGAGCCACCCATACCTAAAAGGATGTAGTGGGTATATGTTTGTTGTTTTCCTTGTTCAATTTGGGGTGTATATTCAAATTGTTTTGGCATGGAGAGAATGGCATCTTGCATCATAAAAATTGTATTTAAGAATTGACTTTATTCACGAGTTCTTCGCTTGCTTGTAGTTTTGCTAAGTCATCAAATCCACCAATAAATTCATCACCAATAGTAATCATTGGCACGGTCTGCCAGTTATATTTTTCTGCTAATTCAGCTCGTTTTTCTGCATCTTCTTCTACATTAATTTCTGTATAAGATAATCCTTCTGCATCAAGAAGCATTTTTGCACGTTGGCAGTATGGGCAGTATGTTGTACTATAAATTTTTATTTCTTTCATATGGTTTTTTTATGTAAATAGATTATTTATGTAAAAGTGCATTCCAATCTTGTGCAAAGCGCTCAAGTCCCGCGTCAGTTAAATCATGATGGATGTTATAATTGTTCCAAGGTTTATTTAAAGTAACATTTTGATATGCAATAGGAGATAATTTTGGAGAATAATTATTTGTTTCAGGAATAGGCATGCCAGCATTTTTCCATTCTTGTAAAATACGAAGTGGAACCGTTGCTATGTCTGCTTGTAAGGAAAGGGCTGCATAAAAATGATCGAGCGTTCGAATACTTGCCACAAGAATTTGGACGTGGCCATTTCCTTCAGCATACATTTGTTGAATGTTTTTAATGAGATCCATACCATTTTTTCCTATATCATCAAGTCGCCCAACAAAAGGAGAGACGAAAGCATCTGTCGTTGCTGCATACACAGCGGCCGCTTGTTCTTCGCTAAATACGAGCGTCATGTTAAGTTTCATGTGTTCTTTTGAAAGAATTTCGGCAGCAGACAATCCGGCATGAGTTGTAGGGAGTTTTATGTGTGCTGTTGGTATCCAACTATTCATTTCTCTTGCTTGTGAAACAATCTCTTCAATAGAAGTATCTTTATCTGCATACACTTCAATTGATATTGATTGCTTAGGAAGAAGGGTGTGAATTTCTTGAATAGTTTTTTTGTAAAATGCACGAAGATCAGCATCACTGAGTTTGCCGCCATCTGAAATACGCTGTTGTATATCTGGATTTTTGGCAATGAGGCTTGGATTAGTTGTTTGCCCATCGAGAAAGCCAATAAGATCAAGGGTTTCTTTTGTATCAGCAGGGTTGCCACTGTCTAAAAATATTTTTGTGTTAAGTCCTTCGGGTCGAGTCATAGATTATGTGGTTAAGTGTATATCTATGATACAAGAATGATCGCACTTACGCAATCTGTGTATAAGCTAAATGTTTATGAAAAAATAGCATGATAAAAGGCTTGTTTTTTTTCTTCGTCTAGCAACATTTCATACATGTCAAATTTTAGAAACATTGCTGCGGTAAATTGAGGATTACGGCAAAATGAAAGAGTTTCATCAAAAGAAAAGGATTGGAGTTTTATTTTTTCACCAGCGTCTTCTTGTATCTCATCTGTTTTTTTGAGCCCTTTTGCAATAAAAATATATTCATCAAATGTTATTTTAGATGTTCCGTGGTAGGTTTTCCATAGTTCCATACTTTCTGCGGTGTATCCTGTTTCTTCACGCAATTCTCTATGCGCTGCTTCTATTGCTGTTTCTCCTTCGTCAATTCGTCCACCAGGAAATGATGGATATGGCCCTTTGCGAGCTGGTTGTTCTTGCATGATCGTTAAAATTTTACCATCAACTTCAGCAATAACCTCTACAGAAGCTTTTCTTGTTAATCTTTCAAATATTTCTGTAGTTCCATCAAACATCTCTTGGTCCCATTGGTAAACATCAAATAAAATGCCTTCATGTACTTTTTTTGCGTTATTTGGAATATTGATCATAAAATTTTTTGATTATATGTGCTGAGTATACTAAATTGATGTTAAAATAGCAATTAAGAATGTATTTTTGAGTAAATAAAAAATACGACAAACAAAAAAGTATATCGCATAGTTATATTCAACCTCATGTTATATATTATAAAATGAGATATATTTATTTGTAGTAGAAAAATTGGAAGAGTAAAATGATAGAACACGTTAAACCGAGAATATCTGGTGGAATGAGGGCCCATGCTTTTTTCATAATACTATACGGGATACGTAGTGATGAAAGAATAATGGGGAATGTAATCATGATGATATTTAGACCACATTGTTGTTCGGTGTAATTTTTCCAGATTTGCATGGGTAGTGCAATTCCAGTCATTATTAGTGCACTAATTAAAGTGATTTTTGCCAGTAGTAATTCATTGTTTTTACAAAATTGTTGAAATTTTGTAGCTCTTTCCTTTTTTTTTGTAAGTAGGTAGGCGGATCCTATCATGGTAAAGAATCCAATAATACTAAATATTGTTGGAATATTATACTCATAATAAGTAAATTGGTCTAGTAGTATAAGCATTGATATTATCCCAATCATATCAGGCGGAATAATGGCCAATGCTTTTTTAGCCGTGGCGTATGGAATTCGCGCAATGAAAATCACGAGTGGTACCAATATTAAGAGTATATGGATACCGCACTGTTGTTCGGTGTAATTTTTCCAGATTTGTCCAGGGAATCCGAGGACCGTCATCAGTATCCCAACTATGAGAACTGATGTATTTAAGAATGGGTATATCTGTTTGTGTTGCAAAAGAGCGTCTCCTATGGTTGTTGGAAAGATCTTAGCACAGTGATACTTTTTTGTCTAGATGGTTAGTTTAAGGCTGATTTCTACCAACCGATTCAATCCAGCTAGATCTTTATGAACATGAACCGTTGTGTCAAGCAATTCTTCTTTAATGTATTCTACTAAATAGTGAGTTTGCTCCGGATCTATTTCTATAAAACAAGTAATCGGTGAGCGGTGGATGTGAAGGATTTTGATTTGTTTAATGAGCGCATAATACAATGCCAGTCCAAGATTTTCTGCAACGAGTGCAGTGTATGGTTCATGCTGGATGCTTTTTTCTGTATCAAATTGATGTTTGGTTAAATAGGGGAGGTTTGCTGTAATAACCAAAGGTTTTTGCTCAGTTGTTAGTAAAGAAAAAATTGGATCAAGCAGTGATCCTTGGGCAAATGCAATATCTACCCCATGTGTTTGTGCATTTTTTTGTGCTACACGAAGTGCTTGTTTTGAAATATCTGTTGCAATAATAGCGATATCTTTTATCGTATTTCCAATCGCAATTGGAATGCAGCCTGATCCAGTTCCGAGGTCTACAAGTGTTGGTTTGTCTAATGTTTTTAATCGCTTAATGGCTTGCTCAACTAAGAGTTCTGTATCTGGGCGGGGGATAAGGGTATGTTTATTTACCAAAAAATCTAGACCAAAAAATGGTTTAGTTTTTGTGATATAGGCAAGCGGGATGCCTTTTTTTCTTTTATAAAAAAGAATGTGAATAGAGATCCATTCTTTTGGACAGAGCTTTTTTTCTGGGTGCGACAAAACGTACTCGCGTGTCTGTTTGAGCACATGAGCTACTATTAATTCAGCATCGAGCTGATCAATTGTTTGGGTGGCTTTTTTTAAGAGAGTTTTGATGGTCATATTCTACACAATATATGCTAACAGTGGATCCTTCCCTGCCAAAGGACAGGTCCGTCCTCTGGCGGAGATTCCGTTCCACTTCATTCAGGATGATCACGCTTATTATGCTTCGTCTTGTGCTTTATAATCAGCTGCCTGGAGTTTTGTAATTACATCTCCTAGATCACCATTTAAAATTGTTTGAATATTATTCCAACTTTCTTTAATACGGTGGTCTGTAATACGATCTTGTGGATAATTATATGTTCTGATTTTTTCAGAGCGATCTCCAGAACCAATTTGGTCACGACGTTTTTCGTCCAGTGCAGCACGTTTTTCTGCTTCAATTTTTTCGTAGACTCGTGCACGAATAACTTCCATTGCTTTTGCACGGTTTTGTATTTGAGATTTTTCATCTTGACATTGGGCAACAACTCCAGTTGGAATATGGGTAATACGTACTGCTGAATAGGTAGTATTAACACTTTGTCCGCCATTTCCGCCCGCACAATAGGTATCAATACGTAATTCATTTGGTTTGATATCTATTTCTGTTTCTTCTACTTCCGGCATGATAGCAACACTTGCTGTTGACGTATGGACTCGGCCTTGTTTTTCTGTTTCAGGAATGCGCTGTACTCGGTGTACACCCATTTCATATTTTAAGTGTTTGTATACGTATTTCCCGCTAGCTTTGCTTGTGTTATTTCCTTTGATAGAAAAAATAACTTCTTTGTACCCACCAATACCAATGTGATGTTCACTGAGTAGTGTTGTTTTCCAACCTTCTGATTCAGCGTATTTCATATACATACGCATAAGGTCTCCTGCAAATAGGGCCGCTTCATCTCCACCGGCACCAGCACGAATTTCAATGATAATGTCTTTTTTATCCATTGGGTCTGTTGGTCGAGTCATTTCAGCAAGATCTTTTTCTAGAATACTTTGTGTTTGTTCTAATTCTTTTTTTTCTTCTTCTGCCATGTATTTCATTTCTGTATCCGCTTCTTTCTCAATAATAGAAATTGTCTCTGCAAGCTGAGTTTCAGTTGTTTCCAGTGTGACAATTTTATCATACACTGGTTTAAGTTCATTAAATGCCTGTGAGATCGTTTTTAATTGTTTTTGATCACTAATAATGGCTGGATTTTGCAGATCAGCTTCATATTGTATAAATGTGGATTTGAGTTCTTGGTATTTTTCTAACATATGACAGGGAATTTTGAGGTAGATTTATCTAATTTACACTGTTTTACGAGTTTGTAAATAAAAACAGACCGAAGTAGGCGGCCTGTTTTTTATGTACATTGCTATTTTGCGTCTTTTTCTTGTGTTTTTGTTGCAGCACGTTTTGCACGTTTTGCCTTTTTTCCTTGACGAGCAGTCGCTGCTTCTTCTTGTGATTCTTGACGTGCTTTAAATCGGTCAAGGCGACCAGCCGCATCAAGAAGTACTTGCTTCCCAGTATAAAACGGATGTGAAGCAGATGAAATTTCGATAGAAATTTCATAATATGTGACACCATCAATTTCACGTGTCTGGTTTGACTTGCGTGTTGATAATGTTTTAAATTCGGCACCACAAGATGTATCAATAAAGATAACAGGGTGTACAGTTGGATGAATATCTTGTTTCATATCAAGTTAACAATCTATCAATTCATTAAGTGGAGCTAGTATAGCAATCATTCCTTTTTTTGTCAAGGGCTGTACTGGATGACCAGTTAGTGGAGAGTTTTGTTGTTTGAGAAATAAATTCAAAAGGAGTTAAATAATTAAGGGATTGATGAGGGCGTATAGTAAGATATTCAATGACCCAAGCAAGTATATTAGCATTAAATATATGTAAATTTTTGTTAAAGGCACCTTGAGCCATACATTCATCTCTAAAGGTTCTATTAAATCGTTCATCTTTAGCATTATCAGTAGATTTTCTTACTCTACTCCAGTAGTGAGTAAGATTAAGCTGTGTAACAGCTTTGTTAAAGTATTTGTGAAACTCTGTTCCATTATCCGTATGGATAATGGACATATGTTCTCCAAAGAAATCATGTAACTTGAGTAAGAAATCTTTAGCAGAAGCAGATGTATGGTTTTTGTATGCGTAGGCGAAGCCGAAGCGAGAAAAACTATCTATTGCAGTTAATACATACCTTTTTACTCCTTGTAGGCGTATTTCTACTGTATCTATATGGAGCAAAGCTCCATATGGTTGAGGATTACTTTACTGGGCTTATGCGTTACTCACGGATATATATGGTTTGTATCTTCATTTTACCATAGTACATAAACCTTTTTCGAAGCGCAATAACTCGTTGATCCCAAAGAAGAACCTGATGTCTTGTCCGTACATTCTTTGGTGTATGTGATTGATTTTCTAAACGTAATATAGCTGAAGGATTAAATCTGTTTTTCCATTTGTAAAATAATGAAGGGCTATACCAAAATGTCTGCATGTTTTGGATACATTTTTATGTACTTCTGCATAAATTATCCATGTT
The DNA here is from genome assembly GCA_018823045.1 of Patescibacteria group bacterium. GTDB lineage: Bacteria > Patescibacteriota > Patescibacteriia > Magasanikbacterales > UBA922 > JAHJIX01. The sequence continues at coordinate 32,236 of JAHJIX010000002.1, read as the reverse complement.
AACCTTCTTCTGCCTTCGGCAGACAAACCGACTACGTCGGCTTGTTTTATCCACCGTTCATGATGGGGAAAAATACACTTGTGCTTGTCTAACCAGTAATTTTCGTATACCATATATGTAGATGAGTTATTTTAACATTCTCATTCTACCATTTAAGTGGCCTTACCGCCACTTTTTTGGTCTTCCAAACTCTCCACCATCTTTCTCATCTTTAACAGAGAAGAAATTGAATAATAAGTTCTTTTGTGTATATGTACGGAAAATAGGTAGATTTATGACTTGTTTTAGCTAAAAAGTTGGTTTCCCTCTTGATTTTTTTTACGAGATGATGTATAGTCATTATATTATTTATTCGTTTCCTGTTGATATATGGTAAGTACTATTTTGAATGTTGTTCAAGCAATTGTTTCTGTATTACTCATTGTTGTTATTTTGTTACAACAAAAAGGTGCAGGAATGGGAGCAGGGTTTGGTGGTGGTAGTGGGCCGGTAGTAACGACACGAAGAGGTCTTGACTTATTTTTACATAAATTGACCATTGGGATTGTTTTTGTATTTTTCGTACTATCTCTTGCTCAACTCTTCATCTAATATAGCGCACACTAGCGTATAACTCTGATTGTGTGTCCATAAGACGCTACATGATGCAGTTGCTATCACGCTTGCGTGGTACGCATAAAACTGTACACAAAAAACAGGCTTCATCACAAGTGCATGCACATGATTTGCATGTATTAAAACGAGTGCATGGCCGTTCATATCCAACACTTAAACAGATTCTTCATGTAAGAAGAATTTTAAGTGCGAAAGAAAAAAGAGCTTTACAAATAGTGGGCATTTTTGTTTGTATTGCGGCTCTTTGGTTTGGTTGGGGTGTCAGTGCAGTATATCGCATACAAGTTCCTGCTGTTGGTGGGCAATACATTGAGGCAATGGTTGGAGAACTTCAACTTGTTAATCCATTATTTGCCAGTACCAATGATGTTGATCGTGATGTAGCACAGTTAGTCTATACTGGGCTTATGCGTTATGATGAACAGCAAGAACTTGTCGGTGATTTAGCAGAAAGCTATACGATTAGTGAAGATAAAAAAACGTATACATTTCAGTTGCGATCAGATGTATTATGGCATGATGAACAGCCATTTACTGCATATGATGTTGCGTTTACCTTAGAAAAAATCCAAGATCCACAAGTAGGAAGTCCATTATTGGTGAGTTTTCAAGGGGTGAAGATTGATGTGATTGACGACCATACAATTTCTTTGACATTACAAGAACCATTTCAACCATTTCTTTCTAGTTTGACTGTGGGTATCTTGCCAGAACATATTTGGGGAGAAGTAACTCCGGAGCGTTTTAAATTGGTAAAAAATAATATTAAACCAATTGGAACAGGACCGTTTAAATTTGCACGTTTGGCACAAGATGAAACGGGATTTATTTTTCAATATGAGTTAGCTCGTTTTGATAGCTACTATCTACAAGCCCCGTATATTGAAGAGTTCATTTTTCAATTTTTTGGAATGTATGATACAGAAGCTGGGGCTATACAGGCACTTCGTGAGCAAAAAGCGCATGGTTTGCATTTTGTTCCTGCTGAGTTTAGAGCAAGTGTTGAACGAAAGCATATTCAAATTCACACTTTACAATTACCACAGTATACTGCATTATTTTTTAATCAAGAACGCAACGCAGCACTCGAAGAGCTTGATGTACGTAAAGCTTTAACTATTGCACTAGATAAAGATCGTATACTTCGAGAAAGTCTCGGTGGTGATGGTGCTGTGATTGATGGACCAATTTTGCCAGGATTTTTGGGATATGATAATCAAAAAGAGAAAGATTCTTATTCTAGTGATGAGGCAAATACATTATTAGATGAAACATGGCCACGATTATCAGCGGAAGAGTACACAAAAGTGCGAGCAGAAGAAATACGTGTAGAGGTAGCAAAACAATTTGAGCAAGTGCCGGCTGAAGAAAATAATATGACAGAAGAAATGGGAGTAGATGATGTTACTGAAGAGAAGGTAACAAGTACTATAAGTGTTATAGAGCAAGAAGAAATAGACAAAAAGATTGAGGAATTAGTTGAACAGCAATTGGGAAAAGAAATTAATACTGCTCAAACATTTTATCGTCAAGATAAAGACGGAAATATATTATGTATTGATATTGTGACTGTTGATACTAAGGAATATCAACAAGTTGCTCAATTGGTTGCTGGTTTTTGGGGAGAGCTTGGTATTAAAACAACAGTAACATTTGTCGATTCAAAACAATTTTCACGCGATGTGTTAAAAACACGCGCATATGATGTACTTTTGTTTGGTATTATTATTGGCAGTGATCCTGATCAGTATCCATTCTGGCATTCGTCTCAAAAAGATTATCCTGGATTGAATTTATCACAGTATGTGAATAGAGAAGTCGATGAGCTTTTAGAAGATGCGCGAGAAACAGATGATAGTGCCAAGAGAGAAGAAAATTATAAAACATTTGAACGGACTATTAGAGAAGAGCGTCCTGCAATATTTTTGTATACACCGATTTATCGTTATGCAACGAGTGATCATCTTCACGGAGTCGATGTTACTCGTATTTTTGTTCCTGCTGATCGCTTTATTAATGTTAGTCAATGGTATATTAAAACAAAATCAGAGTGGGGAAAAAGTGAATCATCTTCATAAAATCTACTCAAAAATATATAAATAAATTTATTTATATAAAAGCGTACATAATCTTTTTTTTGACATATATATTATTTTCGTATATTTGAAAAGTAATGTGTTGCGAAAAAAAAGATTATCAATAAGCTTTGCATGCCTTTGCATAAAGGTATTTAGGAGGAAATATAATTTATTATTTAGGATAAAGCTTCTATGCTCTATAATAGAAGTTAATTATTGTGTATGTTAAAAACAAAACAGCCAGTGAGTCGAAGGAATACTGCTTCTCCTTCAAAAAAGGGTTCCCAATCAGGTATGCATACCCCAACGATAGGGACATATAAAAAAGTAAGCACACGATCAAAAACAGTGCGACCACGTCCATCTGATATGGGAAAATCACTTCCAAATAGAACACCACAACATAACCCAACATTTGTAAAAAAACAAGTAAATATTATCTCTTCAAAGAAAGGGACAATTCGTGTTATTCCAATAGGTGGTTGTGAAGAAGTTGGGAGAAACATGACCATTTTTGAATATGAAAATGACATCATTATTCTTGATATGGGGTTGCAATTTCCTGAGGAAGATATGCCTGGAATTGATTATATTATTCCAAATATTAGTTACTTAAAAGGAAAAGAAAAACGCGTACGTGGTGTAGTTTTTAGTCATGGTCATCTTGATCATATTGGAGCTGCTCCTGTGCTTTTGGAGCAATTGGGATATCCGCCAATTATTGGGCGAGATTTAACACTTGCATTAATTAAGCATAAACAAGAAGATTATAAAAAAGAAAGTACAAAAAATTTAAAAGTAATTCGTGTTAAAAACTTAAAAGACAAAGTTCGTTTAGGGAAGTTTTTATTAAGTTTTTTTCAAGTGGAGCATTCAATTATGGATGCAATGGGTGTTGCTATTGAAACAGATGCTGGAACGGTTATTCATCCAGGAGATTGGACAATGGAGCGTGATGAAACGGGAAAAACACATGTTCGGTATGATTTTTTACAACAGGTAAAACGACCGAGCATGCTAATGCTTGAAAGTTTAGGATCTCTGTCAAAAGAGCGTCATGGCACATATGAAGAAATGTATAATAATTTATATGGACTGTTGAATAAAGCCCCAGGACGTATTATTATTGGAACATTCTCTTCTCAAGTAGAGCGAGTAAAATGGGTGATTTATGCTGCAGCAAAATTACATAAAAAAGTAGCGCTTGATGGGTATAGTATGAAGTTAAATGTAGAAATTGCAAAAAAACTTGGCTATATTAAAATTCCACGTGGTATTTTAATTGATATTAAAGATATTAGTAAATATCCAGAAAATAAAGTCGTTGTACTTTGTACTGGTGCGCAAGGTGAAGAAAATGCTGTACTCATGCGTGTCGTAAATAAAACACATCGTTTTATTACTTTGCGTCGTAATGATACTGTTATTTTTTCTTCTTCAGTAATTCCAGGGAATGAACGAAGTATTCAAAGACTAAAAGATAATATTTATCGTCAATGTGATCATGTTATTCATGGAGATGTGATGGATGTTCATATTAGTGGACATTCAACACGACAAGATATTTTAGAAATGGTTGAACAAATTAAACCAGATTATTTTGTTCCGGTATATGGAAATCATTTCTTTTTGAAAGAAGCTAAAAACTTAGTAGTGGAGCATGGAAATTTTCCTGAAGGAAATACGATCGTTCCAGATAATGGAACAATTATTGATATGACAAAAGAGGGAGTAAAAGTGCTTGATAAAAAAGCAACAAGTAACTATGTCTTTATTGATGGTTTAGGTGTAAGTGATATGCAACATGTTGTACTTCGTGATCGCCAAGTGCTTGCAGAAGATGGTATGGTTGTGGTTATTGTAACTATTGATACGAAAACAGGACAATTGATTCAAAATCCTGATATTATTTCTCGTGGTTTTGTTTTTCTCAAAGATAATAAAAAGCTTATTGAAGATGTGCGAGCAAAAGTGCGTACACTTGTTGTAGAGTCAGACCCCTTGACATGGGCTGATGCAAATCAAATTCGAAATAATATTCGAGAAAAAATTGGGCAATTTCTCTTTAAGCAAACAGAAAAGCGACCGATGGTATTACCCGTGGTTATTGAAGTATAGTCATCCTCTTGATTTATTTTGAGAGATTTGATATAGTATGCACATCAAAAATTCCCCTTGTTTGAGGGGAGCATGCCGACGTGGTGAAATTGGTATACACGCCTGCCTTAGGAGCAGGTGCTTCCAGCGTGTGGGTTCGAGTCCCACCGTCGGCACTGAGTAAAAAAGATACATATTGTATCTTTTTTATTATATTTTTTTGGCAGGTATAAAAAATACGTTGACAGAAATAATCACAAAAATTATACTAAGTAGTATTATGAATAGTATTGGATTAGAGTTACTCAGTCATTATCACGATATTGCAACTATTGATTTACATTGTACTTCAGAAATTGGAGAGGCACTTGATCAGCTTGATCATGAATTGTATGTGTATGTAAATAGAAAAGAACGATATTGTCGTGTAATTTATGGAATAGGAAGCGGTCGTTTACGGCAGGCTGTACTTCAGTTACTTGCAAAAAATCCAATGGTACGTCAGTGGAAAGAAGAAGCAAGTGGAGGAAGTTGTGTTGTTGAATTATGATAATTTGTTTGTTTATATAAAATTGTGGTATAATTTAACATATATATTGTTATTATTGTCTGAATCTCTATGGCAGGAAAGAAAAAAATGATTCTCGTAGCAGAAGACGAGAAACCAATGGCAAAAGCACTGCAGTTAAAATTACAGCATATCGGCTATGATGTTACCGTAGCAAATAATGGGCAAGAAGCGATTGATTTCTTAGTAAAAGGTGGTATTGATTTGGTATTGCTTGATTTAGTGATGCCTAAATTAGACGGGTTTGGAGTGCTCGAGCAAGTAAAACAGAAAAAAATAAAAGTACCGATTATTGTTTCAACCAATTTGAGTCAAGAGCAAGATGAAAAACGGGTGCGTGAATTAGGGGCAAAAGATTATTTTGTTAAATCAAATACACCCTTATCTGATGTTATTAAGCATATAGAAAAGATTCTTAAATAATTAAAATAAAGAGGGGTTATGCGTATCGATGACGCGCAGATAAAAGATATCTTGTTGGAGCAGCATTATATTGATGAAAAAGATGTTGTTGCTGCACAAGAGTTTGTAGATTCCCATGGGGGAACCCTTTTGGATTATTTTTTTATTGAAGGAATTTTAGACAAGCAGGTATTGGGTGAGGGGTTGGCAGAGTATTATCAGGTTCCATTTGCAGATTTTGATACGATGAGAATTGATGCAGAAGCAATTGTGTCTATTCCGCAAGCAGTGACAGAAAAACAAGGTGTAATTGCTTTTTCACAAGGAAAAAATGAAATGAAGATTGGTATGCTCGATCCGTCAAATTTACCTGTACGTGAGTTGTTAGAAAAACGTTTTGGTAAGATTAAAGTATATCTTATTTTAGAAGAAGACTTTGATAAAGCTATTGCATTATATAAATCAAACATGCAAGAGCAGTTTAAAGAGCTTTTAGATGTGTTTGAAAAAGAAAGAAGTCGTGAATCTCGGGATGAATTAGTGGTGGAAATGGTTGATATTTTGATGCAGTATGGATTTGAAAATAAAGCGTCAGACATCCATGTTGAGCCATATGCGACAAAGATTGTTGTTCGGTTTCGTATAGATGGGGTAATGCATGATGTGCTTGAATTACCAAAAGAATTCTCTGATGCTATTTTGACTCGTATTAAAATTTTGTCAAAAATGCGGACTGATGAGCATCGAGCGGCACAAGATGGAAAGTTTAAATTTTCAACTAGTAAGCAACGGGTAGATGTTCGTGTATCTATTTTACCATCTGTGCATGGGGAAAATATTGTGATGCGTTTGTTGACTCAAAAAAATAGACAATTTAGTTTAACAGATATTGGTTTAGCTTCTGTAAATTTAGAAAAAATTAAGCGAGCAATTCGTCATCCGCATGGTATGGTATTAGTGACAGGACCAACCGGAAGTGGAAAGACCACAACATTATATGCAGTATTGAAAATTTTAAATGAGCGTAAAATTCATATTGCAACGATTGAAGATCCTGTTGAGTATAATGTTGAAGGAGTTACGCAAATTCAAGTAAATACAAAAACAGATTTAACGTTTGCAAAAGGATTAAGATCATTGGTGCGTCAAGATCCTGATATTATTATGGTGGGAGAGATTCGTGATGAAGTGACGGCAAATATTGCAACGAATGCCGCCTTAACAGGACATTTGGTTCTTTCTACTTTGCATACTAATGATGCACCAACAACATTGCCACGTTTGCTCGATATGGAGGTTGAGCCGTTTTTGGTTGCCTCAACGATTAATATTATTATTGCACAGCGTTTGGTTCGAAAGATTTGTACACATTGTCGTGCATCATATAGGTTAACCGAAGAAGATAAACTTATTTTAAAGGGAAGAAATGAATTATTAGGGCTTGCAAAAAGTAAGGGCTATGATGCGCCAAGTAAATGGCGTTTATATAAAGGAGCTGGCTGTAAAATTTGTGGAGATACTGGGTATCATGGTCGTATTGGTATTTTTGAGGTGCTTGAAATGTCTGAAGGAATTCGGCCTTTTGTTGTAAATCAAGGATCAAGTGATGAAATTAAAGAGCAAGCAATAAAAGAAGGAATGATTACCTTGCTTGAAGATGGAATGGATAAGGTTTTTAATGGTGTGACAACATTAGAAGAAATTTTGCGTGTAGCTGAAACATAATTTTTTGAAATAAAATAGTGTGCTGTATTTCTAATAAAGCATAATGTTTTATCTCTGAATTTAGCCTCATGCCTGTCAAAAAAAAGAAAAAAATTTCAGTATTGAAGAAAAATATTGCTATTGGTGGAACTGGTCTCACCCAAAAAGCATTGCTCGCAAAACATTTGGCCGTTATGCAACGGTCTGGTTTGAGTATTGTAGAGTCTCTTGATATTGTTGCTGATTCTGCACAAGGAAAAATGAAAAATATTTTGATCAAGATTAGAGAATCAGTTGAATCTGGTAATTCATTGTCAGATGCATTTCAACGGTATGATAATATTTTTCCAGGTATTTTTATTAGTGCAATTTATGCTGGAGAAAAATCAGGGACACTTGACGAAAATTTAGAACATTTAGCAGAGCAATTACAAAAAGAAAAAAATTTGGTGAGTAAGGTAAAAGGAGCAATGCTCTATCCAATTGTGGTGTTGATTGCTTCATTTATTTTGGCAATGACCATGTCCTTTTTAGTCTTGCCGAAAATTATTCCATTATTTCAAGGATTAAAAACGGAGTTACCTTTGAGTACTCGTTTACTCATTCAATTTTCACAAATTGTAAACGATCATGGACCTTTATTATTTTTTAGCATTACGGGAACAGTTCTCTTTGTTATTTGGTTGTTTAGGAGAAAATTTATGCGTCCAATTAGTCATTGGTTGCTTCTTCATCTTCCAGTATTAAGCTCAATTAGTCATAATGTTAATTTGGCACGATTTTCACGAACATTATCCACATTGCTTCGTAGTGGTTTAAATGTTGATGAGGCACTTGCTGTGACTCGTCAATCATTAGGAAATTACTATTATCAACATGCACTTGATAAAGTATTGCATCGTTTAGAAAAAGGAAGTAGTATGGCAGAAAATTTGGGTTTGTATCCAAGATTGTTTCCCTCAATGGTAACGCGTATGGTGTTGGTGGGAGAAGAATCAGGAAATTTAGAAGATACACTTAATTATTTGGCTGAATTTTATGAGGTGGAAGTTGATAATGCGACAAAGAGTTTAGCAACTGCAATTGAGCCAATACTTTTGCTTGGTATCGGAATGATTGTTGCTTTTCTTGCAATTTCAATTATTACACCAATTTATAATATTACCGGAAGTATTAAGCGCTAAGTTATTTTTTATGAAAAAGGGTGTAACGTTAGTTGAATTGTTAATGGTTATTGCTTTGAGCACTCTTTTGGTTGTTGCTGGAATTCCGGTGTATTCACAATTTCAAACACGAGCACAATTAGATGAATCTGGTGCACAGTTGATTTCTGTATTGCGTCAAGCACGTCAAGAAGCGGTTGCAGGAGTGAATGATGCGTCACATGGTATATTTATTGACCGTGATCCTGCAGGAGATGATGTATATATATTTTATCAGGGAGATAGCTATGCTTTGCGTGATCCTGCATATGACAGAACATATATATTTGAGCCAGTGCTTGAAGTAACAACAGCTGGTTTTGCTTTGACTGGTGGCGATGTTGACATAGTATTTACGAAAGGATTGGGAGACGCACAAAATACAGGGACCGTGATCATTACTCATGCAATTCAAGGAACATTTTCTGTTTCAGTAAATGCATTTGGTGCAATTGAATCATTATAGTCTATGGTATTTTTTTCTAAAAAAGGGCAAAGTTTGATAGAAGTCATTTTAGCAATGACTATTTTTGCGTTAAGTGCTGTTGCATTGATTGCACTATCTGGTGGTGGCTTTGCTGGTTTAGAGCAAGGAGGGGAACAAACGCAGGCCGAAGCACTTGCGCAAGAAGGATTAGCTGCGGTGCGTGCTATTCAAGATCGTGCTTGGAATGAATTTGATTATGCCCAAAGTGATGTAACTACTACTGTAGATGGGTGGAGTTTTCAGGGAGAGGGGACGAGTGAAACGATTGGTCAATATACACGAACAATTACTTTTGAAGATGTGTGTCGTGATGTACATAATAATATTGTCAATTGCCCAGGAGATCATGTTGATATTTATTCAAAAAAAGCGTTAGTTCTTGTGTCTTGGGAGATTCGTCCTGGTTTGACCAATGAAGTAAGAAAAGTCATGTATCTAACAAACTGGGATTCATATGAGTGGATTGAGGATACCACGGCAGAATTTTCTGATGGAACATTAAATGCTGTTGAAGTATCAAATACTTTAGGAGATGGTGATGGTGCTGTTGTACTTGAGTATACGCCTGGTGGTGGAGATTCTCCTTGGGATTGTATAGAGCCTGTTGCTTCTTTTGATATGGCAGGAGTTGATGATGCCACCACCATTGCCTCAACAGATACCCATATATTTGTGGGTCGTGGCACAATGTTGCATGCTTATAGTTTTACTGCCCCGACAACATTGGTAGAAACAAGCAGTATTGATCTTGGAAATACGATTCATGAAATAGCTATTTCAGGAAATTATGCCTATATTGCAAAAGCACAAAATGATGAATTAAGTGTGGTAAATATTTCAAATCCAGGAGCAATTACCGAAGTCGCGACATATGATATTGTAGGTGCGGCACTTGATGCATATGATATCTATATTGACGGGAACGTTGCATATGTGGTGACAGAGCAAAATGGTGCAGGCGCTGAATTTTTTATCTTAAATATTTTAAATCCACTTGCTATTGATTTAGTAGATCCTGCATCATTATATGATGTAGATAAAAATATATTGGGTGTGAGTGTAGATGGTGATTATGCGTATCTTGCAACAGAAGGAGATACTGAGTTTATTGTGCTCGATATTAGCGATGTTGCAAATATTAGTGCTGTTGGTGGCATTGATTTTCCTGGGTGGGTAAAATTAAGTGATATTGTGTTAAAGGATACACATATATTTGCTTCTGCAGATAATTGGACAGGAAATATGTATAGTATTGATATTTCCAATCCAGATAATCCAGTACTCGATGATACTTTTAGTTATGGTGGAGGAACAACAAACTTTGATCGTTTAACAGTACTTGGAGATTATATATTTTCTGCACAAGCAAAATGGGATGAGGAGTTTGTCATGTTTGGTATTGATGACCCGACAAATGTGCTAGAGCATACGGTATTTGATTATGATGGTGCATCAAGTGTGATTCATCAAGGGAGTATATTGGGGTCTTACTTTTTTGTTGTTTCTGAGGGGGATGATAACGAAATTGGATGGTATAAAGAAGTAGGGTGTGCCTGTGTGGATATTGGAGAAGATACACAAGCAGAATGGGATGCTGGTGATTATACTAATACAGAGTTTAGTGTAGATCATCTGCAGCTTGATAATACTGGATTGACAAATAATAGTGGTATATTTACGTCACAAGTTATTGATACAAATAAATTAATAGACTGGCAAACATTTTCTTGGATGAGCGCTTTCCCATATGGAAAAGAATTGCCAAATGATGAGGGTATTGAAATTGATTATACAGATGGTGCTATTGATATGAGTGGCAATGTGTTATTAATGCACTTGAATGGTAATTTGGATGATGATTCAGGACAGGGGCATTCATGTACAAACAATGGAGCTGCAATAACAAATAATGGAAAATATAATAGTGCATATACGTTTACTGATGATTATATTTCTTGTGTAAGTAGTGCTGCACTTGATTTGACTGATACCTTGAGTATCGAATTTTGGATTAATGGTGATTATTCAGGACAGCCTGATATCTTGACAAAGGGAGCTTATGATGAATCGTATTCAGTATGGATTGATAATAGTGGGCAAATAGTATTTCAGTTGAATAGTGATGATTTCTTTAGCTTAAATACAATTGATAACACACGTTGGCATCACGTGGCTGTTACTTATGGTGCAGGGCTACTTCATTTTTATATAGATGGTGTCGAAGACCCTAATAGTTATAATGTTGCAGGGCCAATTGATATTATTCCTGACGACTTGACTCTTTCAAGTAATAGTCAATGGGCTCTTGATGGAGCAACACTTGATGAAGTTGCTATATATAATAGAGTATTAAGTGCTGAAGAAATTTCAGATCGCTATATTCGTGGAGCAGCCAATTTAACACATCAGATTCGCTCTTGTGATGATGAATTGTGTGCGGGTGAAAATTTTATTGGTCCAGATGGAACTAATAGTACATATTTTTCTGAATTATTAAATAGTACACTCACAACACCATCTGTAACAGTGAGTGGTACCATTGCACAAAGTAAGTATATTCAATATCAAACAACATTTGAAAGTATTGACCAAATGACTAATCCAAAGTTATACAGTGTGACTATTGGAGAAGGATGTGGCAATATTGCAACGGTTGCTGAAAGTATTATTGATGATACGACAGATGAATTTAATACAGGAACATATAATGATACAGAGTGGAATGGAACAAATGTGTTGCTTAATGCGACAGGTTTAGTAAATGGTACAGGAGAATATATTTCAGAAGTATTTAATGTGACTTCTACAGCAACATGGCAAGATTTTTCTTGGGTACCAAACGAACCATACGGAATTGCTTTACCAAATAATGGAGCTACAGAAGTAGGGTATATACAAGGAAATATTTCTATGAGTAATAATATCTTTTTATTACATTTAGATGAAGCAAGTGGTAATGTGCTTGATACTTCAGGTAATGGAAATGATGGAGTTGCCACAGGATTATCATATGAAATAAGCGGACGCTATGACACAGCAGTTCGTTTGGAGGGGGGGAGTGACGCCATTACAATTGCAGATAATGCAAGTCTTGATATTTCTGATGATATAACAATTGAAATGTGGATAAAAGATAGTGCTGATAGTAGTAGTGAATTGACGATTGAACAAAGTTTGCTTGGTAGTTTGGAATATGATACTTCACAATCATATTATCCAAAAATTATTAATATTAGTGGAGATGTGTATGCGGTTGTGTATCGTGGTCCAGGAAATGATGGGTGGATGAAAACATTTTCTGTCGATGCAAGTGGCCAAAATATTGTCAGTTTATTTAGTAAGGAATTTGATACTAGTTATGGGACGACACCAACAATTGTGCAAGTAAATGGAAGTATTTATGCTGTGGTGTATGCTGGTCTAGGAAGTGATGGTTGGATAAAGACATTTGATATTCAGGCAAATGGTCAAATTGGGAATCAAATTGATAGTTTGGAATATGATAATAAAAATGGTTTGTCTCCTTCTGTATTAGCTGTTGATGCAGATACATTTGTTATTTCTTATCGAGGAGATAGTAGTGATGGGTGGTTTGCCACTGTAGATATTAGTGCTACGGGTAATATTTCAAATAATTATATTGATCGTTACGAGTTTGATAATACTGATTGTTTTGAAACTGATTTAATAGAAGTAGGAAATAATATTTTTGCGGTTGTCTATAGTGGTGTAGATAGTGATGGATTTATTAAAACAATTGAGATAGAAGATAATGGAAATATTGTGGGTAGTATTATTGATACGTTTGAATATAATACATCACAAGGACGCTATCCTGATATTATTGCAATTAGTGGAGATGTATATGCTATTTCTCATCAAGGTTCTGGGAGTGATGGGTTTATTAAGACAGTAACGATTGATGTTAATGGACAAATTGGTGCAGAAATTGATAGTCTTGAATTTGATACCGATAATACGATAATGAGCTCGCTGGTTCATATGAGTGATAATAATTATGCTGTATTTTATACCGGAAATAATAATAATGGGTATTTAAAGGTGGTGGAAATAGAAAATAATGGACAAATAGGAAATGCAGTTGTTGATTCATATCAGTTTATTAGTAATGGACGCTATCCTTATATGTTGTCTTTAGGAAATGGTCTCTTACTCGGGGCATATACCGATGTTGTAAATCATGGGTGGGTGAGCACTTTTAGTTTTGGTGGTGGAGATGTACATATTGCTATTGGAAAAAATAACTCCTATGGTTTTTCATTAAGTAGTGCTGATGTATCTGCGTTTATTAATGATAGTGTTGTTTCTTCTACTTTATCTGCAGGGTGGAATCATATTGTATTAACCTATAATAAAGATGAAGTTGCTGATCAACAAAAGTTATATATTAATGGTGTAGAAGTCGCTACTGGGACATATACACAAAACATAGCAGTAAATAACGAGGATTTTGTTGTAGGAAATGGCGTTGTCGCTACTTTTGATGAAATGGCATTATATAGTCGTGTATTATCTGCGCAAGAGATTCTTGATCGCTATAGACGGGGAATATTAAATATTACATATCAAGTAAGAAGTTGTAATGATGTATTGTGTGTTGGAGATGCCTATACGGGTTCTGATGGGACAGGAGGAACATATTTTGATCAAGCTGGGGTTGTTGGTGTTCCATCATATAATTTAGCAATTACTGATGGGCAATATTTTCAATATCGTGCAGTATTAAGTAGTGAGCATGCAACTCATACACCACAATTTTCTGAAGTGCGTGTAGATTATGAACGACCCGATGTGTTTATTCCGCCCGTTGGTGGAGGAGGAGGTCCTGCATCGTATGCATTATCTGGAACATACATATCTTCTGCATATGATATGGGAGCAAATACTCGTGCAATACAAGGACTCACTTGGGAAGAATCATTTTCAAATTGTATTGGATGTTCTATTCAATTACAAATTCGAACAGCCGATACGCAAGGAAATTTAGCAGCAGCACCATGGAGCGGTATAAATGAGGCTGGAACATTTTATACAGAAGCAATTGGTTCGCTTGTCCCAACAGTCTATAATGGGGATCGGTGGATACAATATCAAGCGATATTACATGGTGACACTGTGGGTACGCCTATTTTAGAGCGTGTCCAAGTAAATTATAAATAATATGCAAAAGATCATTCAAAATAAACGCGGATTTTCATTTGTAGAAACTATTTTGTATATTGCAATTATTAGTGGTGTATTGGTAACCTTTATCTCTTTTATTTTAGCTGTTACTTCTTCGCGCACAAAAACGTATGTTGTGCAAGAAGTACACGCAAATAATAGAATTGCTCTTGATGTGATTACGCGTCATGTGCATGAAGCTTCAGGAATAAATATAGGTGCTTCTGTGTTTGATAGTGATCCGGGGGTGCTATCTTTACAAATGAATGATGTTGCAAAAGATCCAACCGTATTTTCACTTGATCAAGATAATGGACGATTATATATTCAACAAGGAGCAGATCCTGCAGTAGTAATCACAAGTGCTGAAGTACAATTAGAGACTTTTCTTTTGCATCATATTGCTGTTCCAAATACGCCAGGAAGTATTCAACTTGATATAACAACAAATTATTATGCCGATACAACTGACCCTGATTTCATCTATGATCAATCGATTCAAACCGCAATTGCTTTGCACTAATCATCGTGGATTTGCAGCCCTTCTTTTAGTTGTGGTGGTAGGAGCTGCTGCGCTTATTATGGCATTTTCTGCTTCTTTTTTGGGTATTAATGATTTAGAAATGGGGTACACCATGCAACAAGGAAGAGAGAGTTTAGCATTTGCAGAAGGCTGTGTACATGAAGGATTAGAACAATTAAGACAAGACAGTAATTATAATGGAAGTACATTGAATGATGGAGTAAATTCATGTATAATAGAAGTAGTAGACAATGGAGGTGGTTTACAAACGGTAACTGTAAACGCAGATATTGATGATCATTTTTATACAACGCTTGTTGTTGGAGTTGATCTCAACAATGGTATAGATATTGTGTCTTGGACACAAGAATAATTTTTTTTATGGGTGTTTTTTCTTCAAAAGCAATTGGACTCGATATTCAAGATAGGGATATCGAAATTGTGTTATTGAAAAAAAATGCAGGGAAGATGAAAATTGTTTCTTTTGGTCGCGTTGAATTAGCAGAAGGAGTACTTGAGCGTGGGGTGGTAAAAGATGAGGTGGCATTGCTTGAGGCATTAAAAGAGGTTGCTAGTCGTGCAAAGCCTAAAAAAATTGAATTAAAAAATGTTGTTATTGGTTTACCGGGTGCAATTGTATATACGCATATTATTCAAATTCCATGGGTAAAGAAAAGGCAAAGAGATAGCCATATCAAAAAAGAGATTGCGTCAATTATGCCTATTCCGATGGAGTCATTATTGTATAGTTATTCTATATTGCAAGAGCATAAAACATTGGGTATTCGTGTGTTAGTAGGAGCAATGGAAAAGCACGTATTTGAAGCATGGAATAGGGTGTTAACAAAAGCACGTATTCCAATTGTAGCATTTGATAGTGAGGCTGTGGCACTGGTTAATGGAATTTTTTCTGTAATGCCCAAAGAGCCTGCTTGTATTGTTGATATTGGGGCATATACGAGTAATATCTATATTGTTGATCAAAATGGTTTTGCGTTTAGCCATACGAGTCAAGTTGCAGG
Organism: Patescibacteria group bacterium; assembly: GCA_018823045.1. Classification (GTDB taxonomy): domain Bacteria; phylum Patescibacteriota; class Patescibacteriia; order Magasanikbacterales; family UBA922; genus JAHJIX01. The sequence continues at coordinate 16,354 of JAHJIX010000002.1, read as the reverse complement.
TAATTATTTTACCGCAAAAGCAGCAATGGCTACTCGAGTAAAAAAAGCCGATGTTGAAAAAAAGAAAAAAACAAAAGGAATTGTTAAAAAAGATCGGGTTAGTGTTGCGTTACAAAAACAGGTAGATGAGCTTATTGTTGATATTAAAAAGACACTTGCCTATTATGAAAGTCAGTACGATAGTGTTGTGGGCACTATCATTATTGCAGGGCACTCTAGTCGGATGAGTGGTTTGGCTCCATATATTGAGAAAAAATTAGAAAAGACCACGAGCATTGCTTCATCTCCGTATATGGAAAAGCAAACACCATTGTTGTTTATTGAAGCAATTGGTCTTGCTTGTCGTGCTTTAAAGACATCATTATTTGAAAGTCGGTTTCAGTTTGATATTCCAAAAATAATTGTGTCTAAAAAAGAAGGAAAGAAAGAAAATAAAAATGAAAAACTAGAAGTGATTTCAGAGTCCATAGACGAAGAATCTGTAGATGTTGGAAAAGATGAAATTACTCGTTTAGATGATTTAAAAGAAAAAGATTTAGAGGTTACTGTATCTCAAAGAAAAACAATCAACATAAAAGAAGAAAGTTCTTGGGGAAAAATTGGGTTACTTGTAACTGTTTTGATTGTCGGGGGTTTGTTACTGCTTGCTGCTTTTTGGTATAGAGATTATTATCGTCAAAGGGTATCGGTAGTGCATACGCAGCTTTTACCTACAATTGTTAAAAAAGAATTTAGTGGATTATTGCCTATTCATACACGTTTAGACACAGATACTGTGCCATATAGTGTTCCCGGACGTTTGGTTGTAGATGATACACAAACAAGTGTGTCTGATTCAAAATTATTAGTAGAAGATCAAATTTTTGCAGGAGAAGTTGTGTATAAAAATCCTATACAAGTAGAAACAACAAGTAGTACACAACGGTTTACTTGGTTAGTATACGAATCAGATCCTGATTTGTTACTTGAAAAAGTATTCATTTATTTAAAAGAACAGCCACCAGAGAAATTATTATATACATTTTCTACTGTTGAGTATGGAGAGGTATTTAAAAAGAATAATGAATTTTTTATCCCGATGACAGTCGTATTACAGGTGGTTGATGGTGGTTAATTGTGTTATACTATAGTATAATGATTATAGGAGTATAGGTGTTTCTCATTTTTAGAAAATGTATATGCAAAAAGAGGGGTTTACATTAATAGAACTATTGATTGTTATTGCAATAATTGGTATTATAATGATAGCGATGTTTATTGCTTTAAATCCATTACTTCGTTTTCAGCATTCACGTGATGCCGTGCGTTGGCAAGAAGTATCAGAAATGTTGACCGCAATAAAAGTAGATCAAATTGATAACGATGGTGAGTATATGGCTGTCATTGAGCAAATGTCAACAAGTACTGTGTATTTAATTGGGACTTGTGTAAATGGAGCAACGGCAGTGGACATAACGAATTATTGTGATGTAAATCCAGCAGTCACTGCTTGTATAAATTTTGTTGGTTTTTTAACTGAAGGGTATATGGGTTCTTTGCCTGTGAGTCCTGCGGGAGCAAAAGAATGGACAAGCGAGTTTTCTGGATATACGATTGAAAAGAGAGATAATGGGACATTATTTCTTCGTGCTTGTGAATCAGAGCAGGCTGACGAAATAGTATTATCAAGATAGTTTATTTATTTTTATTTATTTTTATTTTTGCCTATGCAGAAAAAAGGGTTTACGCTCATTGAGCTATTGATTGTAATTGCAATTATTGCAATTATCGCAGGTGTTGTATTTGTTGCTCTTGATCCATTAAGACGATTTCAAGATGCGCGTGATGCACGTCGTTGGTCTGACATTGCTGAACTCGCAAATGCAATTAAAATTGACCAGGTAGATAACCAAGGACCATACTTAACTGCAATTGCAGATGCAACTGCAGGACAAGTCTATTTAATTGGAGATTGTGCCGCAGGAGCAACAGGAGCTCCAGTCATTGATTATTGTACAACAGATCCAACACAAGCAGCCTGTCTTGATTTGGGTGGTTTAGTTACTCAAGGATATTTAGGCCAAGTACCTATTAGTCCAAATGGTGATGGAACATGGAGTGCATCAACAACAGGATATACTTTGCAAAAAGATGCTGTTGGTATTATTACCATTCGTTCTTGTGAAGAAGAAGGCTCTACTACTGAAATTAGTGTTGTTCGCTAATGGTATTTATACACAGAATAATATATTCTGTGTATGTTACTGTGTGTAAACATTTGAGTATGTTGTTATGTCTGTCACAAAAAAAACAATAAAAAAGTCTTCTATTCCTAAAAATAAAAAAGAAATAGAAACATATGAACAGATATCGGAGCATATCTGTTCTTTAGATACATATATAAAAAAGAATCAAGCTCTTCCTCTATTTGCTCAAACAAAAAAAAGAAATACGGTTGCACTTGCGAGTAAAAAAATAAACATAGTATTAAAGCAACTAAATGATATTATAGAACAAAAAACGCTTCAAGAAAAAGAAATGACACTGTTTCGTCAATTGGTGAAATTTTTTGGTATTTTTATGTTAGAGGGAGTAACAAAAAAAAATATCAAAGAGCTACTTGTTTTGTTGGGTATGGGAATTGACGTTAGTAGGGTATATATATTTAAAAATGGAGTTGGAAAAAATAATAAGATTATAACATCTCAGATTGCTGAATGGACTGCAAAAGGGGTAAGTTCTCAAGAAGGTGCATCATATGTGAAAGATGTCTCTTTTCTTGATTTAGGCTTAAAGCATTGGATAAATGTATTATCAAGTGGAAAATCAATTGCAAAAAATAAAAAAGATTTTTCAGTAGGAGAAAAAAAATTATTTACTCCACAGAAAATTGAGTCTATACTTGTTGTTCCTATATTTATTGAAGAAAGTTGGTGGGGGTTTGTTGGAGTCGATGACTGTCGTCATGCAAGAAACTGGGATGTTAATCAAGAATTTATGTTGCATGCCGCGGCTCATCAGTTTGCTATTATTTTAGAAAGAGATCAAACAAAGAAAGAATTATTTGAAGAGCATAAACGCATTGAAAGTATCGTGAATTTCATACCAACAGCTATTTTTACTGTCGATAAAGAGCAACATATATTGTCTTGGAATAAACATGCAGAAGAAATTACCGGGTATTCTCAAGAAGAGGTATTAGGAAAAAGTTGCAAAACATTTGCTGTAGGGCCATGTAGAGAAAAATGTGGATTATATAATGATAAAGAAATAAAGCCAATACTTAATAAAGAATGTTCTATTAAGACGAAAACAGGTGAGTTACTCTGGATAGAAAAAAACGTTGATTATTTATATAATGAACAGGGGGGTATTGTCGGTGGAATAGAAAGTTTTGTAGATATTACAGAAAAAAAGAAACAAGAAGAAATAGTAAAAGGCAAAATGAATGATTTAGAAAAGTTAAATAAATTTATGATTGGAAGAGAATTAAAAATGCGAAAATTAAAAGATGAAGTAGATGATTTAACAAAACAACTACTCAATTATAAGAAAAAATGATATGACCAAAAAAGTATATGGTATAGAAAAAACAGAACATATGACGCCATCAAAAGTGCGAGATGCTTTGGTGACATGCTTTGGAGAAGCGCATTGTACAGACACCGGTGTTGAGGGGGATAAAGAAGTGAGTAAACAATACTGTACTGAGTTAGTCAAAAATATATTTCAAGAAGTTGGTGGAGATTTTGATCAACCAACAAAGGAAAGTTTGCAAAAAGTACTTGATAAGTTAGAGGTATTTGCTGAAAAATTTCGTGACCAAAAGATGGTTCAAAAACATAGAAAAGAAATTCAAGAATTAGTTGATACGTTATAGTATTTCTATGAAAAGAAAAAAAACACTCCAGTGGTATGTTGTAGAAAATACCCTTATCATGGCGGTCATTTTAGGACTGGTGAGTTTTTTGATGATATTTTTTTTCTTAAAGGCAGAGTTAATTCAAGAAAAAGAGAATACCCTTTTTCATTCGGTTGAAGATCGATCACTAATGGTAGATTCCTTTTTTAGAAAAACGCAAGAGGTTCCTCAACATATTGCGACATCTCAGATAATAAGTGATTTTTTGAAAGGAACTATTTCGCAAGAAGAGGTACATACATATTTGGAAGGCTATTTGTTTTCAGAAGATTACTTGGTTGTGTATATCATGGATAGTTATGGAAAAACGATTGCTTCAACTGATGAAAGTTTTTTAAATAAAAATTATGGATTTCGTGATTATTTTCTTGTTCCACAAAAGACAGGAACGGGATATCTAGATATGGCACTGGGTGTTACGAGTAAAGAATTAGGGCTGTATTTTTCACAGCCAATATTGGATATTCAAGGAAATTTTAAGGGAGTTGTTGTATTAAAAACAAAAGAAAACCTTGTTCAACATGATTTTGCTTATGAAAAAAAACATTCAGTGGTTGTTTCATATATAGATGATAGGGGAGTTGTTTTTTCTTCTGATCAACAAAAAAATATCTTTAAGAGTATATTTCCATTAGAAGATATAGAAAAAGAATTTGTTGAACAAAAACGGTATGTTGGCCAGACTATTTTTCCTCTAGAAGACGTGTTTATTTCGCAAGAAGTATTTGGTGAATATAGTAGTTTGGTTGGTGAAATAGATTATAATTATGGAAATGTTATTTTTGCATATGCACAGGTAGGAGATTGGCCTGTATATCTGTTAGTCCAAGAAGATGGAAGTTTTTTAGAATCAGTATATCTATTGACTGTGTATGTTGGTTTGGGGATTGTTGGTACTATATTAGTAAGTGGAGTTATTTTGTCATATTTACTTATGCACCTATTCAAGCCAATTACTATTCTTGAACAAAAAATGGAGAATGTTATTGCTGGAAATTATAAAGAAAAAATTAATGAAGAAGTTGGTAAGATTTTTGAATTATCACGATTAGTTCATTCGTTTAATGTATTAGTTCAGGGTATTGTACAGTCAAAAAAGAATATAGATAAGGTTGTTGTAGATCAGACAAATAGATTAGCAGAGCAAACACAAGATTTAGAAGACCAAAAAGTTGCAATTTTAAATATTTTAGAAGATGTTGAAGAAGAAAGAGATAAATCAGTATTACTTGCAAATGATTTAAAAAAATTTCAATTAGCAGTAGAAGAAGCTTCTGATCATATTGTAATCACTGATGCAGATGGAATTGTATTGTATGCAAATAATGCTGTTGAAAGAATTACTGGTTTTAGTCGAGAAGAGGTGTTGGGTCAAAAAGCAGGCTCACCAGCAAATTGGGGAGGAAACATGGATCAAAAAACATATATAGAATTATGGAAAACTGCAAAAGATAATAAAAAAAGTTTTGAGGGGGCATTTAAAAATAGAAGAAAAAGTGGAGAAGAGTATATTGCAAAAGCAAGTATTACTCCTGTATTAAATAATAGAGGAGAGGTGATCTTTTTTGTCGGTATTGAGCGAGATATAACGCAAGAAAAATTAGTAGATCAGGCAAAAACAGAGTTTGTTTCTTTAGCGTCTCATCAATTAAGAACACCACTTTCTGCTATTAATTGGTATGCCGAAATGTTGTTAAATGGCGATGCAGGGCATTTGACTGTTGAACAAAGTCAGTATGTACAAGAAATTTATAGAGGAAATCAGAGGATGGTTGAGTTGGTTAATTCACTGTTAAATGTTTCTCGTTTAGAATTAGGAACATTTTTAATTGAGCCCACATCACTGCAGTTAATTGATATTGCAAAAGAAGCGCTTGAAGAAATTGAAATTCAAGCAGCACAAAAGAAAATTAAGATAGAAACAACATTTCCAAAAAAATTAGCAAAAATGAATTTGGATAAAAAATTGACATACATGATTTTTCAAAATTTATTGTCAAATGCAGTTAAATATAATCAAGAAGGAGGAAAAGTCAGTTTGACCATTAAAGCAGATAAAAAATATGTACAAATTATTATTGCTGACAATGGTTTAGGTATTCCAAAATCACAGCATGATAAAATATTTAGTAAATTATTTCGTGCAGATAATGTACGAGAAACAGATACTGAGGGGACTGGTTTGGGCTTATATATTATTAAATCAATTCTCGATCAAGTAAATGGAAAAATTAGTTTTGTTTCTGCTAAAGATAAAGGGACTACATTTCATGTGTTTATTCCTATAAAAGGAATGAAGCGAAAAGAGGGGACTAAATCATTATCATAACAGTCTATGGAAGAAAAAACAGTATTGGTTATTGAAGATGAAATACCACTACAGAATGCTATTCGCATTAAATTAGAAAAAAGTAATTTTCGAGTAATTACTTCAAGAACCATAAAAGAAGCAATGAATCATCTAAAAGATGTTGAAGATATTGATGTTATATGGCTTGATCATTATTTGGTAGGAAAAGATACCGGGCTTGAGTTTATTAAACAGATGAAAAAACATAAAGAATTTAAACACTTACCTATTTTTGCTATTTCAAATACCGCAAGTGAAGAAAAAATTGAAGAATATAAAAAATTAGGTGTTGAAAAATTTTACACAAAATCTAATTTTCGTCTTGATCAAATTATTACTGACATGCAATCTTGTTTAGAAAAATAATATTTTATATGATTAAAAATAAAACACTTCTTATTGTTGAAGACGAGCCGACACTATATAAAGCATTAGAAATGAAATTTAAGAGTGTTGGCTTTACTGTGTTGGTCGCTCATGATGGAGCACAGGGGTTAGAGATGGCACATGAAAAGAAGCCTGATCTTATTTTGCTTGATATTATTATGCCTAAAATGGATGGTATTTCTATGTTAGAGCAATTGAGGAAAACTTCTGCTGGGAAAAAAATACCAGTGATTATTTTAACGAATTTAAGTGACTCATTTAAGGTCGAGGATGCGCTAAAAAATGGGGTACATGATTATTTGGTAAAATCAGATTGGCATATTGAAGATGTTGTTTCTGTTGTAAAAGAACGTTTGGGTATGAAAAAATAATATAATTTAAAAACAGTGCATAATTTATATGTACTGTTTTTTATTATTCTTTTTTAAATAAGAGATGTGCCTGTCATTTCTTTGGGGATATTTAATCCCATTGTTTTTAATATAGTTGGCGCTATATCTGCTAATATGCCAATAGGGGGAATATACGATAAATCAGGTTGTTTAATAGCAAGAGGAGATTGGCCATGAAAAGAATCTCCAACAATAATAAATGGTACCGGATAAATATTATGCTCTTTATCCATTTGTCCTGTTGATAAATTAATCATTTCTTCTGCATTTCCGTGATCAGACATGATAAATGCAATACCTCCTTTATTAACAATTGCTTGTATCACTTGAGCAAGGCATGTATCTACTGTTTCTATTGCCTTGACACACGCGCTAATATTTCCTGTGTGCCCAACCATGTCTGGGTTTGCATAATTGATGGCGTAAAAGTCTTGTTTGTCAGATTGGATTTCTTGAAGAATCTGTCTGGTCATTTCGTGGGCTGACATTTCAGGTGTTTGGTCATATGATGGAACATTTGGAGATGGAACGAGAATTCGTTGTTCTCCTGCAAATGGTGTTTCATGTCTTCCATTTAAAAAGAATGTTATATGTGCATATTTTTCTGTTTCAGCAACATGAAGTTGTTTGAGATTATAATCGCTAATGACTTTTGTCATTGGATTTTGTATTGGAGAAGTTGGAAATAATATTGAAACGGGAAGTCCCTTTTTATATTCAGTAAATGTAATAACATCAATGTCTCCTAACTCTTTTGTTTGGAATGCTTGAAATTGAGTATCAACAAATGCTTCTGTCAGCTGTCTTCCACGATCTGCCCGAAAATTAAAATAAATAATAACATCGCCAGGTTCAACCGTTGCAAGTGGTTTGCCCCATATATTTGTTATAACTGTTGGTGGAATTTCTTCATCATAAATATGTTCTGCATAATATGATTCAATTGCTTTAATAGGATGTTTAAATGTTTGTGCCGAAACGCCATCAACAATTGCACGATATGCTTGTTCGGTTCTCTCCCATTTTAGATTTCTATCCATACCGTAAAAACGACCACCAATTGTTGCTATATGTTGATCTTTAGTATAGGCAAGAAGTTTATCGATAAAGTATGTTGCAACATTTTTTGGTGTGTCGCGACCATCTAAAAATGCATGGATAAATGTTTTTTTCCAAATATTATTTTTTTTGGCAAATGTAATGAGTGCTTCTAGATGTTCTTGTGAGGCATGAATACCACCATTTCCTATCAGGCCAACAAGATGTAATTTACCATCAGTTTTTTTTATTTTTTCTGCAACGCGAATCAGTTCGGGCTCTTTAAAAAATGCACCAGTCGAAATAGAACGATCGATACGAGGAAGGCTTTGATATTCAAGAATACCTGAGCCTATAGTTGTGTGTCCGACTTCTGAGTTGCCAACCTCTCCACGTGGTAGTCCAACATTTAATTCAGATGCTTCAAGCAAAAAAGTAGGATAGCGAGTAACAAGGCTATCAAAAAATGGGGTTTGAGCAACAGATATGGCATTGCTTGATTTTGTAGGGGCAATACCAAAACCATCAAGGATGATCATTGCCACCGGGCGTTGTCGTTGGTTCATGAAAGAGAATTATAAACTATCTTGAAATATAGCATCAATACCTTGTTCGAGTTCTTGAATGTCACGAATAATTTGTTCACGTTTATAATGCTCGAGCTCTTTTTCAAGTGAGACAACGAGCATATTATAATCATAAATAATATGGGTGACTCGTGGAAGTATTGCTGCTTTTTTATCAGGATCTTGAATATTATATTTTTCAAAGAAGTATTCGATTCCCTTTTGTTGTATTGGCTCCATAGTCAAAAGATTAATGGAAGTATATATATAGTATAACATGTTTCATCTCTTGATACATCTTTATGGCAGATCTGTGTTAGTAATGATATTGTTTTCCTAAAAGAATTGTTTCTGCACGGTAGAGTTGTTCTAGTAAAATGGTACGAACCATCTGGTGTGGAAAAGTAAGATGGGAAAGAGAAATTGATATATGTACGGCTTGCTTTATTGAATCATCAAGGCCAAGTGGACCGCCAATAATAAATAATATTTTTTCTCCATGGGTTGTATTTTTTTTGAGCATTTGTGCAAATTGGGGAGAATCATATTGTTTTCCATCTTCGCTCAGTGCAATAACCATATCAAATTTTTGGATAAAAGGAAGGATTGTTTCGGCTTCTTTTTGTTGAATGTTTTTTCTTTCTTGCGTAGAGCGAAACATTTCTTCTTTTTTTTCTATAATGCTTATTTTTATATAGGGGGAAAGCCGTTTAATGTATTCTGTTTCTGCTTGTTTCCAGTAAGACTCTTTTAGGTGTCCGATGCCGAGGATGGTGATATGTTTCATAGGGTTATTTTCATGTAAATATCTGTATGTAGTGTATATTCTTTTAAGAGGTCTGTCTATGAACAAATGGTTATCCACAGCCTGTGTAAAAATTAAGGGGGAATAGTACTTGACATAAATCTCTGAGCTGTATATAATACTCGAGCAATTACAACACAGATAGATCCTGATTCAATCAGGCCACGTCCTCAACTTGGACCTCTGGAATGTAGCTTGTCTACGATAATGATTTTGAGCATTTCGTTACAATACATCCATATAAAGAATTTGTCCAAGTGAGCCGTATCTCCGTATACCGCTTTTCTGCGGTTTTTTATATATATTTTTTTCAGTGAGCATAACGCTACAATATGTAGGGAGATGTAACTCTGGAAAGAAGCGAAAGATTACGACAGAACCGATGTCCATTACAATTCAATAATATTGTAAGTTTCAAACAAAAAAAGTACAAAACACCATTGTGTGTTTTCGTACGTATGCAATAAGAGCATACGGTGGATGCCTTGACATCAAAAGACGAAGAAGGACGTTGCAGGGTGCGAAAAGTTTCGGTGAGGTCCCAAGCAACCTTTGACCCGGAAATATCCGAATGGGGAAACCCATGTTGAGTAATATCAACATATCATATACCGAATACATAAGTATATGAAGAAGACCTGGTGAAGTGAAACATCTCAGTAGCCAGAGGAAAAGAAAACAATATTATGCTTCTCATTTATTTCATTCCTAATTACTCTTTATTTATTCGTAGATAAGGGTAATTAGGTAATGAATTGAGTAGCTGTGATTCCCTAAGTAGCGGCGAGCGAACGGGGAAGAGCCCAAACCTATAGCGTGTTGTGCTTAAAGATGATGTATCTTCGGATGTATTTGAAGTGAGTACTTAAAGGACAGGCCGTTGCGCCATAGGGGTTGTAGGATATAACTTCGGTAACCTGTGAAGCCGAATAATATATACATTATATAGTTGAAGTCTTCTGGAAAGAAGCATCATAGAAGGTGATAATCCTGTACACGAAATATAGTATATACATTATAGTTATATTCCTGAGTACGGCGGGACACGTGAAACCCCGTCGGAATCTGTCGCGACTATGCGATAAGGCTAAATACTTTTGATGATCGATAGTGAACAAGTACCGTGAGGGAAAGGTGAAAAGTAGCCCGGAGAGGGCGATGAAATAGTTTCTGAAACCGTATGCTTACAATGAGCTGGAGTCCTAAGTATCTTTATTGATGCGGGATGACAGTATTCCTATTGAAGAATGAGCCTGCGAGTTACTTTACGTGGCAAGGTTAAGTTCCTTTGGAACGGAGCCATAGGGAAACCGAGTCTGAATAGGGCGATTGAGTCGCGTAGAGTAGACCCGAAACTGAGTGAGCAATCCATGGCCAGGATGAACCCTAAGTAAAATTAGGGGGAGGTCCGAACCAATACGCCGTGCAACACGTTTGGATGAGCTGTGGATAGCGGAGAAATTCCAATCGAACTCAGTAATAGCTGGTTCTCCTCGAAATAGCTTTAGGGCTAGCTGTATATGTTCCCTCTGGGGGTAGAGCACTGGATGAGAAGTGGGTCCTTCGGGATACCCTTTTCAATCAAACTCCGAATACCAGAGATTAAAAATATGCAAGTTAGACTGTGGGGGCTAAGCTCCATGGTCAAAAGGGAAACAGCCCAGATCGCCAAATAAGGTCCCTAAATCACTACTAAGTGTTAAAGGTGGTGTTAATTCTTATACAACCAGGAAGTTGGCTTAGAAGCAGCCATCTTTTAAAGATAGCGTAATAGCTCACTGGTCAAGAGTTTTCGCGCCGAAAATGTAACGGGGCTCAAGTAGTGTACCGAATTTGCGAATTCTATGAATCTACGGATGATTAGAGTGGTAGAGGAGCATTCCTAATGCGTCGAAGTCGGATCCGCGAGGACCGGTGGAGCGTTGGGAAGCGAGAATGCAGGCACAAGTAGCAAAAATGGATGTGAAAGTCATCCACGCCGAAAACCCAAGGTTTCCAGGGCAACGTGAATCGTCCCTGGGTTAGTCGATCCTAAGGCCAGGCCGAAAGGCGTAACCGATGGAAGAGCAGGTTAATATTCCTGCACTTGGTATAGTTTGTTATAGAACCCACATCCTAATGGTAAGAGCGATCTACTGGCTATGATCGTTTCGCAAGATGGAGATTGCGTCTTCGGACAAAGTCAACTCATGTTTGAGGGGTGTCAAGAAAAATTTTATAACGCTAGGCTATATCAACCCGTACCGCAAACCGACACAGGTGGGTAGGTCGAGAAGACCAAGGCGCACGAGAGAAACATTGGTTAAGGAACTCGGCAAAATAGCGGCCGTAACTTCGGGATAAGGCCTGCCTCTTTTATTAGAGGCCTCAGCAAAAGACTTCATGCGACTGTTTACCAAAAACACAGCTCTCTGCTAACACGCAAGTGGATGTATAGGGGGCGATGCCTGGCCAGTGTCAGAACGTTAAGGGGATGGGTGAACCACTTCGGTGGGGAAGCTTTGAACTGAAGCGCTGATGAACGCCGGCGGTAACTATAACCGTCCTAAGGTAGCGAAATTCCTTGTCGGGTGAGTTCCGACCCGCACGAATGGCACAACGATGTGAAGACTGTCTTAACCATGTACTCGGCGAAAATGCAAGTGTCGTGAAGATGCGACATACCTGCAGTTAGACGAAAAGACCCCGTGAAGCTTTACTACAAGTTGTTATTGGTATATTATTTCATCTGTTCAGCATAGGTGGGAGCTTCGGCACCCGTGAGATACCACCCTTATGTTGTGATGTACCTAATCTTTTTCCATGAATCTGGAAAAGGAGACAGTAGCTGCTGGGTAGTTTAACTGGGGCGGTTGCCTCCCAAAATGTAACGGAGGCGTTTACAAAGGTTGGCTTGATCCGGATGGAAATCGGATTGGACGTGCAAACGCAAAAGCCAGCTTTACTGCAAGGGCTACCACCCGCGCAGTTGCGAAAGCAGAAGTTAGTGATCCGACCGTACGATATAGGACGGCGGAAGCTCAACGGATAAAAGTTACTCCGGGGATAACAGGCTGATAACGCCCAAGCGTCCACAGCGACGGCGTTGTTTGGCACCTCGATGTCGGCTCATCGCATCCTGGGGCTGGAGAAGGTCCCAAGGGTTAGGCTGTTCGCCTATTAAAGCGGTACGCGAGCTGGGTTCAGAACGTCGTGAGACAGTTCGGTCTCCTATCTACTGTAGGCGTTGAATATTGAGGAAACTCACCCCTAGTACGAGAGGACCGGGGTGGACAAACCTCTGGTGTACCAGTTGTACCTGCCAAGGGCATCGCTGGGTAGCTAAGTTCGGTACGGATAAGCGCTGAAAGCATCTAAGCGCGAAGCCGTTTCCAAGATAAATATTCTTTTGAGACTCGTTCGAGACTAGAACGTTGATAGGCTGTAGATGTAAGATTGGCAACAATTTGAGTCGAGCAGTACTAATATGTCGAGCATACGACGAAAACACCGAGTGGTGTTTTGAATGAAATTATAATATTATTGTTTGTTAAAGAGTGATCTAAAAAAGAAGATCAAATCTTGGTGGTTCTTGCGATGGGGGTACACCTGTTTCCATCCCGAACACAGCAGTTAAGCCCATTTGCGCCGATGATAGTCGTAAGGCAAAAGTAGGTAGCCGCCAAGATTTGATCTTTTTTTAATAGGTACATAATATCACAGATATTAAAAAAAGAACGAGAAAGTATCGTTCTTTTTTGTTTAAATTGTTATAATGCAATTTTTACGCTTACTGGACAGTGATCTGATCCAAAAATATCATCATGAATTTTTGCTTGTTTAATGCTGTCTTTAAGTGATTTGCTTGTACAAATATAATCAATGCGCCAGCCAACATTTCTTTCTCGAGCTTGTGCACGATATGACCACCAGGAGTATTTTTTTTCTTCAGGATGAAGGAAACGAAACGTATCGATAAATCCTGCCTTCATAATATTGCTAAATCCTTTTCGTTCTTCATCTGTAAATCCTGCGCTTTTATGATTTGCCTCTGGGCGGGCAAGATCAATTTCTTCGTGAGCAACATTTAAATCCCCACAAAAGATAACTGGTTTTTTCTTTTCAATTTTTTTGAGATATGTCAAAAAATGTGTATCCCAAATGTGTTGACGAAATGCTAAACGACTCAAATCATTTTTTGAGTTGGGAGTATATACATTTACGAGAAAAAATTCTTCAAACTCAAGAGTAATAACTCGCCCTTCGTTATGACTTTTTCTTCCTTGGTGGTCAATGAGCTCTTGTTCAATATCATATTGTACAGAGAGTGGCGATTGTTTGCAATAAACAATTGTTCCTGAATAGCCTTTTTTTTCTGCACTATTCCAATAGGCATAATAATTGGATAATTCAATATCAACTTGTTCTTTATGTGCTTTGCTTTCTTGGAGACAAATAATGTCTGGTTTTTCTATTAAAATATTTTGTGGAAAGCCTTTTTTAAGTACAGCACGTATGCCATTTACGTTCCAAGATATAATTGAAATAGTATTTTTTTTCATAGTGAATGTAGTATAGCAGATAGATTAAGTTTTCCACAAGTCATTTGTATTGTAATTTTTTCTGTATGATGTTATAGTCTCTGATATTTATTGTATTAAATTTAAAAAATATATGTCTGAAGTTCTTTTTCATAAAACAAAAAAATCTGTGTTGAATCATATTGAAATGATTTTTCAAGAAATTGAAGAATCAATTATGATGACTCATCAAGAAAAATATACTTTGCTTGAAGACGCTTTTGAAAATGCGAATGATGTTGATGAATTACGTATAGCATTTGACCATTGGTATATTGATCATGCAGAAGATTTAGATTTAGAAGAAGATGCGGATGAATTATGGGGGATGGCAACATCTCTTATGGATGACGGAGATTTTGAAGAAAGTGATGATGAAGATGATGACGAAGATAGCGATGACGAAGATGACGACATATAATAAAAAACATATAGTATAAAAAACACACACGTCTTTGCGTGTGTGTTTTTGTGTGATATAGTTAGAATTATATTTAGAGTATCTTTATTTATATGGATAGAAATTTAGCATTAGAGTTTGTTCGGGTCACAGAAGCGGCTGCTGTTGCTGCAGTGAAGTGGCTTGGGCGAGGAGATGGAAAGGCAGCTGACAAAGCGGCAGTAGATGAAATGCGTGCACGTTTTCAAGATGTGGATTTTTTTGGAGAGGTTGTTATTGGAGAAGGAGAAAAAGATCAGGCACCACAACTCTATGTGGGAGAACAGTTCGGTAAGGGAGAGGTTCCTTTTGATATTGCTGTCGATCCGCTTGAGTGTACCGATAGTGTGGCGAATGGTCGCCCTAATGCAATGACGGTTGTAGCGACCGGAGCACAAGGGACACTCTTTCGTGCGCCAGATATGTATATGGATAAAATAGCGGTTGGTTCCAAAGCAAAAGGGGTTATTGATTTAACGATGTCTCCAAAAGAAAATTTGCGGCGTATTGCGCGAGCATTAACAAAAGATGTGTCTGAATTGGTTGTTTGTGTGCTTGATCGTGCGCGACATGACTTGTTGATTCAAGAGATTCGTGAGGCTGGTGCACGGGTGCGTTTAATCACTGATGGTGACGTTGCGGGTGCAATTGCAACAGCACTTCCAGAAAGTGGTATAGATGTTCTTATGGGCACAGGAGCGAGTGCTGAAGCTGTTCTTGCTGCTGTAGCGTTAAAATGTTTAGGTGGAGACATGCAATGTCGTTTAGCACCAAAAGATGAGGCACAAGAAGAACAACTCAAAACAATGGGGATTGATGATATACATGCTATTTTGACTCTCGAAGATTTGGCACAAGGAAAAGATTTAAGTTTTACGGCAACTGGCGTAGTTGACGGACCACTGCTAAACGGGGTACGATATACGAGTAGTACTGTGATTACGCATTCAGTCGTGATGCGGGTTAAAACAGGAACTATCCGTTTTTTAGAAACTCATCACAGATTATAATTATTATTTTATTCTATGGACTATTCACAGATACAAGAATTACTTGGCAAAGAAGCTGAATCATTACTCGCATTTTCACAACCAAAAATTAGTAAAGAAAAATTACATGTACCATCTGCAACATTTATTGATGATGTTTTTGGTATCTCAGATCGTAGTGATGCGGTTGTGACAAATTTAAAACGTTTACGAGATAGTGGACGATTGAAAGGAACTGGGTATTATTCAATTTTACCAGTAGATCAAGGAGTAGAGCATAGTGCCGGAGCAAGTTTTGCAAAAAATCCAGATTATTTTGATCCAGAAAATATTGTGAAACTTGCAATTGAAGGCGGATGTAATGCGGTGGCTTCAACACTTGGGGTGCTTTCAATGACAAGTAAAAAGTATGCAGATAAAATTCCATTTATTGTGAAAATTAATCATAACGAATTACTCAGTTTTCCAAATGATTACGATCAAATTATGTTTGCTGGTGTTGACCAAGCATACAGCATGGGGGCTGCTGGTGTAGGAGCTACAATTTATTTTGGATCACCAGAATCTAAAAGACAAATTCAAGAAATTTCAGAAGCATTTCAATATGCACATGAATTAGGTATGTTTACTGTACTTTGGTGTTATTTGCGTAGCCCTGCTTTTTCTGTCGAAGGAGAAGATTATCATGCTGCATCGGATTTAACGGCTCAAGCAATTCACTTAGGTGCAACACTTGGGGCTGACATTGTCAAACAAAAGATAGCAACAAATAATGGTGGGTATCCAGCAGTAAATACAAATGAAAGTTACGGAAAGTATGTTGATGAAATGTATAGCGAGCTTAACAGTAATCATCCAATTGATTTATGTCGTTATCAAGTAGCAAATAGTTACATGGGGCGCATTGGGTTAATTAACTCTGGGGGAG
>JAHJIX010000018.1 GCA_018823045.1 Patescibacteria group bacterium | reverse complement strand
TTATCTATTTTTAAGAAATTTTAAAAAATTTCTTATATTTTCTCTTATTTTTAATGTTTTTGCAGTTATTAGTGGCAATAATACCTTTTTCAAACTGTGACTATTATTTTAAGCTTCCTTCGTACGGTTGTGAATGTATGGGGATTAAAAAACAAGTTTTTCTTGGAAAAAGTCAATGTATAGGGAAAATAAAAAAATGTTATAGTTATTTAGACAATCCTAATGTTCGGAATGAAAATTTTTGGGATTTGTATAGAGAAGACAAATACCAAAAAGAGTTAGAAGTGTCTTGTGAAAATTTTCCAGAGAATTTGTTTGAAAAACAATAAAAATAACATTATGAAGACATTTCCAGAAAATATACAATTTGAATTTCCTTGGCGACCATATCAGGAAGAAATTTTAAAAGAATTAGAATCTCACCTTGATGATAGACATTTGCACATTGTTGCTGCTCCTGGTTCAGGAAAAACTATTTTAGGGCTTGAGGTCATGCTTCGTATAAATACTCCTACATTGATTTTGGCTCCGTCAATTGCTATACGAAATCAGTGGGTAGAGCGTTTTACTGAGCATTTTCTTCAAATGAATAAAATTCCAGATTGGGTTTCTTTTGATATAAAAAATCCAGAATTTTTGACGGTTTCAACATATCAGGGTTTACATGCAGCTTTTACTAATCAAGATGAGATGACTGAAGATTTGATTGAAGAAGAAAGTGATGAAGTAGAAGACACAAAGAAAAAAATAACTTCTGTAGCAAAAAAAACACTCCAAAAATTACAAGAAAAAGGAATAGAAACGATTATCATTGATGAAGCGCATCATCTCAGAAATGCTTGGTGGAAAAGTTTGATGCATTTAAAAAAGAATTTAGAAAAAAAACATATTGTAGCACTCACCGCTACTCCTCCATATGATGTAGAGCCAGGTGAATGGAAAAATTATCAAAATTTGGCAGGTCCAATAGATGCTGAAATTTCTATACCTGAGCTTGTTGCTGCAAAAAATCTTTGTCCTCATCAAGATTTTGTATATTTAAATACATTATCTCTCGCAGAGCGTAAAATTGTAAGTGATTTTCGTAAACAGGTTAAGAAGTATTTAAAAGAATTTACTCAAAATAATGTTTTTATATCTTTATTAGAAAATCATCCTTGCGTAGTAGAGCCAGAAAAACATATTGAAAGTATTTTAAAAAACCCTGAGTATTTTTCAAGTATTCTATTTTATTTACATGCTTCTAGTAGAAAATTGCCAAGAGGATTACTCAAAGTACTTGGGAAATCAAAAAGACAGATTTTGAAGTTTACTGCAGAGTGGGCTGAAATTTTGTTAAATAATGTTTTGTATCATGATGATTTTTTGGAAGAACAATATAAAGAGGAATTAAAACAAATAAGAAAAGGCTTGAAAGATATAGGTGCTATTGAAAAAAGAAATGTATTTTTGATAGATACACCACAGATTAAACAATTATTGAAGACAAGCATAAACAAATTAAATTCTATTATAAAGATTGTTGAATTTGAACATGAAAAATTACAAAAAGATTTACGGATGGTGATTTTGACAGATTACATTCGAAAGGAATTTTTACCAAAAAAAGAAGAAAAAGAAAAGGCTCTCTCTCGTATTGGGGTTATTCCCATTTTTGAAAAGATCCGTCGGGAGTATCTAGATACCAGAAAGATTGCTGTTTTGAGTGGTTCTATTGTTATCATTCCAAAAACAGCAAAAGAAGCCTTAATACTTGCCGCTAAAGAAGAACATATTACTCAGTCTCATATAAAATGTAAGCCTTTTTCTTTTGATAAAGATTTTTTAGAAGTGAAAATTGTTGGGGAGAGTAATAAAAAAAAGGTTCATCTTATAACAGAAATCTTTGGAAAAGGGGAAATTGAAATTTTGGTTGGAACAAAATCTCTTTTAGGAGAAGGTTGGGATGCCCCATCGATAAATACTCTTGTTTTAGCAAGTTTTGTCGGTTCTTTTATGCTTTCAAATCAAATGAGAGGCCGAGCCATACGTATTGATACAAATAAAAAACAAAAAGTTTCAAATATTTGGCATTTAGCATCTGTTGAGGTAAATAATTCTTATGCTGGTCATGATTTCTCTATGCTTAAGAGGAGATTTAAATCTTTTGTGGGGCTCTCTCATCACGAAGAATTTATTGAAAATGGTTTTGATCGGATGCATATTTCTTCTTCTCCATATAATGAATTAAAAATCCAAAAGATTAATTATTTTACTTTTCTTTCTGCAAAAAATCGTAAAAATATTGCTTTGCGTTGGCAACAGGTGCTTGAAAATGGAGAGGTAAAAAAGATTGTACAAGAATTAGAAACGCCAAAAGTAAATTTACCTCGAAATTTTATTTTTGGAAATACTATTTTTGCGATATTTTGGCGAGCCTCTGTACTTGGTCTTACTGTTTTTAGTCAATTCTCTGAAGCTGTTGCTGAAAAACCTACTATAGAGATGATTACAATGATTTTAGGTATTTCTTTGCTTGTTTCTCTCCCAGGATTATTAAAAGCGTTATATCTTTTTGTGAGGAATGGTCCTATTGCTGGAAATATGAGGCAAGTTGGTTTAGCTCTTCTTAAGACGCTGTATAAAATGAATGTTATCAAAACTGATGTCAATAAGCTCAGGGTTATTGCAAAAAAGGGTGCTGTTGGAAAAATGTCCTGTGGATTAGAAGGAGGAACCTCTTATGAAAAGTCAGTTTTTCTTGATTGTTTAGAAGAAGTATTAAGTCCTATAGAAAATCCACGTTATCTTCTTTTACGAAAAAGTAAGTGGAATATCTTTTTACGTAAAGATTTTCATGTCGTACCAGAGATCATTGGAAGAAATAAAAAGAATGTAAAATTTTTCTCTCTTATGTGGGGTAAGCATGTTGGACAAAATAGTTTTATGTATACGAGAAGTATACGAGGAAGAAGATTATTATTAGAAGCAAGACAAAAAGCATTGTCTCAAAGTTTTAAAAAAGAGTCTAAACGAGTAAATACTTGGAAATAGTGTTTCTAGAAGATAATTATTAAAAAAGACTTTCTATATATTTAGAAAGTCTTTTTGATACAAAATAGTTATTTCAAATGACATTCTCTTTTACCAACAACTTGTAAACCAATAACCATTGGGCAAAATCCGGTGATTGCAAAGAGAATTTGCATGAATCCGACAACACCCATAAGGATGAAGTAATAGGGGTGAAGCATGATTCCGAGGGCAAGAGAGATTAAGGAGAATGTTCCTGCCATAAAAAATGCAATGCGTAAATTTGGTGCTTTTTTCCAATTAATACAATATTTTTTCATAATTTGTGTATATATAAGTAATTATGTGTAGTATACGACTATAATTCCGTACAGTAAAGTGTGGATAAGGTAGGGGAGTGGGTAAAAGAAAAAACAGCTTATTTTAGCCATTTTTTGTAAAATTATATTGTGAGCTACTTTATCGAAGTATAGCACATTTTTACTCTTTTGTCAAGCCCTATCCCAGTGTGGTATACTTAGGGCATATATATTTGATGATTTTTTTGTATGAGCGTTTTTCTTGAAACATTGCAACAGTATAGCTATTTTGGAAATACAGTACTTGCATATAGTCTTGGTTTAGCGTATTTGTTAGTTACATTGATTGTGTTGAAATTATTTCAATCATTTATTTTACATAAAGTAGAAGCCGTTGCAAAAAAAACAGATAATGTATTTGATGATGCGGTAATTGATGCATTAAAACATTTAGGGGCAAGTTTTTATCTTTCTATTGCATTGTTTGTTGGCTTAACACAAATTTATTTGTCACAACTTGCGCATAATATTATTCATGTCGCGTTATTGTCCATTGTATTATACCGAATAATTCAAACAGTGAGTCACATCATTAATTTCCTTATAGAGGTATACGTTAAAAAGCTTGCGACAAAAGGGGAGCAAGGACATGCTCGTGCCATGTTTTCTATTTTAAAATTAGTGATTGTTGTGTCATTATGGATTTTAGCGGGGCTCTTTATCCTGTCAAATATTGGAGTAAATGTGACCTCATTTGTGGCAAGTCTTGGTATTGGTGGATTAGCAATTGCGCTTGCACTTCAAAATGTACTCAGCGATTTGTTTAGTTCATTTTCTATTTTCATGGATAAACCCTTCCAAATAGGGGATTACATTACTATTGGTGAGCATAGTGGAACAGTTATGCATATTGGATTAAAAAGTACCCGATTAAAGACACTAAGAGGTGAAGAATTAATTATTCCAAATAAAGAACTAACAGCAACTCGTGTTCAAAATTTTCAAGCACTAGAACAGCGAAGAGAAGTCCTCTTATTTTCTCTTGTGTATGAAACAAAGCAATCTACCTTGGAACATATTCCTGTGATAATTCAAAAAATTGTTGAAAAGATGGATGGAGTGAATTTTGGACGTTGTCATATGAGCGCACTTAAAGATTCTGGTGTGGAATTTGAATTGATATACCATGTGGAATCATCAGATTATGTTGTGTATATGGATGTTAAACAACAATTATTAATCGAAATCATGCGTTCTTTGCAAAAAGAAAAAGCTGATTTTGCTTATCCTACTCAAGTTGTCTATGTTAAAAAATAAATATAACCTATTTTTTTTAGGAATACTTACTGCAGCAGGTATACTTTTTGTTGGTGGCTATGCATATAGTGATTATATGGCACCTACTGTTGGTGTTGGTGGGTATCAAGATGAAATTGAGGTATTGAACAAAAAAATTAGTGACAATAAGGCAAAAGTAAAAGATCTTGAAAAAAGCATTTCAACATACAAAACAAAGATCAATCAAACACGTTTAGAAGCGGTTTCTTTGAGTAATCAAATGAGTATACTTGATAATAGAACGGCACAAGTAGAATTAGATATTGAAGCCACGCAACATAAAATGGATACACTCGAACTTGAAATTGAAGCATTGGATATTCAAGTAGAAAAAAAAGAAGAAGTATTGTTTAGACAAAAACAACTTATTGCTGAATTGCTGAGAACTATTCAACAAAGTGATCAAAAAAAATATATTGAGATTGCCGCGGCATATGATAATTTTTCTGAATTTTATAATCAAATTCAATATGTAGAAACAGTAGAAGAAGGTTTAGGAAACAGTATAAAAACTATTCGTGTTACAAAAGAAGCATTAGAAAAAGCACAAATACAAAAAACAGAACGACGAGAAACATATGAAAGTATGAAAGAAGATCTTGTGCACAAAAAAGAAGCTTTAGAAGAACAGTTATACATGAAAGAACATCTTTTAGCACAAACACAATCTTCTGAGTTAACGTTTAATACTCTATTGTCACAATTAAAACAAGAGTATCAGCAAGTAGAAAATGAAATTTCAGGAATTGAAGACGAGGTTCGTCGAAAGTTAGAGGCTCAAAATAAATTAAATGGGACAAAGGTACAAGATGATGGGAAACTATCATGGCCATCAGATAGTCGGTATGTGACAGCGTATTTTCATGACCCAGATTATCCATTCCGTCATATTTTTGAACACAATGCAATTGATTTAGCAATTAGCCAAGGAACGCCATTAAAAGCTGCTGCATCAGGATATGTTGCACGTGCACGACACTGTGATTCACCAGCATGTTATAGTTATGTTATGATTGTGCATAATAATGGACTGTCAACCGTTTATGGACACCTTAGTGGCATTACGGTACAAGAAGATCAGTTTGTTGCTAGAGGAGATCTTGTTGGCTATTCAGGTGGTCGTCCAGGGACCAATGGGGCAGGACCTTTTAGTACAGGAGCTCATCTACATATGGAGGTTCGTAAAGATGGAATTCCAGTAAATCCACTCAATTATTTAGTCAAAGATTGGTAAGCTGTGGATGATTATTCCATTTTTAAATAAAAACCATCTTGTCGCTAAGATGGTTTTATGTTATTCTATATAGGCATATATTATCATACTATTTTTAATTTATTATTGATTGATACAAAATATGGAAGAAAAAAAGGGGATAAATAGCATGCTTGAGCAATTATCACCATCACAAGTATTTGGACTCGGAATTATTGAAGGTCTGCTTGTACTTTGTACTGTAGGATTTTTCATTTTACTGAGCATGCAATTTGGTGGCGCAGCAAAAACAGGAGATACACCAACAGTTGTTACTCCAACTGTAGTACAACCGACAGAACAAGTTGCAGTAAAACCAAGACCTGTAGATCCAAAAGTAGACCACATTCGTGGGAATAAGGATTCTGATGTTAGTTTGATTGTATACACCGATATTGAGTGCCCATACTGCAAACGTTTTCATGGAACAATGCAAGAAGTCATGGATAAATACGGTGATCAAGTACGTTGGGTTCATAGACAATTTCCATTGGATAGTCTACATCAAAATGCACGAACAGAAGCAATTGCAACTGAGTGTGCAGGGCTACAAGGAAAGTTTTGGGAATATACTGATTTAGTTTTTGAGAGAACAAAATCTAATGATGGTTTAGATGTAACTACACTTCCAGCACTTGCAGGAGAGCTCGGGCTAAATGTTACAACATTTAAAAGTTGTTTAGATAATAAAGATACTGCAGGAAAAGTAGAAGCTGACGAAAAAGATGCACAAGCAACAGGCGGACGAGGAACACCACATGGTGTAATCGTTGGCGCTGATGGGGAAGCAGTAGTCATTCGTGGTGCTGAACCATTTGCAAGTATTGAACAAAAGATACAAGCAATGCTAAAATAGTATACCTTAAAAAAGACCTTCTTGAGCGAGTCAAACAAGGTCTTTTTTGTTTTTAAGCAATCAAAACGACTGACTACTCTAGTGTCGCACAATGTAATATTTGCAAATACGCTATCTTTTAGGGGAGTTATATGTATGTGTATATATTATTAAATAAGGTACTACCTATTCTCATATAGAAAGCACTATATAATTAATTACTATGATAGATTATAAATAAATATT